>NZ_JBEXHL010000065.1:0-26583 GCF_040607795.1 Amycolatopsis sp. NPDC005232 | reverse complement strand
GCAGGAACGTTCCCGCGTGAACTCCCTGTGGGCCAACGGTTTCCGCACGCTGGGCGCCGGCGGACCGCAGGAGCGCACCGAACGCCACATTGGGGTGTTTGGGTCAGTGGGTGAGGACGGGCAGCGTCTCGTAGATGCGCTCCTGCGGTCCGCCGGCGCCCAGCGTGCGGAAACCGTTGGCCCACAGGGAGTTCACGCGGGAACGTTCCTGCGCGTTGGGGTTGGCGTTGGTGCACGACGGGCCGGGGCCGCCGCCCGACATCAGCTCGGAGCACGGGCCGGAGTAGTGGTCGGGCAGGCCGAGCACGTGGCCGGTCTCATGGGCGGCGATGCGGGTGTTGTCGTACTCGCGGGCCTGGGCGTAGTCGATGAAGACGGTGCCGGTGCCGTGGCCGTCGCTCTGGGCGTAGGAGCCGCGCGGGTCGTTGCCCTCGGTGTAGCGCAGCGAGGCGCCCGAAGAGCGTTCGACCAGCTTGACGTTGGTGACCGAGCGGTTCCAGTTGGCCGCGCCGGCGTTGATCGCCGCGCGGAACGTCGGCGCGCCGGAGGTGCTGTAGTACACCGTGGTGACGGCCGCGGCCTGGTCGGTGGCGGCCGTGGCGGCGGTGGCCGTGCCCGCGACGAGCGGGGCGGCGGCGACGGCCAGCGCGATGGCGCCGGACAGCAAGAACTTCCTCGACATCGGAAAGCTCCTCGGGTGGGTGAGGGGAGTTTTGCCTGATTTGCGCGCGCTGCACCGAATCTAGGCAATTCAGCCCCGTTTGTGACCCGACTTTCGTACTGTCCGGAAAGTGGTGATTTACCAACACCTTCCACGGGTTGACTCAGGCGACGGGTTCGGCCAGCGGCACCTGGTCGTGCGTCTCCTTCTCGAGCCGGCGCAGTTCCGCCCGGTTCACGTCGCCGCCGCAGTGGTCGCACTTCTCGCCGGGGCGAGTGAGCTCGCCGCAGGGGGTGTGGACCAGCCGCATCGGCTCGCCCGGGGCTGGGGAGTGGGTGTAGGTGTCGCCCCACGCGCCCAGCGCGTGGATCACCGGCAGCGTGTCGGCGCCGGCCTGGGTGAGGCGGTACTCGTCGCGGGTGCGGCCGCCGTCGCGGTAGGGGACGCGGGTCATCAGCCCGGTCTCGACCATTCGCGCGAGCCGTGCGGACAGCACGTTGTCCGCGATGCCGAGGCTGCTGCGGAACTCGTCGAAGCGAGTGGTGCCCGCGTGGGCCTCGCGCAGGATCACCAGCGTCCACGGCTCGCCCAGCACGTCGGCGCCTCGGGCGATGGGGCACGGCGTGCCTTCCCAGCTTGACCGTCGACCCATGGTTTCCTCCCGTGCTGGCTTGCTTGAAGCAAGTTTAGCCCGTAGTGTCGTCGGCGGCTAGCTTGCAGATAACAAGTCAGATGTGTTGGGAGTGGTTTTGATGGAGATCAAGGGTTCTGTCGCGCTGGTGACGGGCGCGAACCGTGGGCTGGGCCGGGAGCTGGCCGCCGCCTTGCTGGAGCGCGGGGCGGCGAAGGTCTACGCCGCGGTGCGCCGTCCGGAATCGGTCGACCTGCCGGGTGTCGTGCCGATTGCGGTCGACGTCACAGACCCGGCTTCGATCCGCGCGGCCGCCGAAGCGGCCGGCGATGTGACGCTGCTGATCAACAACGCCGGCGTCTCCACGGGGGCGTCGTTCCTTTCCGGTTCGTGGGAAGACGTCCGGCTGGAGATGGAGACGCACTACTTCGGCCCACTGGAAATGGCGCGCGCCTTCGCTCCCACGCTGGCCCGCAACGGCGGCGGCGCGATCCTCAACATCCTCTCGGTGCTGTCGTGGTTCACCGCACCGCATGTCAACGCGTACTCCGCGGGCAAAGCGGCGGGCCTGCAGCTGACCAACGGCCTGCGCCTGGCCCTGCACGACCAGGGCACGCTGGTGTCGGCACTGCACGTCGGCTACATGGACACGGACATGGCGGCGGACGTCACGGACCCCAAGTCCGACCCGGCGTCGATCGCCGCGTTGGCCCTGGACGGCCTTGAAAAGGGCGACTTCGAGATCGTCGCGGACGACGTCAGCCGCGCCGTGCGCGCGAGCTTGTCGGGCGACATCGCTGGGCAGTACCCGCAGCTCGTTTCCTGACTTCCGGCTCGCTTCGGCGGGCATCCACTGCTGGTTCAGGGCCGGTTTTTGGTCTGCCGTGGGGGTGAGGGCGCGCGCCGAGCTAGGCTCGGTTGTTTCCGTTGGTGTGTGGGCAAAACACCGCGCCCCTGGCGGCCTTGTGGGCTGCCAGGGGCGCGGTGTTTTTCGTGGCGGGCTAGTGGCCGCCGTCTGCTGGGGGCTGGTCGCCGGCGTTGGCGTTGGCCCAGCCGGTTTCGGCTGTTTTCTGGATGTCGAGCATCTGCTTCATGATCTCCTGGCCGCCCTTGACCGGCCACGCCCACATTTCCTTGGCGCTGTCGGAGTCGGCGACCCACTGCTTCAGGATCGAGAAGGCCTGCGGGTGGTTCGCCTTCAGCTGGTTCTCGAGGTACTTGTACTTGGCGAAGGCCTCCGGCTGGTGCTGCTTCAGCCAATCCTCGTGCGCCTTCGTCCACGGGGTCTTCGGCGGCTGGTTGGCCGGGGGTGTGGGGGCGTCGTCGCCGTGGTGACTGGCGGGCGGGGTGCCGTCGTCACCGTGGTGGCTGCTGCCCGGGGGCGTGCCGTCGTCGCCGTGGTGGCTGCCCTGGGTTCCGGCCGTCGAAGCCGCGTCGTCACCGGAGTGGGTGCCGGGCGGGGGAACGTCGTCCTTGGGCGGGACGGGCGGGGGCGCGTCGTCGCCCGCGTGGCTGCTCGGCGGGGGTGTAGCGGCGTCGTCGCCGGAGTGGGTGCCCGGCGGGGGCGCGTCGTCCTTGGGCGGGACGGGCGGCGGCACGTCATCACCGGCGTGTGAGGCCGGCGGAGGTGTCGCGGCGTCGTCGCCCGAATGGGTTGCCGGTGGCGGGACGTCGTCCTTCGGCGGGACGGGCGGCGGGACGTCGTCGCCTGCGTGGCCGGCGGATGGCGGGGTGGCCGCGTCGTCGGTGTGGGTTGCCGGCGGGGGGACGTCGTCCTTGGGCGGCACCGGCGGCGGGACATCGTCACCGGTGTGTGAGGCCGGCGGAGGTGTCGCGGCGTCGTCGCCCGCGTGGGAGGCGGGTGGCGGGGTGGCCGCGTCGTCGCCGGAGTGGGTTGCCGGGGGCGGGACGTCGTCCTTCGGGGGCACGGGCGGCGGGACGTCGTCGTCGGCGTGGGAGGCCGGCGGGGGTGTGGCGGCGTCGTCGGTGTGGGTTGCGGGTGGGGGGACGTCGTCCTTCGGCGGGACCGGAGGTGGGACGTCGTCACCGGCGTGTGAAGCCGGGGGAGGCGTGGCAGCGTCGTCGCCGGCGTGGGTGCCGCTGCCGGAGCCGCTGCCAGAACCGGAGCCACTGCCACCGGCGGGCGGGGGGACGTCGTCCTTCGGGGGAACCGGCGGCGGGACGTCGTCGCCGGCGTGCGAGGCCGGGGGTGGGGTCGCGGCGTCGTCGCCGCTGTGGGCCGGGGGCGGAGGCGTGGCGGCGTCGTCGCCGGCGTGGGTGCCGCTGCCAGAGCCGCTGCCCGAACCGGATCCACTGCCCGAACCGCTGCCAGAACCACTACCCGAGCCCGAGCCCGAGCCGCTGCCGCTGCCCGATCCAGACCCCGAACCAGAACCCGAATCACCCGCGGGCGGAGGCACATCGTCCTTCGGCGGCACCGGCGGCGGAGTAGCCGCATCATCACCACTGTGCGCACCGGAAGACCCAGCGCCGCCACCCGAGCCGCCGCGGCCGGGGACCGGGCCCAGCGGGATGTCGTCACCAGCGTGGGCCCCGCTGCCGGCGGCGCCGCTCGCGCCCGGGCGGGTCTTGAGGCCCTTGACGACGTTGCCGATGCGCGCGGCCGAGCGGGTGGCCTGCGCGACGACCGCGGCGAGCTTCGCGCCGAGCGAGGTGGCGGTGAGCGTCGCCTGCGCGACGCACCAGCCGACGCCCGCGACGATCGAGGCGCCGAAAGTCGGGATGGCCGCCGCCAAAGCGATCAGCATCGTGGAGATCATGTCGCCCAGCACCGTGGTGATGAGGTCGCGGAACAGACCCCGCACGGCGGCGATGATGGCCATGTTCGTCTGGATCAGGTACGCCACGATGTCGGTGCCGTGGGCCTTGCTGTCCAGGTCGGCGGCGAGCTCCTGCATGCGCTGCCGGAACGTGTCGCCGGCGTTGCCCTGCCACTCCTTGATGTCGCCGTCCAAAGAGGACTTCTGGTCCTCGCCGATCTGCCGGATGGTCTCGGCGATCGTGTGCACTTCCTGGCTCAGCAGCTGGATCTGGTCCGGGTCGCCCATCAGCATGTCGAGCGGCTCACGCAGGAAGCTCACGTGCTCGATCAGCCAGCCGAGCCCGGCGGAGATCAGGCTGCCCAGCGGGTTGAGCGCGAACTTCACCGTGTCCACAGCCGAAGCCACCACGCCGAGCCCGATCGAGACGCCCAGCGCCGCCTTGTCGGAGTCGTCGGCGGTCTTCATGTCTTCGCAGCTCTTGATGAGGAACGAGTACGAGTCGAGGAAACCCGCGCCGGAGAACTTGTTGGAGTCGGTGATCACCACCCCGGCACCGAAGTCGGGCTTGGCGTTCGGGTCGAACGTCGTGGTCACGTCGGGGTCCCCGCTGTCGTGATCGTCTGCGCGTGGTTGGTTTCCGTGGTGCGGTACTGGTCCGAGGCCGTGCGCGTGTTGTTGGCCTGGTCCGTGATCGCCTTCGCGGCGCCGTTGACCTGGTCGTGCAGCACACCGAGCGCGATGCGCGTCGGGATCCCCAGCACCTGGCCGACGACCACGCCGAAGGCGTTGATGTCGCCGCCGTTGACCTCTTGGATGCGGTTGGCCGCGGCCGTCACCTTGCCGCCGCGATCGTCCAGACCACTCGCGTACGTCGTCAGCACGTCGGGTTCGACGGTGTACCCGTCCATCAGCGCATCTCCCTCGTCACCACGGCTGCATCTCGTCGTCGTCGCCGTCCATGCGGCGGCGGTGCGGGCCCGACTGCGGCCTCGGCTGCTGGTCCGGCCGCGGCTGCGGCGGCGCGGGCGGCCCCGGCTGCGGAGCCGGCGGAACGGGGGGAGCCGGCGGCATGGGCGGCGGCGGCATCCGCGGCGGCAGAGGCGGAACCTGAGGCGGCTGCGACGGCACGCCACCGGCGGGCGGTATCCGCGGCGGCGCGGGCGGCGGCGGGGTGCGGTCCTCGGCCTCGGGTTCACCGGGCTGGCGCGGCGCGTCCTGCGGCTCGTCTTCCTCGGGCTCCGGCGCGGGCAGGAAGGACCGGACCACGTCCATCATCTCGGTGCCGCCGGCCAGTGGCTCGAGCGCGTCGGCGACCTCGCGCGACACCTGTCGCTGGGCCTTGCCGTAGGTCTCCATGATGGTGGCGGTGAGCTGGGCCCCGCCGGACGAACGCAGCGCCCGGTCGTCGATGTGCAGGTTCTTCAGAGCGCCGTTGGGGGTGACGGTGACCGTGACCAGTCCGTCCGACGAGCGGGCCTTGCCTTCGGCCTCGGTGAGCTTCTCTTGCAACGCAACGCTTTTCGCGCGCATGTCGTCCACGCGCCGCTGGAAGTCGTCCAGCCACTCCTGCTCGTCCACCAGGAAAAAAATATCGAGATGTCCGGCCTGCCGGGGTGAACCACAGATGACGGGTCGACGACGAAACGAGGCGGCCCGTCCGACGCCCGGGCAGGTCAAGCGGTAAGAATGGGCACGTGCCGGAAGAAGCCGAGGTCAGCGCCGGGCGCACCCGGAACAGGTGGGGCGAGGGCGACCGGCTGCGCGGGGAGATCCTCGACGCGGCCAGCCGGCTGCTGTCCGAGCTCGGCGGTGAGGACGGCCTGACGATCCGCGGCGTCGCCCGCGCGGTCGGCATCGCGCCGGCGAGCATCTACCAGCACTTCACGGACCGCTCCGCGCTCGTCGCGGGCTTGCTCGACCACGAGTTCGCGCGGCTGCGCGCCGCGATGGAGGCGGCCGAGGCGAGCGAGGACCCGGCGGACGTCGTCGGCCGCGTGCGCGCGCTGATCCACGCGTACTGCCGCTTCGCCATGGAGAACCCCGGCCACCACCGGCTGATGATGGCCAACGGCGCCACCCGCGCGACGCCCGACGCGTACCCGAAGGGTCCGTTGCCCGACCTCATCGAACTGCTCACGACCGGCTTCGCGCGGTGCGACGCGGCGGGCTTCTCGCTCAGAGTGCCCGCCGAGCGGGCCGGCGTGATCGCGTTCGTCGGCGCCCACGGCCGCGTCGCGTTGTTCCACAACTCGCCCGTGCGGGGCGGCGCCGACTCCGTCCTGCCGTTCGTCGACGAGCTCGTTTCGCTCGTTTTCGCCTGAGCCACGGGCGTTTTCTCCCGTTTCCACCCGACCGCTCTCGGCCGTCCCGGTGATCTTGTCCACGGAGGTGGCCAACCCTCCACCAGATTGCCTAACATGTGTTCAGTAAGTATCCGAACAATCGTTTGGTAACTCTCCGTAGGAGGGATTGTCGATGACGGAGGTCCTCTCGTCCTCGTCGCAAGGCGTGTCCGACGCCCGTGAGCCCGAGTACCCGATGTCGCGCGGGCGCTGCCCGTTCGACCCGCCGCCCGAGCTCGAGAGGCGGCTGCACGACGAGCCGGTGTCCCACGTCCGGATCTGGGACGGCAGCGAGCCCTGGCTGTTCACGCGCTACGAAGACGTCCGCGCGCTGCTCCGCGATTCGCGCGTCAGCGCCGACACCGACCTGCCGGGCTACCCGCCGCAGTCGCCGGGCGTCGCGGCCCGGCGCAAGCGCGCCAAGGCGTTCATCAGCATGGACGACCCCGAGCACGCTTCCCAGCGCCGGATGCTGACCGCCGACTTCATGGTCAAGAAGATGGAGCGCCTGCGCCCGCGCATCCAGAAGATCGTCGACGAGCTGATCGACGACATGCTGGCCGGCCCGAAGCCCGCGGACCTCGTGCAGGCCTTCGCGCTTCCCCTGCCGTCGCTGGTGATCTGCGAGCTGCTCGGCGTGCCGTACGAAGACCGCGCGCTGTTCCACCGCCTCAGCAAGGTGCTGGTCTCGCAGGAGGCCACGCCGCAGCAGTCGCTGGACGCGGTCGAGGAACTGCTGGCCTACCTGAGCCGGCTGGTGGAGCAGAAGCTGACGGACCCGGGCGACGACGTGCTGAGCCGTCTCGCGACCGAGCAGGTGGCCGCCGGGACCATGACCGCCGACGACGTCGCGGCGATGGGCCAGCTGCTGCTCGTGGCCGGACACGAGACCACGGCCAACATGATCGCGCTCGGCACCGTGGCGCTGCTGGAGCACCCGGAGCAGCTCGATCTCGTGCGCGACGGCGACGCGGCGCTGATCGCCAACGCCGTGGAGGAGCTGCTGCGCTACCTCACGATCGTCCACACGGGACGCCGGCGCGTCGCGCTGGAGGACATGGAGGTCGCGGGCCGGCAGATCCGCAAGGGCGACGGCCTCATCGCCGCTTCCGACGCCGCCAACCGCGACGCCGAGGCCTTCCCCGACCCGGACAAGCTCGACGTGACGCGCAAGGCCCGCCACCACGTGGCGTTCGGCTACGGCGTGCACCAGTGCCTCGGGCAGCCGCTCGCGCGCGTCGAGCTGCAGGTGGTCTACAGCACGCTCTACCGGCGGATCCCGACGCTGCAGCTGGCGGCGCCGTTGGCGGAACTGGACTTCAAGAACGACATGCTGGTCTACGGCGTGCACTCGCTGCCGGTGACCTGGTGACTCTTCCGGAAAGGACTTGCTGAGATGAAGGTGGTCATCGACCAGGACCGGTGCGTCGGGGCGGGCCAGTGCGTGCTCGCGGCGCCGGAGGTGTTCGACCAGCGCGAGGACGACGGCATCGTCGTGCTGCTGGACGACAACCCGCCCGAACAGCTGCACGACCAGGTCCGCGAGGCGGCGCAGATCTGTCCCGCGCTGGCGATCGAGCTGGCGGGCTAGCGCGTTCCTTGCTGTCCATTGTGGAACCGGTCGGGCGCCACACGGTGGTGTGACGCCCGACCGGGGAATGTCGTGGTCGGCGCGGTGCTGGCTAGGGTGACTCGTCCTGGTTGCCGGGGAAGGGAAACCCGCCGTGTCGCTCCGCCGTCTCGTGTCCGTGCTGATCGCCGCGCCGGCCCTGCTCGCGGCGGGCGCCGTGCCCGCCGCGGCGTCCATCGCACCGATCCCGCCTTCGCCGCTGCGGTGCGCCGCGGTCGGTGACGTCGCGGCCACGCTGGACTCCCGCGTCGAGGCCATCGTCGCCGAGATGGGCTCCAACCCGAACGGCACGGCGAACCCGGTGGCCACGGCGTTCAACGACGCCACCGCCGACCTGCCCGCCGCGCCCGCCACGGGCTGCGCGACCGACTCGGCCGCGGCCGACACCGTCGTGCACTCGGTCTTCACCTACGTGCGCGCTGTGAACCGCTTCTCGCCCACGTTGACGCCGACGATCAGCCTCGTCGTGGACCCGAGCGTGAGCAGCTTCGTGTACGCCGTGCAGACCGCGTCTCCGGGCACCTACACCGACACGTCGCGCGCCATCACGCCGGAAATGCGCGGCGAGCTGCTGCAGGGCAGGTACCTGCTGACGGTCACCGCGCTCGGCTTCTGACCCGGGCTTTATGCTGTAAGGAGTCGCCGTTCAGGGGGTTCCTCGTGGTCGTCTTCGCCGGGCAAGGGGACGCCCGCCGCTCGATGGAGCTCCTGTGGCGCAAGGACGTCGCGCCCCGGGGCGGCGGGCCGGGGCCCAAACCCGGGCTGAGCGTGGACGCCATCGTCACGGCGGCCGTGGAAATCGCCGACGCCTCGGGAATGGGCGCGCTGTCCATGCGGGCGGTGGGCGAGCGCCTGGGCCGGACGGCGATGGCGCTGTACACGTACGTGCCGGGCAAGACCGAGCTCATCGACCTCATGTACGACCAGACGCTGACCGAGCTGCGCGACGACCACGACCTGTCCGGCGGCTGGCGCCCCGCGGTGGTCGCTCTGGCGCGGGAGCTCTGGGACTTCCACCTGCGGCACCCGTGGTTGCTGCAGGTTTCCTACGCCCGGCCGGTGCTGGGGCCGGGGGAGTTCCGGATGCAGCAGCTGGTGCTGCGGGTCCTCTTCGCGACCGGCCTGCCTCCCGCGCGGGTGCGGTGGATCGTCGGCGCCTTGCTGAACACGGTCCGCGGCTCGGTGCAGATCGCCGCCGAATCACGCCAGGCCTCCCGCGAGACGGGACTGTCCGAAGAGGACTGGTGGTCCTCGCGGGCGGCGGTGCTGGGGGAGCTGGTGCCGGATTTGGTTTCGCGGTATCCGTTGGTGGGCCGGTTGGGCTCGGAGCAGTCACCGGTCGCGTCGGATGAGCCTTACCTCGAGCGTGAGGCGCGGCTCAGCCTGGAGTCGGGTCTGGATCTCCTTTTGGACGGTATCGAGGCGGCTATCGCTCGGGAGAGCTGATCGACCACCGGACCGCGAAACGTTGGCGCGCCGAGCCGGGCAGGCGTTGTTCGGTTGCGTGAAAGGATCGAGCGACGAGAAGCCTCCGCGAGGGAGCGACTACGTCCCATTGCTTGTTGCAGCGCGCCGATCGTCACAGGTCTGCGGGTGGCGGGCCACTCGATTTCGGACGGCGGCGCTCCGGAGCGGGCGGCACCGGCTTCGCCGCGACCACGTCGGACAACGGCACCACCACGAGGCCACGCTTCGTTTCCACTGTGCACGAAGAAGAATCGCGGTCGCGCAGGTAGCCGAGGGCGTCGGTGAAGCCGCCCTCGATGCGGTAGCGGACCACGACGCGGGTGCCCAGTGGCAGGTCCAGGAGGATCACAGGCGTGCCGCGAGTTCGTCGTCCGACGGTTCCACCAGGTGGGTGCCGTCGGCGAAGACGATGGTTGGGATGCGGCGCGCGCCGTGCTGGAGGGAGCGCACCAGCGTCTCGGCGGCGGGGTCCGCCTCGACGTCCACGTAGTCGTACGCCACGCCGCGGGAGTCGAGCAGCGCGCGGCTGCGTTTGACGTCCGGGCACCAGCTCGCGCCGTACACGATCATGAAGCCACCTCCGAAACGGCAACCGAAGCAGACGAAGCGGGCACGCCATGCCCCAGGAACGTCAGCCAGTCGCGGAACACGTGGTGCACCGCCTCCGCCCCGACGGGTTCGCCGGGCGCCGGGAACGAACGCGGGTGCAGGATGAAGCCGCGCTGCTGCGGGCCGCCGAGGGCGCCGTGGGACCCGACGTGCCGCTCGAAGGGCGACGACTGGTCCGACTCCGGGTCGTAGCGGCTGTTGATCATGATGTCCGCGCAGTGCGGAAACGTGTCGACGCGTTTGACCAGCTCGTCGGCGTACGGGCCGTAGTCCGCCAGCGGGTCCTCGCCGACGACGACGCCCGTCGCGAGGCGCTTCAAGCCGTCACGGCCGAGGACGACGGGACCGAATTCCGAGCTGTGCACCAGCATGAACCCGACGCCGTCGTGGTCGACCAGCGTCGGCAGCAGGTCCGGGTACTCGCGCTCGATCGTCTCCAGGTTCACGCGGCCCTCGTGCTCGGTGAACGACACCATCGCCAGGTGCCCGGACACCACGCAGACCACGCCGGGCGCCACGCGCGTGACCTCGCCGGGCGAGCCGCTCGTGGTGCGCGGCCGGTTCTCGGCGCACTCGGCGTCCTCGACGCGCGAGCGCAGCCGGCGCGCGATCAGGCCTCCGGTGGTGGTCGCCTCGGCGAGCGCCGCGTTGACCTGCCAGCTCTCGGCCTGCCGGCGCTTGCCGTGCTCGGCCACGGGCGCGCCGCCGCACAGGCGGCCGACCACGGTTTCCATGGTTTCGCCGAAGCGGTCGACGAACGCCTGGCCCTGGGTCTGGCCGTGGTCCGACAGCCCGACGATGTGGTAGCGCCGCGGCGCGATGCGGCTCGTGCGCAGCAGCCGCGCGAACTGCTGGTCGATCGAGCGCAGCACCTCCAGCGTGTCGAAGCGCTCGATGCCGGAGTGGTGCGCGACCTCGTCGTAGCCGAGGAAGTCCGCGTACACCACGGGCCGGCCCGCCAGCATGTCGCCGATGATCGCGGAGACGACCACGTCCCGCGCGATCACCGTGGTGCCCGGGCGCGCGAGCGGGTAGAAGCCGCCGCGCGGGATCCGCGGCGCCACCCCGGCGCGGCGCTGCTTGGCGGCCGCGGACAGCTCGCGGAGGACATCGATGAGGGCCACGCCGAACGTCCGCAAGACGTTGACCGGGTTCGCGAAATACGCGCGGTAGCCGGCGCCGACGGAGTCGTGCCGCGGGCCGCGGACCTTGCGCGGCACCAGGACCGGGATGGAGCTCATGGTGAGGCTCACGTGCTCGGCGTCGCCGGAGAACAGGTTGCCGTGGCTGGCGCCGTCGCCCGCGAGCAGGCCGCGCCCGTTGGTGTGGCGGCGCTCGATCTCGGCCGCGTCGCTCGGGTGCGCGCACGCCATCACGTGGTCACGGTCCTTCTCGTACCAGCGGAACCCGAGGATGTCGTGGTTGGAGCCGTGCAGGATGCCGCACACGCTGGCGCCGGTCTGCGAGCTCCAGTCGGTGTGCCAGCGCGTGAGCGAATGCGTGCCTTCCGACAGCCACGCGGCGAACGTCGGCATGTCCCCGTCACGCACGGCGCGGCGCACGGTGTCGTAGCCCAGCCCGTCGATCTGGAGGAAGACGACGCCGGGCGGCTCCTCGGCGAGATCCTCACCGGGCGCGTGCTTGCGCCGACGACGTGCGGCCCGGCGGAAGAAGATCTCGTCCTCGTCCACGGCGAGCACGCTCGAGATCAGCGCGCCGACGGCCGACATCACCACCGTGATGATCACCGCCGTCCCGAACCCGGACAGCTCGACGCCCGGCACGGCCTGCAGGATCGCCAACGTCGCCGCGCCCAGCAGCAGGTATGTGCCCACGCCGAGCGTGAAGTACGCGATCGGCCACGCGACCCGCACCACCCACGGCCACACCACAGACGTGAGCAGCCCGAGGATCAGCGCGCACACGGTGGGCTGCCACCACGACTGCATGTCGAACCCGTCGAGCCACATGTCGAGCAGCCGCAACGCGCCCGTCACCGCGGCCCACACCAGCACCACGCGGGCGACGACCCGGCCGCCGCCCAGCAGGCGTCCCTTCGACGGAGCGGGTGTCGTCACTGATGTCCTCCAGTCCGTGCGGCTGCCCGCGCGCGCAGCTTGCTGATCACCGTCAACAACACGGTCACCAGCAGCACGAGCACGGTGGCCAGCAGCGTGGCGATCAACGGCGAATCGAAGATGCCGCCGCTCACGATGCCGAGCAGAGAATAGGCAACGGCCCACAACACGCAGGCCACGAGCCCCGCCGGCAGCAGCTTGCGCCACGGGTACCCCAGCGTGCCGGCGGCCAGCAGCACCGGGATGCGACCGGCCGGCACGAGCCTTCCGATCACGACCAGCTGCCAGCCGCGGCGCGCGAACTGCTCCCGCCCCTTGGCCAGCCGTTCGGCCTGCTGGCGCTTCTCCACCCACCGCAGCAGCGGTTCGCTCCCGAACCTGGGCACGGCGAACGTCAGCACGTCCCCGAGATACGCGCCGGCGATCGCCAGCAGGATGACCAGCGGCAGCGACAGGTGATCCGTCGTCGTCGCGACGGCCGCCGCCGCACCCACCAACGCTCCCGTCGGCACGATCGGGATCACCGACCCCAGCAGGACCCCACCGAACAGCGCCGGGTAGCCGATCGCCGACGGGTCCGACCAGTTCACGCCCGTTCCTCGGGGGCGGGCAAGGTCACTTCGGCGCCGGGCCGGGTGATCAGGACATCCGTCGGCAAGCCCGCTTCGACCACGTGCTCGGCGAAGGTTTCCGGCGGTTCCACGAGGAGCTTCTTCATCTGCTTCGTCAGGTGGATCCCGGGGACGGCCAGCGTCCCCCAATGGACGGGGACGACCGCCGTGGCTTTGAGCAACCCCGCTGCCACGGCGGCGCGTTCGGGGGTGAGATGCCCGGGGCCGAGGTTCGGGCCCCAACCCCAGACGGGCAGCAGGGCGACGTCGACGGGGCCGAGTTGCTTCATGCCTTCGAAGAGGTCGGTGTCTCCGGCCGAATAGACCCTGCTGCCGTCCGCTTCGAGCAGGTGGCCGAGGGCGGGGCTCTGCGGTCCGTGGGTGAGCCGCGGCCCCCAGCGGTGGCCGGAGTGGACGGCTTCTGTCGCGGTGATCTGGAGGTCGCCGTCCTGGATGGTTCCGCCGGGGGCGATTTCTTCGACGTTGTGGAGCCCGTGCTTCCTCAGCCACGCGCCGGCGCCCCTGGGGACGACGATCCGCGCCTTGCTGAGCAGGCGGAGCGAGGGAAGGTGCAGGTGGTCACCGTGCAGGTGGGAGATGAGGACCGTGTCCACGCCGGCCCAAGCCGACGAATCGGGCAGCGGGACGACTCGCGTCAACGGCCCCACACGCTTCGTGAGCACCGGGTCCGTCAGCACCACCCGCCCACCGAGCTCTACTCGCGTCGTCGCGTGGCCGAGGAAGTGCAGGTTCAAGCCTCTCACGCTTCGAGTATCACCTGATGAGGGCGAAAACGCCCGGAGGAGTGGTGGGTTGCACCCTGATCGGGTCGATCTTGGGTGCGGTTCGTGCGTGGGTGCGTGGTGGATGCGGTCGGACGGCGCGACTACCTGCGGAGCCGTCGGTATCTCCGGCTAACCTTTCCCCGGCCGGCCCCCGGCGAAGCACTTTCTTCTATGGGAGTGAGGAGAAGTTGGGTTTGGGTGCACCTGCTGTCCGTTGGGGAGATGGGTTTGGCCGGCGGACTGTGGGTGGTTGAGCGGTAGGTGGTTGTCCTGGGGTGGGTTACCTGGCGGCCGGGAGGATCGAGGAGATCCTCAGTGAGCCCGTCCCCAGCCCTGTCGGGCCTGCTGAGAAGGCCAGTGCGCCAGGAACATCCTCCGAAACGCCAGGGCGGCGGCGGATTTCCTCTTCCGTGTACCTGGCGCAGCCTTCGTGCCAGTTCAGGATTCCCGCCATCCAGTCCTTCAGCTCATCCGTGTAAGCCGTCAGTGCGGCTCGGACGTCCTCGTCGAGGGAGAAGTCCGAGAACAGGCCCGGCAAACCGACCTCGACAGCGTGCTCGAATTCCTTCATTCGGGCGGTCATCAAATCGTTGACGATCTCGAAGGCTGTCTGCTCATCCACGTCGAGGAAGTTGCGGACCACCAGCACGGAGTTGTGAAGCTCGCCTTCGTACTGGATTTCCTTCTTGTACGAGAACACGTCGTTCAGCAGGCAGGCATAATCCATGGCCGAGTGCTCGATGGCCTGGATGGTTCGAGTCCGGTAGATCTCCGGCGGTATCAACCGCCCGTGAGAGATCCGGGACAGGCTCATCGTGAGGTCTGAGCCGAAAGTCTTCCGCCGCATTTCGACATAGTCGATTGGATCAGGGATTCGGTTCTCGGCCTGGTTTGCGAGTTCCCAGAGCCAGCTCTCGCACATGTCGACGACGGCCTTGCGGAAGGCGCGGCGTGACTCCAGGCTCATCGGGCCGGCCGTCCGCAGCCACAGGTCGGCGAGGCCGGTCTCCAGTGAACCCTCTGGGGTCGGCGTGGGCTCGTCCTCGAGTGGCATGAAGAGCTTGAAGCGCTCCGTGGCCGCCTTCGCCGCGCCCAGGTTGCGGGAAGCCCCGAAGGCCACGGGGTAGTAGTCGTCCCCATAGGTGCCCCAGGCCAGCCAGGCGCTGGTGAGGTCCAGTTGCTCAGGGGAAGCGTCCGGGTGGATGCCGGCCGAGCACAGGGGGAGGTCCATGGCCCGCATCTTGTGCTCGTCCCAGACCACGCCGTCGAGGAAGCCCATCGAGGTGCACCACTCGGCCAGGCGGTCGCGGGCAGTAGCCAGGTGCGGGCTCAGGCGGAGCTCGAAAGGCATGTAGATCTCGGGCCGGACGATCGGGCCCACGGCCTCGTGCGGCTGGTGGGAGAAAGACCGCAAACGCTGGGGAGCGGTGCTCACCAAGGAAGAGAAGATGCGAGCAGCCGAGGTGCCCAAGCCGGTCGGGCCGCCCAGCAACTCGGGGCCGCTGCGCGAGTCGAGCGCGCCTTCATTCATGTAGCGGCTGGAGCGCAGGTGCCATTCGTGGCCGCCGGACTGCCAGTCCTGGAGGCCTTTGACGTAGGCGAAGGTCTCGGCGCGGCCGGGCAGGCCCACGGCGTGTTCGTCGAACAGAGCGGGGACTTCGGTGAGGGCGGTGTGTTCGAACTGGTGCAACCGGGACGTGAGGAGGTCGTTGACGGCGTCGGCCGCTTCCTGGGTGGTGCAGCCGAGGAACTTCTCGAAGACGAGCACGCCATTCGAAAGCTCGCCCTCGTCTTCGACCTCGCGTTGGTAGGAGAACAAGTCGTTGCGGAGGTGGACGGCGTCGGCGAAGCAGTCGCGCAGGACCTCCATGGGGCGGGAGGCGGCGATGGCGTCGGGGACTTCGGCGTGGACCGAGTGCTCGATGAGGTTCGCGGACCACGGTGCGCCGCCGACCTTGCGGCGCATTTCGATGTACTCGATGGGGTTGGAGACGCGGCCCTCGTTGATGTTGGCGAGTTCCCACAACGACTCGTCCAGCAGGTTGCGCGTGCTTTCCACGAAGCGGCGGCGCCAGCCCTCGGAACGATGCGGGACGGTGCGGTTCCACAGGTCCTCGAGCCCCCGTTCGACGGGGTTCTCCGCGGTTGCCGTGATGTCGCCCGTGACGGGCATGAACAGGGCGATCCGGTCGAGGTAGGCGCGGGCGCTGTCGATGTCGCCGGTGCGCTTGAACAGCTCCAGGAAGTGGTCGTCGAAGTAGAAGACCCAGACGTACCAGTCGGTGATGAGGTCGAGCTCCGTCGCGCCCGCGTCCGGGTGGGTATAGGAGCAGAGCAGCGCGTAGTCGTGGGAGTCGAAGTCGTGTTCGTCCCAGATCACGGTGCCGAGCTGGGGGACGTCGATCATGTCCATCGTGTACGCCCACGCCTTGCTGTGCTCCCGTGCACCGTCGAGGTGCGGGTTCAGCCGGGCCGGGTAGGGCATGTAGAACTCAGGCAGAGCGAACGGCTGCACAGCGCGGTCCTGGCCTTCCCAGTGGCGGTCACCGACCCAGAGAATCAACCAAACGCGCCGGTCGCCCCGGAAGGTCCGCGCGGGCGTTCCACCCGATCGCTCGCACCGTGTCGCCCGGGCGGCCCAGCCCGGATCACGCCTGAGTCGTTTCCCGGGCCGCCGCGTCATTCTTCGGTGAAGATCAACGCACGCCGGGGAAGTACGGCAGGCTGTCCGGCGTTCACCTGAATGCCCAGACTTCGAGGAGCGACGAATGAGCGACGAGACCCGCGTGGTCCGCAACGACGAGAAGCACCGCTACGAGGTGTACGCGGACGACCAGCTGGCCGGCTTCACGCAGTACCTCCTGCGCGACAACCAGACGGTGTTCACCCACACCGAGATCGACAAGGCCTTCGGTGGCCGCGGCCTCGGCACCACGCTGGCCACCTACGCGCTGGACGACGTCGTGGCCAACGGCGGGGTGATCGTGCCGGTTTGCCCGTTCATCGCGGCTTTCCTGCGCAAGCATACCGGCTACGAAGAGCACGTCCAGTGGCCGGAAGGCACTTCCGTGGCGCAGTGAGTCCTTTGTGGACTCAGCCGAGCCGCTCGGCGAGGACGCCCGCGCGGGCGAGTTGTACCGCGCGGGCCCGTGAAGCGGCGAATCGAAGCAGGCCCGGCGGCGTGTGCAGCCGCAGCGTGTCGGTGACGCGCGTGCCGCCGCCGTCGGGCTCGAGGTCGAACCGGTAACCCATCCGCACGCCGCCGGGCGACACCACGTCGCCGTGGACCGCCGCCGTGCCGGTGGTGCGGAGCGTGACGACGATCGGGTTGTCGTGGCGCAGAAAGCCGAAGAAGCGGAACCGCTCCACCGCGGTGTACCGCGTCAAGCCCTCTTCCCGCGCGACGTCGCGCACCTCCACCACCAGCGGTGACAAGCCGACGTAATTCGAAGGCTCCGCGAGGTGGGCGACGACGTCCGCGGGCGGTGCGGCCACGGTGAACGCGTGGCTCAGCTCGGTGTCGGGCACGCGCCGACCTTAACCGGAAGCCCCGCCCCGCGATTGCCCCGTGGCGCCCGGCGGGTAACCCATCCCAGTGAACGGTGCGGTCGCACGGCTGTTCGGCGTAGCGGCCTGAGCCGAACGGGTGCGGGTAGTCCGATTTGCCCGGATGAATTGGTTATTAACCAACCTTCGTCGGTGGTGCGTTGGTTGCCTGGAAACAAAAGTGTGGGGAGTCCCACCGTGGTTTGCGCGAGCCGCTCGCGCAGGATCCGTCCAGCTCAACTGGAGGAAGATTCCATGACTTCCCGGAAAACGTTCGTCGCCGGCTTCACCGTGTTCTCCGCGGCGGCGCTTACGGCCGGCCTTTGCGTGAGCGCGGCTTCGGCCAGCCCGCTCGCCTTCGCGCAGATGCAGACCCAGGCCATCACCCAGGCGACGCAGGTCGTCGACAGCCTCGGCCTGTCGGGCGGTGGCATCTACCTCGACAACGGCAAGGCCATCGTCAACGTCACCGACGCGGCTGCCCAGCAGAAGGCCGAGGCCGCCGGCTTCGCCACGAAGCTGGTGAAGCACAGCTTCGCCGCGCTGACCAACGCCAAGAACTCCCTCGACGGCGTGAAGAACGTGCCGCAGACGGCGTGGGGCATCGACACCAAGAACAACCAGGTCGTCGTGAAGATCTACGACGCGGCCTCGAAGGCCACCGTCGACAAGGTCACCGCGGCCGCCGCGAAGCTGGGCGACTCCGCCCGCATCGAGCACCGCGCCGGCAAGCTGTCGACCTACATCGCCGACGGCGACTCGATCAACAACGGCCAGTTCACGTGCTCCCTCGGCTTCAACGTCACCCGTGGCGGCGAGCCGATGATGCTCACGGCCGGCCACTGCACCAACGAGGGCGGCACCTGGTCGGGCGGCGACGTCTCCGGCGCCCGCGTGGTGGAGAGCGAC
Organism: Amycolatopsis sp. NPDC005232; assembly: GCF_040607795.1. Taxonomy (NCBI): domain Bacteria; kingdom Bacillati; phylum Actinomycetota; class Actinomycetes; order Pseudonocardiales; family Pseudonocardiaceae; genus Amycolatopsis; species Amycolatopsis sp. NPDC005232. The sequence continues at coordinate 8,531 of NZ_JBEXHL010000065.1, read as the reverse complement.
TGCCCCGGTGCGGACTCCGGTCTGCTGACGCGCCCGAACGGCTCGGGTGACGGCGCCATCAACACCGGCCAGACCATCAGCAGCGCCGGCACGCCGACCGTCGGCGAGCAGATCCAGAAGCAGGGCCAGACCACCGGTGGCGGCAGCGGCGAGGTCACCTCGGTCGACGAGTCCGTGAACTTCGACGTGGGCGTGCTCAACCACGAGTTCGGCACCACCGCGCACACCGACCACGGTGACTCGGGCGGCCCGGCGTACGACGGCTCGAAGGGCCTCGGCACGCTGTCCGGCGGCGACACCGTGACCAGCTACTTCTACCCGCTCACCCTCGAGCTGCAGTCCTACGGGCTCGAGCTCGCCTGATAAACCGCGCTACGGAAGGCCTCTCCACTCGACCGGTGGAGGGGCCTTCTTCGTGCGTACGCTGACGGTCATGGAGCCGAATTCGAGCCTGGCCAGGCGGTTCTGGGTCGCGCTGGAGCCGCTGCACGCCGTGGTCTACTTCGCGTCCGAGCCCGCTGCGGCGGCGAAGGAAGTGGGTCTGCGCGGCTGGTGGATGGGGTACTTCGCGGGCCGCGCGGCGCCGCTGGGCCCGATCGGTCCGGGGCCGGTCACGTCGATGTTCTACGGCTTCGCGCCCGGGATGGTCGCGCGCGCTCTGCCCGACGCGTGGACGTTCGCGAAGCCGGAAGACGTGCTGCAGACCCGGATTCTCGCCGTGGAAGCCGCTTTGACGCGGTTGCTGCCACCGGGCGCCGAACTCGACGAACTGACCGGGCTGCTCGAACGCGCCGTCGCCGGTTGCCGCTTCGACGGCCGTCCGCTCGCCGCCGCGTGGGCGTCGGCGATGCGTCCCGACCGTTCGCTCGCCCGCCTCTGGCTCGCCACCTGCGCCCTGCGGGAACACCGCGGCGACGGCCACGTGCTCGCCGGCGTCTCCGCCGGGCTGTCCGGCCTTGACGCGAGCCTCACCCACATCGCCGCCGGCGCCACGACGCGCGAGATCGTCCAGCGCGCCCGCGGCTGGACCGATGAGGAATGGGACGACTCGACGGCCCGCCTGCTTTCCCGTGGCCTGCTCGACTCCGCCGGCCGGCTCACGGCGAGCGGCGCCGCCGTCCGCCACGACGTCGAGGAGATGACCGACCGCCTGGCCGCGGACCCGCTCGACGCGCTCGGCCCGGACGCCGTGGACCGCGTGCTGGAGCTGGCCGTACCCCTCAGCCGCGCAGTCGTCGACGCGGGTGGGCTGCCGATCCCGAACCCGATGGGTGCCGTCCGGCCGTAAGACGGAGAAAACCCGCGGCCCGGTTCTCGAGTCGCGGGGCGTGCGGTGTCCGCCGGCGGTCTCGCGGACCGTGCGCGGACACCGCCGTCCTCGGTCGCGGCACGGTTGTTGAATGTGCTGCAGTTGGAGCGCGTGAGCCTGCTGACGAACAACCCGGCCAAGGTCGCCGCATTGAAAGCCGCGGGAATCGTGGTGAAGCGGGAGAAGTTGATCGTCGATCACCCCGGTGAGCACACGTCGCGGTACCTCGAAGCCAAAGAACGGCACGGCCACGCGATCCTCACCGCTGGTAGCTTCGCCTGAGTGAAGGCTGCGTTCGTCGAGAAGCCCGGCCCGGTCGAGGAGATCCGCTTCGGCGACCTCCCCGATCCCGTGCCGGCGCTCGGTGAGGTGCTCGTCGAGGTCGTCGCGAGCACTGTGAACCCCGTGGACACGTTCGTGCGCAACGGGATGTGGCCGGTGCCGGGACCGTGGCCGCTCGTGCTGAGCCGGGATTTCGTCGGCCACGTCGTGGGCTCGGCGAACGGCTTTGTGGCCGGGGAAACGGTGTGGGGTAACAGTCTCGGGCACGGCGGACGACAGGGTGCGGCGGCCGAACGCGTTGCCGTCGCGGCGGATCGGTTGTACCGCCTGCCCGCCGGAGTGGATCCGTTCGACGCCGTCGCCGTGGTGCACCCCGCGGCCACGGCGTACCTGGCGTTGTTCACACACGGTGGGCTGCGTGCCGGGCAGACCGTGCTGGTCGTCGGCGGTGGCGGCAACGTCGGGACCGCGTTGATCGAGCTCGCCGCCGCGGCGGGTGCGCACGTGGTGGCCACGGCGTCGGCGGCGGATCTGGACCACTGCGTGACTCGCGGCGCCGATCTGGCGCTGGACTACCGCAAGACCGAGCTGCCGGACGGCATCGACCTCTACGTGGACACCTCCGGCACCAACGACCTCGAAACCGCCGTGGCGCACCTGGCGTTCCGCGGCCGGATCGTGCTGCTCGCGGGGCCGCGCACCCGGCCGGTGCTGCCCGCCGGCGAGCTGTACCTGAACGACCAGTCCGTGGTCGGGTTCGTCATCTCCCGGGCGACGGCCGTCGAATTGGCCAATGCGGCGGAGGCGCTGAACGAGCGGCTCGCCGCCGGTGGCCTGCGTCCGCGGGCGGTGGAGCGGGTGCCGCTCGCCGAAGCAGCCGACGCGCACGGGCGAATGGAACGTGGTGAGCTGCACGGGCGCCGGATCGTGCTCGTCGTCGGAGATCCTGTCGATTCCTGAGCACCTCGTTCGACGCACGGGTGGAAGCGGAAACCCGACGAACGGAGAGCCCATGCTGCTCGAAGGAAAGAACGCAGTGGTCTACGGCGGTGGCGGAGCGATCGGCGGCGCCATCGCGCGGGCGTTCGCCGAGGAGGGCGCACGCGTCTTCCTCACCGGCCGCACCCGCGCGAAACTCGACAAGGTCGCCGATGAGATTCGCGCGGCGGGCGGGCGCGCCGACGTCGAGGAGCTCGATGCCCTGGACGAGCGGGCCGTCGACGAGCACGCCGACGCCGTGGTCGCCGCGGGAGGCAGCCTCGACATCTCGGTCAACGTCATCACCCACGGCGACGTGCAGGGCACCCCGCTGCTGGAAATGTCCTTGGCCGACTACCAACAACCCGTGGTCACCGCCGTGCGCACGACGTTTCTCACCATGCGCGCGGCGGGCCGCCACATGAAACGCCAAGGTGGCGGCGTCGTGCTCGTCTTCGGCGGCGACGGAGACCCGGTGCGCAGCCACCCGGTCGGCGGCCTGCAGGTGGCGTTCGCCGCGCTCGAAACCATGCGCCGGCAACTCGCCGCGGAGCTGGGCGGCTGCGGCGTCCGCACCGTCACCCTGCGGACCGGTGGCGTGCCCGAATCGCTCCCCGCGGATTTCGCGCACACCGAGGCGGTCACGGAAGGAATCGCGAAGGGCACCATGCTCGGCCGACCCGCGACGCTCGCGGACGTCGGCGCGGTCGCCGCGTTCGTGGCCTCCGACCGCGCCCGCACCATGACCGCCGCGACGGCCAACATCAGTTGTGGCGCACTCGTGGATTAGCTCTTGCCACGCGCCGAGATCTGCTGCACGGCCCAGGCGTTGCCATCCGGGTCGGAGAAGTGAAAGAAGCCGATGTTGTCGAGGTCCTCGGGCCGGCCCGTGGCCGGGTCGGGCCCGAGGAGCTGGATCTCGCTGACGTCGACGTCGCCCGCGAGCAGCGTCTCGCGGGCGCGCGGTAGGTCGGCGACCACGAGCTGCAGGCCCTTGAGCGACCCGGGTGGCATCGGGGGCACCACGCCCTCGCCGACGACGATCGAGCACCCGGAGCCCTGCGGGGTCAGCTGCACGACGCGGGCGCCGGGCCCCACCACGGTGTCGTGGTCGACGTGGAAGCCGCACTGCTCGGCGTAGAACGCCTTCGCGCGGTCCACATCGGACACGGGAACGATGACGACCTCGAGTGTCCAGTCCATCCCCGAGTTCTAATCGGGCAAACAGGGCCGGTCAAGGTTCGGCGGTTCAACCACGCCGGAGTCAGCTACCGAGGAACCGCGACAACGCTTCGCGCGCCTTCGCGTCCCGAGAAGCCAGGGCCTGCAGCTCCTCGGCGAGCACCGTCACCCACTCCTCGACGTCGGTGTCCCGGCGGCTGATCACAACCCCGCGCACCACCTGGCGAATCTCGCCCGTGACCCCGCCGGACCGGCCGGCCGTGAGCACGAGCAGCTGGTGCGGCGTCGACACGCGCACCTCCACCGGCTGCCCGAGGCGCCCGGCCACGCGGTCGGCGAAGCTGCGCCGCCGGTCGACCTCGACCATGCCCGGCGGGAGGGCGTCGCCGAGTGTCTCGGACAGCACGCGGGTGTAGGACTCGACGTCGGCGCGATCGCCGCGCAGGGCGGCCACCAGGAGGTGGAACTCGCCGGCCGGGCCGAGCTCTGACCCGGACATCAGTCGGTGAGGGGCAGCACGAGCTGCGGCTTGGTGATGCGGTGGTCGGGGCGCAGCGGCTTCACGGCGGTGCCGATGGCGAAGAACTCCGTTGTGTGCCCGCCCCATCGATGCGGCAGTGACAGCAGTTGCACCCCCACGATGCCTTCGGCCTTCAGCTGCTCGGCCTCGGCCTGCATGCGCGACATCGCCAGCTCACGCGCGTCGTAGAGGGCCTCGGTGTACTGCGGGATCTCCACGTTCTGCCCGATATTGCTCATCGCTTGGCGGAACCGCTGGTGCGCGATGTGGTAGACGCACGTCCCCATCACCATGCCCAGCGGCGCGTAACCGGCTTGCACGAGCGTCCAGAAGTCCTGGCCGGACAGGTCGGACGTGAACGGCTTGCCGGTGTTGTTGCGCCACTCGCCGGGCTCGTCGGCCTTCACCGCGGTGCCCACGGCGACGAACTCCGCCAGGTCGCTGCCGAACTCCTTGAACTCGATCTCCAGGCGTACGGCCACGATCCCGTCGGCACCCAGCAGGTCGGCCTCGGTCTCCATGCGCGTCATCGCGAGCTCGCGCGCGTGGTACATCGCGGCCGACAGGCGGTCCATCTCCTGGTTCTTGCTCCAGCGCCCCATCTGGAACCCGACGTGGTAGATGCTCGATCCGAGCACCAGGCCCAGCGGGCGGAAGCCGGCCTCGCGCACGAGCAGGAACTCGTTCACGCTCAAGTCGGACGTGAACAGGCTCGTTGCCTGCCCCGGCCGCATCTCGGCGAGCCGGCGCATCGCATCCTCGGGGATGTGCTGCGCGGCGGGGTCCGTGGTCGTCACAGGGCCTCCTTCAAACTCGGTTCAGCGGCAGGATGGTGAGCGCGGACGTGGGCGCGGACCTGCCGACGTGGAATCGGGCGATGGCGGTGCCGAACACGCTCGCCACACCCGCCACGGCCACCTCGCCCAGCTGCCACGTGTCGAGCGACATCCGCGAGACGATCGCCCCGTCGGCGCCGGCGGTCTGCACGGTTTTGCGGAACTGGCTGCGCGCGTCGGCCCGTACCTCGGTGACGAGCCGGGTGTGGGCGTCGACCTCGACGTTCCCGGCCCACATCGTGGTCTGGTACTGCATGTTGTAGTCGAACGTGGTGTGCGCCGAGATGCCGATCGCGACGGCCGCGGGCACCCAGCCGGCCTGCATCAGCTTGCCGACGTCCTGGCCCGGCAGTTCGGTGGTGAACACGCGCCCGGGCCGTTGCGGCGTCTCCGCGCGCACCGCGGAGCCGAGCGCGACGAACTCCTGCATGGTCTCGTCGAGCCGAGTGACCGACGTGGTGATGCCGAGAACGCCGTCGGCGCCGATCGCCTCGGCCTCCAGTCGCAGCCGGTCCAGCGCGACGCGGTAGCCCTGACGGAGCGCGTCGGCGTAGATGGCGGCCTGCTGGTTGGGTGTGATGCCGAAGCCGGAGGTCCAGCCGAGGCGCTCCACGACGCACCCCATGACCTCCCCCACGGGGGTGAATCCGGCGACTTCCGCGCCGACCGCGCCGGGGACGCTCAGCAGCGAGGTGCGCAGGCCGGACGAAGCGAACCGGTCGACGCGCGCCCGCGCGACCGGCGGCAGTCCACGGCCATCCCAGTCGGGCACTCGGACCTCCTCGCGGGCCTCGGCGCGGCCCTCAGCGTCCATCGTGGCACGAGGGAGAGACGAAGTCGGAACGAGAAGGCGGGGTTGTCCGGAACGTCCTTCAGTGTGTGGCGAGCTCCACGCGGTTGCGGCCCGCCTGCTTCGCCCGGTAGAGGGCGGTGTCGGTGGCGACCAGTACGTCGTCGACGCCGGTGAGGTGCTCGGCCGGGTAGAGCGCGCAGCCGATCGACACGGTCAGGTCGCTGATGACCGTGTCGCGCTCGGGCAGCGGCACGACGACCTGCGGGATGCGCCGGCGGATGCGGTCGGCGAGCTGGCCGAGTTGCTCCATCGTCGGCACGTTGGGCAGCACGATCGCGAACTCCTCGCCGCCCCAGCGGCCGCAGATGTCCTGGTCGCGCACCTCGCTGCGCAGCGCGATGGCGATCTCGCGCAGCACGACGTCGCCCGTCGGGTGGCCGTAGGTGTCGTTGATGGCCTTGAAGTGGTCGAGGTCGAGCAGGAGCACGCCGACGGTGCCGTTGCCGGTGCGGGCGCGCTCGAGGTACTGCTCGGCCAGCGTGCGCCACCAGCGCTTGGTGGCCAGGCCGGTGGTCACGTCGGTGCGCGCGTCGCGCTGGAACTGCGCGAGCAGCAGGCCACGGTGCAGCGCCACCAGCGCCACGACCACGCCGGTGAGCACCAGCGGGTTGGCCAGCAGGAGCAGCGCGGCGGTGACCAGGCCCAGGCCGATCGCGCCGGCTTCCAGCAGCTGGTCGCCGAAGCCGGAGAACAGGTCCGACAGCGAGCGCGGCGGGCTCGAGAGCGCGATGGCCACCATCACCAGCGCCGTGTTGATGGCCCAGCGCAGGGCGGCCGCGAAGATGATGACGACCAGGTCGGTGAGGCCGGGCAGGAAGCCCGCGGCCGGCACGCCGGGGTAGTGGTGCATGCCCAGCGCGAGCACGGCGACCGCCGCCTGCGTGCCGCACAGCACGGTCGCGGCGGAGAAGATCCAGCGGTGGGGGAGCACAGGCCGTTCGCGTGGCCAGACGCGCCACCACGCCATCGCGTAGGTGAACACGACCATCGCCGTGGCCAGGACGGCCGGCAGCGCCACCACGGCCGCGATGCTCCACACGGCCTTGGTGTCGACGTACGCGACCGTGGGCGCGCGGTTGTACTCGCGCTGGCGCTCGATGTGGCGCGTGGCCTCGATGGCGGCTGCCGCGCACACGGCCAGCACGCCGAAGCGGATCAGGTCCTGCTGGTGCACCGGCACCAGCCACGCGGTGCTCACCGACGCCAGGATCGCCAGGAAGTTGACGAGGAGCACATAAATGCGGACATAAGAGGGCAACCGCCAAAGGCGCCAGCCCGTGAACCATCCGGCAGACCGGTTTGCTCGTCCGCGCACTCTTCACCTCACCCGGTTGGCTTCTACCGTAAACGACGAGGCGCGCCGTGTGCCGCCCGTGGTCCGGACTCTGGGACCTGGCCGGGGAATTTCGCCCGGACAGCCCAGCGCCCGGCCCGCGCAGAGGGGAGGTGACCACTGAGCGTAGTGATGGCCCGCCGCGATTCCTTGGCGTACCTGGGAATCCGCGGCCTCCGGCCACTGAAGCCACTGACGTGCGACAACCACGATCGGTGATCGGCGGGTTCTGTGAAACCGCCGGTCGGCGCGGCCCTGGCGAGGAGGTGACGACGGTGCGCGACAACAACTGGACGGTCTCCGCCTGAGTGGTCTGGACCGTTGAGCTCGACCTGAGGTCGAGAGTTCCGGTGTTTTCGGTGCGTTCTGCGGGAGGAGGTGTCCACGGTGCAGGACAACAACTGGTGAGTCCGAACTGTTGGCGAACCGCTACGTGGAAAGGAGGTCCGGCGGTGCGGGACAACAACTGGTGACGGCCGAAGTCCGCTGAACAGCCGAGGTGAAAGGGGGTAGAGCCGTGCGTGACAACAACTGGTGACCGACGAGCCCGGCGAAGCACTGGCAGGGAAGGAGGTTTCGGCGATGCGTGACAACAACTGGGCCCGCTGAGGTCCTGAGGTCAGACCAACGAACACGACGAACGGAGAGGAGACGCCGGTGCGTGACAACAACTGGACCCGCTGAGGCAAGTGGTCAACGTCCGTGACGAGTGGAGAGGAGACGCGCGTGCGCGACAACAACTGGACCCGCTGATCCCCGTCCGACAACCCCGACAACCCCGACAACCCCGACGAGCCGAGAGGAGCGCCAGGTGCGCGACAACAACTGGACCCGCTGATCCCCGCAGGCGACCCCGACGAGCCCGAGAGGAGAAGCACGTGCGTGACAACAACTGGACCCGCTGAACCCCGCCCGGCAACCGAGACGCCCCCGACCGAGACGACCCCGACCAGCCGAGAGGAGCGCCGGGTGCGCGACAACAACTGGACCTGCTGAACCGAAGCCCGGCGAACACCCGACGAGGGGGTGAAAGGCATGCGTGACAACAACTGGACGTGAGTCCTGCCCGCGAGAGGGCCCGACCGTGCACGAGAGCCGCGAGCACCACGAGCACCACGAGGAGGTGGGTCGGTCGCCGGACGTGAGCCGTGAGGTTCAGGACGCGGCAGGTGGCGTGGCCCCGTCGAGAGGACTTCGGCAGGGGCACGCCGCGCGCAGCCACGCCGTGGCGGCGAGGG
>NZ_JBEXHL010000064.1:0-26886 GCF_040607795.1 Amycolatopsis sp. NPDC005232 | reverse complement strand
AACTGCGTGTAGGAGTTGGCGATGGCGACGATCGGCTTGCCGAAGTCGCTGTCGGTCATCCCGGTCGCGCGCCAGAGCGCACGCGCGCCCGCCGCATTGCGGCCGTGGGTGGTGGTCCGGGAACGGAGGTGCGGCACGGCATTCTCCCAGGTCAGAAGGCTGGTCCAGGCGGAGTCACGAGACCGCTCCGCAAACTGGTCCTACCAATTCTACTCACTGGGCTCGGCCTTGGAACCGCCGGTCTCGGCGGACGTGGCCTCGGGGGCCGGCTCCGGGGCCTTCTCGGCCGGCGTCGCGGCGGCTTTTTCAGCGGCCGGCTTCAGCTCTTCATCACTCAGCACACCCGAGGGGTCCTTGATCTTCCCCTCGCTCACGAGCGCGAGCACCGGAAGATGGCGCGTCCTCACCGTGGGCAACGTGACCTGCGTGTCGTCGCCCAGCACGGCACGCACACGCGCCCTGCCGGTGATGGCGAGTCCCTTCAGCGACGACCACGGGAGGTCGCGCTTGCCGAACACTGTCCGCACGGCCAGGCCCTGGCGCGTCGCGACGGTGCGCGTGCGCACGACGAAGACGAACAGCGCGATCGGGAAGATGTACAGCCATTGCAGCCCGTTGATCTCCCCGAGTGCGATCGGTGTCACACACACGGTCAGGAGCGCGATCGCCATGTACGCCGTGCTGGGGATCTTGAACACGGCCTTCCGGCCTTCGTCCGCGCGCTGGTCCTGCTCTTTTTCGGCCACCAATGAATGGTGCACCGCGTCTCCGGTGTGCTTGCGCCCGGGTCGAGGGGGCGCCCGAAGAGCAGTACTGGCGGTCCAGCATGCGGAACCGCCGTCTCGCAGAGTTGACACTCGCGCGGACGCCGGTCTAACGTCAGCGCCGTGACAACGCAGACCGGCCTCGTACTTCCTCAGCGCGTCGACGCTTAGGAAGAGTCCGCTGCGTCGACGCGCGACCCTCGTGCGACCTTACGGTCGGCGGGGGTTTTTTGTTGCGTAGAACCGGTTTCCGACCGGCTGTACGGCTCCAGACAACCCGAACGAGTGACACCGAGAACCCACGAGGCAGAACCGATGACCAGTGCCACGTCGCGCAGCGACGCGAAGCCCGGGCCGACCGCGCCCGGTGTCCCCGGAGCACGTCCGAAGCCGGCGCCGCCGGCGGGAACCCCGGTAAGGGTCACGGGCGCGCAGTCGCTCGTCCGCTCGCTCGAGGCCGTTGGCGCCGAAGTCGTCTTCGGCATTCCCGGTGGCACCATCCTCCCGGCGTACGACCCGCTGCTCGACTCCACGAAGCTCCGCCACATCCTCGTCCGCCACGAGCAGGGCGCCGGGCACGCCGCCACCGGCTACGCCCAGGCGACCGGCAAGGTCGGCGTCTGCATGGCGACGTCGGGCCCGGGCGCCACGAACCTGGTCACCCCGCTGGCCGACGCCAACATGGACTCCGTGCCCGTCGTCGCCATCACGGGGCAGCAGTCGCGTGCGCTGATCGGCACCGACGCGTTCCAGGAAGCCGACATCTGTGGCATCACCATGCCGGTCACCAAGCACAACTTCCTCGTCACCGACCCGGCCGAGATCCCGCGGACCATCGCCGAGGCATTCCACCTGGCGCTCACGGGCCGACCCGGCCCGGTGCTGGTGGACATCCCCAAGGACGTGCTGCAGGAGATGACCTCGTTCTCCTGGCCCCCCGAGATGCGGCTGCCGGGTTACCGCCCGACGCTGCGCCCGCACGGCAAGCAGGTGCGCGAAGCCGCGAAGCTCATCGCGAACGCGCGCCGGCCCGTTCTCTACGTCGGCGGCGGCGTGATCAAGGCCGAGGCCTCGCAGCAGCTGCTGGAGCTGGCCGAGCTGACCGGCATCCCGGTCGCCACCACGCTGATGGCGCGCGGCGCGTTCCCGGACTCGCACCGCCAGCACGTCGGCATGCCCGGCATGCACGGCACCGTCGCCGCGGTCGCGTCGATGCAGCGGTCCGACCTGCTGATCGCGCTCGGCGCCCGCTTCGACGACCGCGTCACCGGCGCGACGTCGTCGTTCGCGCCCGACGCGAAGGTGATCCACGCCGACATCGACCCGGCCGAGATCTCCAAGAACCGCAAGGCCGACGTGCCGATCGTCGGTGACTGCAACGAGATCATCGGCGAGCTGATCGCCGCCGTGAAGGCCGAGTTCGAGCACGGGCACCAGCCGGACCTCACCGACTGGTGGACCCAGGTCGACTCCTGGCGCGACACCTACCCGGCCGGCTACGAGTGGCCCGACGACGGTTCGCTGTCGCCGCAGTACGTCATCGAGCGCATCGGCGAGCTCGCCGGTCCCGACGCGGTCTTCACCGCCGGCGTCGGCCAGCACCAGATGTGGGCCGCGCAGTTCGTGAAGTACGAGAAGCCGCGTACGTGGATCAACTCCGGCGGCCTCGGCACGATGGGCTTCGCCGTCCCGGCGGCCATGGGTGCGCAGTTCGGCCTGCCCGACACGCAGGTGTGGGCGATCGACGGCGACGGCTGCTTCCAGATGACCAACCAGGAGCTCGCCACGTGCGCCATCGAGGGCGCGCCGATCAAGGTCGCCGTGATCAACAACGGCAACCTCGGCATGATCCGGCAGTGGCAGAACCTCTTCTACTCGGAGCGGTACTCCAACAGCGACCTCGGTACCCACAAGCACCGCATCCCCGACTTCACACTGCTGGCCGAGGCCCTCGGCTGCGCCGGGCTGCGCTGTGAGACCAAGGAGGACGTCGACGCGACGATCCGCCGCGCCATGGAGATCAACGACCGCCCCGTCGTGATCGATTTCGTCGTGGGGAAGGATGCCCAGGTGTGGCCGATGGTGGCCGCGGGCACCGGCAACGACGAGATCATGGCCGTCCGCGGCATCCGGCCGCTGTTCGACGACGACGAGGTTTCGCAGGAAGCCGCCGAGACCCTCGAAGCCGCCGAAGCTGCCGCGGAAGGAGAAAACCGATGACCGTCCACACGTTGAGCGTGCTGGTCGAGAACAAGCCCGGCGTGCTCGCCAGGGTGTCCGGCCTGTTCTCCCGCCGCGGTTTCAACATCGAGTCTCTTGCCGTGGGCCCTACGGAAAACCCCGAGGTGTCCCGCATGACGATCGTGGTCGCCGTTGAAGAGCTACCGCTCGAACAGGTGACCAAACAGCTCAACAAGCTGGTCAACGTGATCAAGATCGTGGAGCTGGAACAGTCCAGCGCGGTGCAGCGTGAACTGCTGCTCGTGAAGGTCCGGGCCGACGCGACCGTGCGCAGCCAGGTCCTCGAGACCGTCCAGCTCTTCCGTGCCAAGGTGGTGGACGTGTCCCCGGAGGCGCTCACCGTCGAGGCGACCGGGACATCGGACAAGATCGGCGCACTTTTGCGCATGCTCGAGCCGTACGGCATCCGTGAGCTCGTGCAGTCCGGCATGGTCGCGGTGGGTCGCGGGGCCCGCTCGATCACCGCCACCTCGCCCCGCTGATTCTTGAGAAGTCGATTCTTCAGCAGTAACCCGAAAGGAAGCAGTACCCCCATGGCAGTGGAAATCTTCTACGACGACGACGCGGACCTTTCGATCATCCAGGGTCGCAAGGTCGCCGTGATCGGCTACGGCAGCCAGGGCCACGCCCACTCGCTGAGCCTGCGTGACTCCGGTGTCGACGTCCGCATCGGCCTGCCGGAGGGGTCGAAGTCGCGGGCGAAGGCCGAGGAGCAGGGCCTGCGCGTGCTGAACGTCGCCGAAGCCGCGGCCGAGGCCGACCTGATCATGATCCTCGCGCCGGACACGAAGCAGCGCTTCATCTACTCCGAGGACATCGCGCCGAACCTGGAGGACGGCGACGCGATCTTCTTCGGCCACGGCTTCAACATTCGCTACGACCTGATCAAGCCGCCGGGCAACGTCGACGTCGCCATGGTCGCCCCGAAGGGCCCGGGTCACCTCGTGCGCCGCCAGTTCGTGGACGGCAAGGGCGTGCCCTGCCTGATCGCGGTGGAGCAGGACGCGACCGGTGGCGCCCAGGCGCTGGCCCTGTCGTACGCGGCCGCCATCGGCGGTGCGCGCGCGGGCGTCATCAAGACGACGTTCACCGAGGAGACCGAGACCGACCTCTTCGGCGAGCAGGCCGTGCTCTGCGGTGGCGCGTCGGCGCTGGTGCAGACGGGCTTCGAGGTGCTGACCGAGGCCGGTTACGCCCCGGAGATCGCCTACTTCGAGGTGCTGCACGAGCTCAAGCTGATCGTCGACCTCATGTACGAGGGCGGCATCGCGCGTCAGCGTTACTCGATCTCCGACACGGCCGAGTACGGCGACCTCACCCGCGGCCCGCGCGTGATCTCGCCGGCGGTGAAGCAGGAGATGCAGAAGATCCTGGGCGAGATCCAGGACGGCACCTTCGCGCGCGAGTGGGTCGCCGAGGACGAGGCCGGGCGCCCGAACTTCATCAAGCTCGAGGAGCAGGGCAACCAGCACCCGATCGAGGAGACCGGCAAGAAGCTGCGTGCCCTCATGTCGTGGGTGGACCGGCCGATCACCGAGACCGCCTGATCGTCTTGTGATGGCTTGATCGTTCGAAAGGCCCCCTCGCCCGCAGGTGAGGGGGCCTTTCCGGCGGTTTCGCCGTTCAGCGGCGAGACCTGTCGCGGTGGGTCGATACGCTGGTGCCATGAGTGATCAGCCCGTCGACGACAAGGCGCACATCCGGCACGAGCTGGACCTCACCGACGCCCCTTGGATCAGGGCCGAGCCCGAAGGCGTCACGCTCGAGGACTGCGTGGAGTACGCCTTCGTGCCGCACACCGACGGCGTCACGTACGTCGCGATGCGCCAGTCGTCCAAGCCAGACGGCGTGGTGCTCGTGTTCACGCCGTCGGAGTGGGACGCGTTCGTGAAGGGCGTCCGTGACGGCGAGTTCGACCTGCCTGAGGACCTCGAGGCCTAGGCGATTACGCGGTCGACCAGCTCCTGGAGCCGGCCGGCCGCGGCCGCGAGCGCCGGGTGGTCGCCGTAGTCGCGCGACTCGACGATCTCCCCGTCACGCACGCGCAGCGCGAAGATGTTGTTGACGCGGAACGGCGTGATTCCGGCGAGTTGCCCCTCGTAGGCGAATTCGCCGATCAACACCTCGGGGTCGGTGCTCTGGTAGGTAACGAGGTCGGTGGCCTGCATGCGGATGCCGATCTCCCCGGCCAGCGCGAAGTGCGTACGCAGGTCTTCGCGGGATTTCAGCACGGGCGCGCCCGGCAGGAACGGGTGGCGGACGTCGGTTTGCTCGGCATAGAGGTCGGGCAGCTCGGACCAGTGCTGGTCGGAAACGCCGTAACAGAGCCGTTGGAACACGCCCAGCGGGCTCTTGCGGTCGGCGAGCCGTGCCGGCCGCGGCTGGACCGGGCCGGGTTCGTGGGGCGGGACTTGGGCGTACGCCCCGGCGAGCCCGGCCGCCGCGCCCTGGACGGCCGCCATCCGCAGGTAGTCGTGGTAGTCGCGGCTGTGGACGATCAGCCCGTCGCGCACCCTCAGCATCTGGATGTTCTCGGTTTCGGTCTTTTCGCCGCTGAGCGACGATTCCACCGTGTACCGGAACTCGGCGACGATCACCTCGGGGTCCGTCGTCTCGTGGACGACGACGTCGCTCGTCGACAGCCGGAGCGTCGTCCCCAATCCGCCCACGAACCGCGCGTGCACCGCTTCTCGCCCCTCGATGCGGCCGGGGACGGGGATCGCGGTGGGGTGCTCGACGACGGTGTTCTCCGCGTAGAGCCGGGAAAGCTCGTCGAACCGGCCGGCGGTGATGCCCTCGGAGAGCTGCTCGAAGACTTCTCGGGGTGTGGTCATGGTCGTCCTCCCAGTGGATGAAACGGAGTCCATAGTCCGTCTCGCCGGTCCGACGATACGGACTACGTACTCCGCTTGTCTACAGGGCTTTCGCCAGCAGGTCGCGCGCGGCGGGGCTGTCGCACGCGTCGGCCCAGCCTTCGGGTGTGGAGTTCCAGAGGCCGTCGCGCGCGTCGAGGTCGGCGCCGGCCCGGACGAGGACCTCGATGGCGTCGAGTCGGTTGTTCTGCGCAGCAAGGTGCAGGGCGGTGATCCCGACGCCGTGCTTCGGGCCGCCGAACGTCCCGACGCGGTTCACGTTCGCGCCCAGCTCCAGCAACGTCCGGACGGCGGCGATTTTGCCCTGCGCGGCGGCCCAGGTGAGGGCGGTGCCGCGGTAGACGTCGGCGTCGAGGTCCGCGCCGCGCTCGGCGAGGGTGCGCAGGGCGTCGGTGCGATCGTTGCGCGCTGCCCAGCTGAGGGCTTCGTCGCGGATCTCCCGGGGATCGTCGCTGGGGCGCCACAACGGGAAACCACTGTGGGGCCGGTAGAACTCACGGTGCGCACCCGCCGCCGGCGCGAGTGTCCCGTTCGGACGGACGAGCTCGTCCAGTAGCTCGGCGTCCCCGATACCCGCTGCGACGCGAAGATTGCGAGGGGACCGGTCGCGCGTCGCCAGTTTTTCGGCCACAGTCCGGTTTCCCCAGAACAACGCGACGACGAGAGGCGTCCCGCCGTCGCCGCGTGCTGACACATCGAGTGGTGAGCCGGCGTCGAGGAGCAGGTCGGCGAGCAGGGGCAGGTTGCTGTACGCGGCCTGGTGCAACGGGGTCCAGCCGTGGGTGTTGCCCCGTGCCGGATCGGCACCGCGTTCGAGCAGGACGCGTGTGAGCCGTTCGTCGCAGGTGGCGCCGGCCATGCCGAGGAGGTCGTTGCCGTTGGTGCCGCGCGCGTGGACGAGTTCGGGGAACTCGTCGACCACCGCCGCCAGCCCGTCGACGTCCCTCGCCTCCAGGAGGCGAAACGCCCGCGCGAACGGCTCGCCACTGTCCGCCAATGCCGCGACGTGCTGGCGCAACCCGCGCCACGACCCGAACCCGTGCTCTTTGGCGACGACCGTCCGCGCGCCCCCGCGCGTCAACGGCTGCTCGTGGCGCTCGAACGCCTCGCGCGCCCCGGTCGTCCCGTCCTCGGCGGACGCGAGCAGTCCGAGGGCGCGTTCGCTGTAGTACTCGGTGTCGGCGTGGTAGGCGTGCTGCAGATTCGGCCCGCCCTCGGCGACGCGCCGGACGTACGCTTGCAACTTCGGCCAACTCGGAAACCCGTGCCCGCGCGCGACGCGGAACTGCGCCTCGGATAACTTGATCGACTCCGCGCGCGCCAGCTCTTTCGCGCGCTTGCGCAGCTGGGCGAGATCGGGTTTTGCGGGCAACGCGGCCATGGGGAGTCCTTCTTTCCCTCGGTTCGCCCGTGGTCCGCCGGCACCGGGCAGGGAAGAAGGCGCAACGCACCGCACTTCACTTCGGGGGTGGGCTCAGCCCTTTCCGCGGACGGGACGCGGCCCTCACCGCGCCTCGCCACTGTACCGCTCGCTTGCCCAGGTTTCGTCCCTCAACGGCGACGCCGGCGGTCGCCGGGTGTGGCCGTAGTGGGCTCGGGGCGGGGAAGGGATGAAGGTCCCCTTCACCCCTAGCCCGCGCCCACGCCATAGACCCCGAACGAATGGACATCCCCATCACTCACCCGAGCACCACGACGTAATAAATCCCTTTCACCCCAATCGCCCCAACCTCACCACACGACCTCATCCCACCAGGTGGAACGCACAAAACACCCCGCCCGCAGCACCTCGACTGTCGCCACCGCAGCACCGTTTTCCTTGCCGCAAACCCAATCCCCGCCCAAGCGACCCACCCCGACCGCCGACCACCCTGACCGGCCCCGCGACCGAGTTTTCGCCGGATTACGAGCGAGTTAACAACGCGGGCAGCACCGGGGCCCCCAACCGGGCTAAACTCCCGCCCATCCGGGCACAACGGCGTGCGCCGTAGGAGAGCGTCCTCGATTTCGTGACCAGATAGTGGGAGCCGCATCGTGACCAAGCCCAGCAAACCCGTCGTCCTCATCGCGGAGAAGCTCGCGCCTTCCGTGCTGAGTGTGTTCGGTGACGAGGTAGAGGTCCGGCATGTGGACGGCACGGACCGTCCCGCGCTGCTCGAGGCGGTGAAGAGTGCCGACGCGCTCCTGGTGCGATCCGCCACGAAGGTCGACGCCGAGGTGCTCGGCGCGACCACGCAGCTCAAGGTCGTGGCCCGCGCCGGTGTCGGGCTGGACAACGTCGAGGTGCCCGCCGCCACCGAGCGCGGCGTGCTGGTGGTCAACGCCCCGACGTCGAACATCGTGTCCGCCGCCGAGCACGCCGTGGCGCTGCTGCTTTCGGTCGCCCGTCGCGTACCGGCCGCCGACCAGAGCCTGCGCGGTGGCGAGTGGAAGCGCAGCTCGTTCTCGGGCGTCGAGCTCAACGGCAAGACCATCGGTGTCGTCGGCCTCGGCAAGATCGGCCAGCTGTTCAGCCAGCGCCTCGCCGCGTTCGGCACGAAGCTGATCGCGTACGACCCCTACGTCTCGGCCGCCCGCGCCGCGCAGCTCGGCATCGAGCTCGTGCCGCTCGACGAGCTGCTGGAGCGTGCTGACGCGATCTCCATCCACCTGCCGAAGACGCCGGAGACCAAGGGTCTCATCGACGCCGAGGCGCTCAAGAAGACCAAGCCGGGCGTGATCATCGTCAACGCCGCGCGCGGTGGCCTGATCGTCGAGGAGGCGCTGGCCGACTCGATCCGCAGCGGCCACGTCGGCGGCGCGGGCATCGACGTGTTCGTCACCGAGCCCACCACCGCCAGCCCGCTGTTCGAGCTGCCCAACGTGGTCGTCACCCCGCACCTGGGCGCGTCCACCTCGGAGGCGCAGGACCGCGCGGGCACCGACGTCGCCCGTTCCGTGCTGCTGGCGCTGCGCGGCGACTTCGTGCCGGACGCGGTGAACGTCTCGGGCGGCGGCGCCGTCGGCGAGCACGTGCGGCCGTACCTGTCGCTCACGCAGAAGCTGGGCACGGTGCTCACGGCGCTGAGCCCGAAGGCGCCGACGTCGGTGACCGTCGAGGTCAAGGGCGAGCTGTCCAGCGAAGACACGTCGGTGCTGCAGCTCGCGGCGCTGCGCGGGGTGTTCGCCGCTGTCGTCGACGACCAGGTCACCTTCGTCAACGCGCCGCGGCTCGCCGAGGAGCTGGGCGTGCAGGTGGATCTCGTCACCGAGACCGAGAGCCCGAAGTTCCGCAGCCTGGTCACGGTGCGTGCGGTCCACGCGGACGGCGCCGTGCTGACGGTCTCCGGTTCGGTGACCGGCAAGGACGAGGTCGAGAAGATCGTCGAGGTCAACGGTCGTCACTTCGACCTGCGCGCCGAGGGCAACGTGCTGCTGCTGGACTACCCGGACCGCCCGGGCGTAATGGGTCGCGTCGGAACGCTGCTCGGCGAGGCCGGCATCAACATCGAGGCCGCGCAGATCAGCCAGACCACCGACGGCTCCGACGCCGTGATGCTGCTGCGCGTCGACCGCCACGTGGACAGCAACGTCCTCGAGCCGATCGGCGCCACCGTGGGCGCGCACACGATCCGCGCGGTGGACTTCAACTAGCTCCGCCCGTTTTTCGAAAGCCCCTTTCCCCGTCCGAGTGGCGGGGGAAGGGGCTTTCTTTGTGGAGACCACCCAGACGGGCAACATTCGCATAACGGAGCATTTTCGCCACGAAAGTAGGTGTATCGGGCAGCTAGGTTCTGTGCCGCGAGGCAGAACCACGCGCCGTGAGAGCACGGTGCGGCGCCGGTGCTCACCTGTCGGGGGTGGTGATCGGGGAGCGCCAGGCAGGTTCACGATCCAGGCCTCGAGTAAAGGGGTTGGGTACTCATGAGCAGATCCCGGTTGCCCGAGTGGGCTGCGCGTTCGACGGCTGCCGTGTCCGCGGTGGTCCTGGCCGCAGCAGTCTCCGCCGCGTCGGGCGCGTCGGCGCAGGGTGCGCCGCTCGCCGACCCGGTCGCGCCGGCCAAGGTCGCCGCCGCGGGGTTGCAGGGCAAGATCTCGCCGCGGCTTGACGCCGCGCGGGGCAAGATCACCGCGTTCGTGGAGCTGGCGAAGAAGCCGGCCGTCGACGCGTTCAACGCCGAGCAGGGCAAGGGCGCCGGCAAGGAGAAGGCCAAGCAGGCCGCGCGCGCCGCGAAGGCGGACGTCGCCGCCGCAGTGAACTCCGTCGTCGGGCAGCTCAAGAAGGCCGATGCGGGTACGCAGCTGGTCACGCAGACGTCGAACGCCGTCGCGGGCGCCGTGGTGACCGCAGACGCGGCGAAGATCCGTGAGCTCGCGAAGCGTCCCGACGTCGTTTCGGTGCGCACGGTCGTGCCGAAGACCAAGAACAACGCCAGCGCTGAGCAGCTCACCAACACGCTCGCCAGCTGGCAGCAGACGGGCAAGTTCGGTGACGGCATCCGCGTCGGCGTGATCGACGACGGCATCGACTACACCCACGCCGACTTCGGCGGCCCCGGCACGCCCGCGGCCTACCAGGCAGTGGACCGGACCAAGCCGTCGCCGCTGTTCCCGAGCGCCAAGGTCGTGGGCGGTACGGACCTAGTCGGCGACGACTACGACGCCGAGGGCAAGACCGGCTCGCCCACGCCGAAGCCGGACCCCAACCCCATCGCGTGCGGCGAGCACGGCACGCACGTGGCCGGCACCATCGCGGGCTTCGGCGTGAACGCCGACGGCACCACGTTCACCGGCAACTACAAGAAGCTGAACAAGAAGCAGCTCGACGCCATGCGCATCGGCCCGGGCACCGCGCCCAAGGCGTTGCTCTACGCGCTCAAGGTGTTCGGCTGCACCGGTTCGACGAACGTCACGTCGCAGGCGCTCGACTGGGCGCTCGACCCTGACGGCGACGGTGACTTCACCGACCACCTCGACATCGTCAACCTGTCGCTGGGCAGCGACTTCGGCGCGCCGGACGACCCCGACTCGCTCTTCGTGCGCAAGCTCGCCCAGAACGGCGTCCTGCCGGTCCTCGCGGCGGGCAACGGTGGCGACCTCAACGACGTCGCGGGCTCGCCGGGCAACACGCCCGAGGCACTCACCGTCGCCAGCAGCCGCGACGCCGGCGAGCTGAAGGACGCCCTCGAGGTCACCGCTCCGATCAAGGGGCAGCAGCCGGGCCAGTACAGCCAGGACTACACCGGCTACGACACGCTCGACCTCACCGCGCCCGTCGTGCCGATCTCGGCCGCCAACAACGCGGGCTGCAATGCCTTCTCCGCTGAGGACAAGGCCAAGGTCGCGGGCAAGATCGCGTGGCTGGAGTGGGACGACAACGACTCCACCCGCGCCTGTGGTTCCGCGGCGCGCGCCAACAACGCGCAGGCCGCCGGGGCCAAGGGTGTGCTGCTGTCGTCCACTTTGGAGCACCCCGCCGCCGGCATCGCGGGCAACGCGGGCGTGCCGATGTTCCAGCTCACCGGCAAGGCCACCACGGCCGTGCGCCCTGGCCTGACCGCCGGCACGCTGACGGTGCACTTCTTCGGCGCCGGGCGGGCAAGCCTGCAGACCACGGACAAGACCATCGTGGACACCCCGAGCTCGTTCACCTCGCGTGGTGGCCGTGGCCCGTCGGTGAAGCCGGACGTCACGGCGCCCGGTGACACGATCACGTCGGCGTTCCGCGGCAGCGGCAACGGCCGGCTCTCCATCTCGGGCACGTCGATGGCCACCCCGCACACCGCGGGCATCACCGCGCTGGTCCGCCAGACGCACCCCGACTGGAACGTCGAGGAGGTCAAGGCCGACGTCGTGGGCTCGGCCGCGCACGACATCACCGACGGCGCGGGCCACACCTACGCGCCGCAGCGCGTGGGCACCGGCCGCATCGACGCCAAGGCCGCGCTGGACAACCAGGTGCTCGCCTACGTCCAGGACGACCCGGGTGCCGTGAGCGTCACGTTCGGCACCGTCGAGGCGGCGGGACCGGTCACGCTCTCGAAGACGATCAAGGTCGT
Source organism: Amycolatopsis sp. NPDC005232 (assembly GCF_040607795.1). NCBI lineage: Bacteria > Bacillati > Actinomycetota > Actinomycetes > Pseudonocardiales > Pseudonocardiaceae > Amycolatopsis > Amycolatopsis sp. NPDC005232. The sequence continues at coordinate 14,970 of NZ_JBEXHL010000064.1, read as the reverse complement.
CAACAAGGGCACCGCGCCGGTCGAGTACTCGGTGGCGTACGAGGCCGTGAACTCGCTGCCCGGCGTGCAGTACACAGTGGACAAGAGCTCGGTGAAGCTGAACCCGCGCGGGGTCGCGACGGTGAAGGTGACCTTGAAGATCACCGACCCGAAGGCGCTGCGCAAGGTCATGGACCCGACCATGGAGGCAGCGCAGGCCGGGCTCGCCCGCCAGTTCGTGGCCGACGCTTCGGGCCGCGTCGCGTTCACCCCGAAGAACGGCGCCACGGTGCCGCTGCGGGTGGCCGTGTACTCGGCACCGAAACCGGTCTCGGCCATCACGATGCCGGCCGGCTTGCGCTTCGGCGGGAGCCAGGACCAGGCCGTGCTGAACCTCGGCGGCAAGGGCATCGACCAGGGCACCGGCGCGCAGCGCTACCGCTCGCTGGTCAGCGTGCTGGAGCTGCAGGCCGAATCGGCGCAGCTGCCGGAGTGCGGCGCGGGCGTCTCGTCCGACTGCACGCTCAACGGCACCGCGAAGGGCGGCGACCTGCGCTACATCGGCGCGGCGTCGACGGCTCCGCTCGCCAAGGCACAGGGCGAACCGGAGAACGCCATGCTCGCGTTCGGCCTCACGACCTGGGGTGACTTCGCGAACCTGGGCAGCAACACGATCCCGTTCGTCGACTTCGACACGACCGGCGACGGCCAGCCGGACTTCGAGACCTTCGTGACGAAGGCGACGGGCACCGACGTGCTCCTGGCCGCCACGGTGTCGCTGACGCAGGCGGGCAACCCGACGGTGGACGTGCAGGCCGTCAACGGTCAGCTCGGCGACGTGGACACCAACGTGTTCGACACCAACGTGATCGTGCTGCCGGTCAGCATCGCCGCGCTGGGCATCGACACGAACGAGGCGTCGCACCGGATCAGCTACACCGTCGGCACGGCGGGGTACTACGTCGCGCCGGGCAGCACCGACGGGCTGATCGACTTCGTCGGCACGCCGCTCTCGTTCGACGCGCTTGCGCCGGCGTTCTCGGTGCAGGGCGGCGGTGACGCGGCCCTCGGCTACGTCGCCAAGCCCGGCACCCAGCTGGTGGTCAACCGCAACGCGGCGGCCATCGCCGGTGACAAGCCGAAGGGCCTGCTGGCGATCGAGCACCACAACGCGGCCGGCTCGCGCGCGGGTGTCGTGCGGGTCGAGTCGACGGTGACGCGGCCGTGAGGTAAGGCCCCGTCACCCGCCCAGGCAGGGTGACGGGGTCCTCCGATCGGGGCAGGCCTGTCTCGCTGGCCACGTGCCCCGAATAGCGGCGATAGGGGGCTTTCCGGGTCGTTGGGACCCGGGAGGCCCCTTTGCCTTTCACCCGTTCAGGTGTCTCACCCTGCGGGAGGATGCGGCATAAGGGTGGTGCGGCTACGGCGTCTTGTCTACGGCCGGTAACCTTCCGCTGCTGGCGTTTTCTTGCGGATGGGCCATCGGTGCGTTCGGTGGCCTGGTCTACGGAGGTGTGTGGATGCGGCTCGCGGTGATCCCAGGTGACGGGATCGGGCCCGAGGTGGTCTCCGAGGCGCTCAAGGTGCTCGGTGAAGTAGCACCGACGGCGGAGATCACGAACTACGACCTCGGTGCCGCGAGGTGGCACTCGACCGGGGAGTTGCTTCCCGAGTCGGTGCTCGGCGAGCTGCGTCAGCACGACGCGATCCTGCTCGGCGCGGTCGGCGACCCGACGGTGCCCAGCGGCATCCTCGAGCGAGGGCTGCTGCTGCGCCTGCGCTTCGAGCTCGACCACCACGTGAACCTGCGCCCGGCGCGCCTGTACCCGGGCGTGCGTGGCCCGCTGGCCGACGCCGGCGAAGTCGACATGGTCGTGGTGCGCGAAGGCACCGAAGGCCCGTACACCAATAACGGTGGCTTGCTGCGCAAGGACACCGAGCACGAGGTCGCCACGGAGGTCAGCGTCAACACGGCGTTCGGCGTCCGCCGCGTCGTCGTCGACGCGTTCAACCGCGCCGAAGACCGGCCGCGCAAGCACCTCACGCTCGTGCACAAGACCAACGTGCTCGAGTACGCCGGGTCGCTGTGGTCGCGGATCGTCGAGGAGGTCTCGCTGGAGCACCCCGACGTCACGGTCGCGTACTCCCACGTCGACGCCGCCACGATCCACCTGGTCACGGACCCGTCGCGCTTCGACGTGATCGTCACCGACAACCTGTTCGGCGACATCATCACCGACCTGGCGGCCGCCGTCACCGGTGGCATCGGCCTCGCGGCCAGCGGCAACCTCGACATCACGCGCCGCAACCCGAGCATGTTCGAGCCGGTCCACGGCAGCGCCCCCGACATCGCCGGCCAGGGTCTCGCCGACCCGACGGCCGCCGTGCTCTCGGTGTCGCTCCTGCTCGACCACCTGGGCCACAGGGAGGCCGCGCGCCGCATCGAGGCGTCCGTGGCCTTCGACCTGGCGACGCGCGACCAGGCGTCGCCCGGCACCACCCAGGCGATCGGCGACCGGCTGGCCGCGCTCGTCTCGTCGAACGTGCGCAACGTCAGCTGACGTTCTTGCAGGAACCCCCGCCGCGGAAGCCGGTCGAAATCCGGCGCTGACCCGCAACGGTAGGCCCGCGGTCTGTGTTCTCGCAGACCGCGGGTGAGCCCGACACCGGCGGTGGTTTTCGCACCACCCTCGTCCCTCCCGTCGCGGTCTACGGGAGACGACACCCCACTGCTCTCTTTGGCGTGGCGGCCGTCTTTGTTGTGTGGACCCTTGAGCAGATCGGGTCCTGCCGGTGCCGCCTCCGAAGTTCTCGTCGTCTGACGGTCCGGACTCCTCGTCGTCTTTCCCTTCGGCTTCCGACTGGTCGCCTCCGGTGTCGTCGGCCAACGGCGAATCCTCGCGCAGCGACTCTGGCCTTGCCGACTCTGCCGCCGCTGACCGGTGACCGGAGTTGCCGTTCAGCGGCGAACCCAAGCCTGGCGACACATCCGCTGACGCCTCCGCGCCGGCCGGACCCAATCCGCGCGGCTCTGATCTGCCCATCGGAGACCCCGACCCGTCGCTCAGGTTGTCGCCGAAAAGCGGCGAACCCAAGCCGGCGACACATCCGCTGACGCCTCCGCGCCAGCCGGACCCGATTCGCGTGGGTCTGATCCGCCCACCGGCGGCCCTGACCCGTCGCCCGGGCCGTTGCCGAAAAGGCGAACCCTCCCGCGGCGACCCCGCCCTTGCCAACCCGCGTCTGACGGAACCGCCACCGCTGTCGTCGATCAGCGGCGAAGCCGAGCATGTCGGCCGAGCCTCAGACGATTCGCCGTCGGCCGGATCCGGCATCGTCGGTTCGCCCCGGCCATCCGACGTTCCGGACCGCCGGCTCCGGCCGTTGCCGGTAGGTGGCGAATCCTCGCACGGTGACGCTGGCCCAATCGGCTCGCCTCCGACGGGGTCGTCCAGGGCGTCGCCGTTCAGTGGCGAGTCCGAGCGTCGACGAAGCCGCAACTACTTCGCCGCCAGGCCGAGCTCGATACCACCACTCTGCGCGCGGTCTACCACGTGCTCAAGCCTTCAACGGGCGCCGTTCTGCCCGACAACCGGCCCCTCGAGGACTTTCAGCCGCGTGATCGGGCGCGGGCGATCGCGGCAGTCGCGCAGGAGTCGCACACGGAGTTCGACTTCACCGTCGCCGAGGTCGTCGCCATGGGCCGCCTGCCGCACCACGGCCTGCTCGACCGCATGACCGCCACGGACCGGCGAGTGTGCGCGGCCGCGCTCGAGCACGTCGGCCCGGCGGAGTTCGCCGACCGCGGCGTCCTGACGCTTTCGGCCGGCGAACGGCAACGCGTGCTCATCGCGCGCACCCTCGCGCAGGAGCCGCGGATCCGCGTGCTGGACAAGCCCACCAACCATCTCGACATCCGCCACCAGCTGGAGATCCTCGCCCTCGTGCGGCGAAGCGGCCCGAACGTGCTGGCCGCGCTCCATGACCTCAACCTCGCCGCTGCGACGTGCGACGCCGTGCACGTCCTCGACGGCGGCCGTCTCGTCGCGAGCGGAACGCCCGCGTAGGTGCTGACCCCTGATCTGCTGGCCGACGTGTTCGGCGTGCGCGCCCACGTGGTGACGCACCGGCCGGCCCCAGCTGTTGTTCGACCGGCTCGAGTCCGAGGAGGACAGTCATGCGCAAGACGGTCGCGATGGTCCTGGTGGCCGCGCTCTCCGTGACGGGCTGTGGCGCCCAGGTGTCCGAAGGGGACAGTGGTGCCGCGCCGGCTGGATCCCGTGCCGTCGCCACTCAGGGGCAACAGCGCAGGCGGTCCTCTACGACGACGGCCGCGACCAGCCGTTCACGGCCGCCCGCAACGCCGTCACGACGAGATCATCACCAAAGCGGGCGGCACCAACATTTTCTCCGACGTCGACGACAGCTGGACTACGGTCAGCTGGGAGGCCGTGGTCCAACGCGCGCCTGACCTCATCCTCATCAACGACTGCGGCGGCAAGGCCGGCACCGTCGCCGGCAAGGAGAACTTCCTCCGGTCGCGGCCCGGCCTGCGTGACATCCCGGTCGTGAAGCAGGGTCGCATCTTCGCCTTTCCCTACGCAGCTCTCGTGGAGGGCCCACGCAACGCTTCGGCCGTGCAAGCGTTCGGCGCGTACCTGGCTGGTCTGTCCCGTTGATGGGCTCCCAGGAAGTGGGAAGCTCTGCCCGGCACTTGGATGCCGGGCAGAGCTGTGGCATCATGCAAACCATGACCGCCATCTCGATCATTATCGCCGAGCGCGCCGGATAGACGCTCCACAAGAGCTTCCGGCGCGCAACCTCTCGCACCCATGCGGGAGGTTTTTTTGTTGCCAGAAAAAGGTTCTGCCCCGCCCAAGGAGACACCGTGACCCGCACGGAGCCCGCCGAAACGCCCCTCGGTGACGCCTTCCACCTCTACGACACGACCCTGCGCGACGGCGCCCAGCGCGAAGGCATCACGTACTCCGTCACTGACAAGCTCGCCGTCGCCCGGCTGCTCGACGAGCTCGGCGTGGGCTTCATCGAGGGTGGCTGGCCGGGCGCCTTGCCGAAGGACACGGAGTTCTTCGCGCGGGCTGCGAAGGGCGAGCTGGAGCTGAAGCACGCCGCACTCGTCGCCTTCGGGTCGACGCGCAAGGCGGGCACCCGCGCGTCCGAGGATCCGCAGGTCCGCGCGCTGTTGGACTCCGAAGCGCCCGTGGTCACCTTGGTGGCGAAATCCGACCTCCGGCACATCGAACGCGCGCTGCGCGTCGACGTCGACGAGGCGTGCGCGATGGTCCGCGACACCGTCGCGTTCCTGACCGGCGAGGGCCGGCGCGTGTTCCTCGACGCCGAGCACTTCTTCGACGGGTACGCCTTCTCACCCGACACCGCGCTGCGAGTACTCGACGCCGGCGCCAACGCCGGCGCGGACGTCCTCGTGCTCTGCGACACCAACGGCGGCCAGCTGCCGCTCGGCCTCGCGGAGACCGTGCGCGAGGTCAAGGACAAGACCGGGTTCCGCTTGGGAATCCATTGCCAGGACGACACTTCCTGCGCCGTGGCGAACTCCGTCGCCGCGGTGCAGGCCGGCGCGACGCACGTCCAGTGCACCGCGAACGGTTACGGGGAGCGGGCCGGCAACGCCGACCTGTTCGCCGTGACGGGAAACCTCGTGACCAAGCTCGGAATGGAGGTCCTCCCGATCGGAGGTGCCGCCGAGCTCACCCGGGTCTCCCATGCGCTTGCCGAAATCGCGAACCTCGCACCCGACACCCACCAGGCTTACGTCGGGTCGTCGGCCTTCGCCCACAAGGCGGGGCTGCACGCGAGCGCGATCAAGGTGGATCCGTTGCTGTACAACCACATCGATCCATCTTCAGTCGGCAACGGCATGCGGGTACTGGTCACGGAGATGGCCGGCAGGGCCAGCCTCGAGCTCAAGGGACGTGAGCTCGGGGTCGACCTTGCCGGCCGGCCTGAAGCACTGACGAACGCCGTGCGCAAGGTGAAGGACCTCGAAGCGGAGGGCTGGTCGTTCGAGGCCGCCGACGCGTCGCTGGAGTTGTTGCTGCGCCGCGAAGTCGAGGACGTGTCCGGTGAGGAGCCGGTGACGCCGCCGTTCCACCTGGAGTCCTACCGCGTCGTCCTCGACCACCGGTCCGATGGCGAGGTCGTCTCGGAGGCGACGGTGAAGGTCCACGTGAACGGGCAACGGGTCATCGCGACGGCCGAGGGCAACGGGCCCGTGCACGCGATGGACGCCGTCCTGAGGGAAGCGCTCAGCCCCCACCTGTCCTGGTTGGACGCCGTGGAACTGTCCGACTACAAGGTGCGCATCCTGCCGTCCAACCCCGGCACCCATGCGGTGACCCGTGTCCTGCTCGAATCCAGTGACGGTGAGCGGGAATGGACCACTGTCGGTGTGCACGGGAACATCGTGGAGGCGAGCTGGATGGCGATGTGCGACGCGCTCGTCCACAAGAGCCTCGCGGCTCGCGTCTGAGATCGGCGGCTCCCTTCTGCGGGGTTCGTCGGTGGGCTGGGTCGATGGCTGTGCGGTCAGATTGACGCATGGCCGACGTGGTCGTCGAGGATTTCCGGTGAGAAAGCGGACGAACGGACCTCTCGTGCACCTCGCGGCGATCGATCCGCAGGTCGTGGGCGACGCGAGGGGTCCATTCGGTCCGAGACGGCGCGAGGGGACCGTTCGCGCCGCCGGGGGCGAGCGTCCCGGCGGCGGCGTACGTAGACTGGCCGAGTGCGTCTAGCCCGTATTGCTCATCCCAGTGGTGGTGTCGCGTTCGCTTCGATCGAGGGCGAGGGCGACGACGCCCAAGTCCTGGAGATCGCCGAGCACCCGTTCGGCCAGCCGAACTTCACCGGCAAGCGGTGGCCGCTCGCCGACGTCCGCCTGCTCGCGCCGATCCTGCCGTCGAAGGTCATCGCCGTCGGCCGGAACTACGCCAAGCACGCGGCCGAGTTCGGCAACGAGGTGCCGTCGGCCCCGATGCTGTTCATCAAGCCGTCGACCACGGTCATCGGCCCGAACGTGCCGATCCGCCGCCCGCGTGACGTCGGTCGCATCGACTTCGAGGGCGAGCTGGCGATCGTCATCGGCCAGCCGGTGAAGAACGTGTCCGCCGACCGAGCGGCGAGCGCGATCCTTGGCTACACGGTGGCCAACGACGTGAGCGCCCGCGAACTCCAGAAGTCCGACGGCCAGTGGGGCCGCGCGAAGGGCTTCGACACGTTCTGCCCGCTCGGCCCGTGGATCGAGACGTCGATCGATCCGTCGGACCTGGCCCTGCGCAGCGAGGTCAACGGCGACGTCAAGCAGGACGGCCGCACGTCCGACCTCGTGCACAAGGTGCCGGAGCTGGTCGAGTTCATCTCGGGTGTCATGACGTTGCTGCCCGGCGACATCATCCTGACCGGCACGCCCGAGGGCGTCGGCCCGATCGTCGACGGCGAGTCGGTCTCGATCACCATCGAAGGCATCGGCACCCTGACCAATCCGGTCCAGGACATCTGACTTCGGTTCGACCCGAGGCCCGCCGGCCGTTCGCCTCAGAATGGCGACGGCCGGTGGGCCTCCGTATTTCCGGGGTGGTGACTGAGGTCACCGGCTCGTGTTCGGTTGGGATTTCGCCGTCTGGTGGCGACGTGTCCTTGGCCTTCGCCGTGGGACTGGGGCGGTTGCCGCTGAGTGGCGAATGGCTGGATCCGCAGGTCGGCTGCTGGTTTCCTGCTGCTGACCACGGCAACGGCGGGTGTCGCCACTCAGTGGCGACGCTCGGCGATCGAGCCTCGCGGTCCGGTCTGGCGGGGTGTTGCCACTGAACGGCGACGCCTTGGCCGACGGGGGAATTGGTCGCTGATCTGGAAGTCGTCGGGCCGCGAAGGTTCGCGGGGCAGGCGGGTGGGTGTTGCCGCTTATTAGCGACAGCTTGCTCGGTGGGAGAAGGTGGTCGCTGAGCTCGGAGTTGCCCGGCGACCGAGGCTCGAGGTGCTGTCGGGTAGGCGTTGCCGCTCAGCGGCGACACCTTGATCGGCTGGGAAACTGGCCGCCGAGCAGGGTGTCGCTGGCTGACCCAGCCTCGTGGCACGGTCGGGGTCGGGGTTGCGCTCAGCGGCGACGGCTTGGCTGGCAGGAACGTGGTCGCTGGAGCGAGTCGCTGGGTCGCAAAGCTTTGCGGTGGGTCGGGTTGGGCGTTGCCGTTCAGCGGCGACACCTTGGCCGGCGGTGGGAACTCGTCGCTGAGCTGGGAATCGCCCGGTGATCGAGGCTCGCGGCGCCGTCGGGTGGGCGTTGCCGTTCAGCGGCGACACCTTGGTCGGCGGCGAGCGGGTTCCTCGCTCGGAGTCGACCGCGGCGTTCGCGTCGCGATGCGCATTGTGGCTGGGCGTTGCCGCTTGGTGGCGACTCCCCGGTGGGGGATGGGAAGCGTCGCCGAGTTTGGTGTCGCCTTCGCGATTGAGCTTCGCGGCATGGTCGGGCCAACGGTTGCCGCGCAGTGGCGAGGGCTCCGCTGGTGAAGGGAAGCAGGGGGCTGGATCGGTGTCGCCGTTTGGTGGCGACACGGGAGTTGGCATCCGTGGGGGTACACGTAGTCGTTGGGTGGCGACGTCGTGCGGAGTGGATCGGTTTAGCTGTTGTGTGGTGCCGCAGCGATCTGGAGTGGGGTGTCGCGGAGTCGGCGGGGGTATGGACGGGAGTGCCGCCGCGCTAGCGACGCGCGGCGGCACTCGGGGTTGCGGTTGTGGGCTATCAGGGGTCAGGCGTTGGGCCGCTCGGGCCAGTCGGTTGGGTGCGGACTTGTTGTGTGGCTTGGTGGACGCGGCGAGGTGGCGTGGCCGTTGGCCCCGAGTGACTATTTCTTCCCGGCGGGTTCCATCGCGCGGCGGGCGAAGGCCGGCGCGTGCTCGGGGCGGAAACCCAGGCCCAGTATGCGCGCGGGGATGTAGGCGAGTTTGGGGAAGCGCGCGAAGAGGGCGATGAGCTGGGGAGGCGGGCCGTCGCGGCGGCCGGACATGACGGGGCGCATCACGGCGCGGTGGAGGAGCCGTTGCAGGGTCTGGACGGCGATCGTCGGGAGTAGGCGGCGGGTGCGGACCTTCGCCAAATCGTCTTCCGAGGCGGGGCCGCGGAGGAGGGGGTCGGCCAGGAGGGTCGCGGCGGCGACCGCGTCCTGGACGGCGAGGTTGATGCCGACGCCGCCGACGGGCGACATCGCGTGGGCCGCGTCGCCGATGCAGAGGAGGCCGTCGGCGTGCCAGCGGTGGAGGCGGTTGAGGCGGACGTCGAGGAACTTGATGTCGTCCATCGTCTCCAGCTCGTCGACGCGGTCTGCGAACTCGGGGCAGACCTCGACGACGTTGCGGCGGAAGGCCTCGATGCCGGCGGCGCGCAGGTCTTCGCCCTTCGGTGCGAGGTAGGCGATTTGGTAGTAGCCGTCGCGGGGCAGCGGCACCGCGAACCGTCGGTGGCTCATGCGCGGCATGAGCATCGAACCGACTTCGTCGTCGTGGCGGGAAAGGCGGAACCACCAGACGTCGAAGGGGCAGTCGAACTCCCGTGGCTCCAGGCCGGCCGAGCGGCGCGCGAGCGACCAGCGTCCGTCGGCAGCGATGACGAGGTCGGACTCGAGTTCGCCTTCGGTGCCGTCGGCCGTGCGGTAACGCACGCCCGTCACGCGGCCGCGCGAGCGGAGCAGACCGGTCATCTCCGTCTCGAGGCGGAGGGTGAACGTCGGTTCCTTCTGAGCCGATTCGGCGAGCAGGTTGAGCAGGTCCCATTGCGGGACCATCGCGATGTAGGGGTGTGGAACGTTCAACAGCGACAGATCGGCAAGCTTCATGAGACCACCGTCCTGAGTGGGGAAGCCGGCTTCCTTCAACTTGCTGTGCGGGATCGCGTGGAATTTCTCGCCGAGGCCGAGCTCGTCGAGCAGCGTGAGGGTGGACGGGTGGACCGTGTCGCCGCGGAAGTCGCGCAGGAAATCGGCGTGCTTCTCCAGCACGGTCACCTCGACGCCCGCCCTCGCCAGGATCAGGCCGGCGACCATGCCCGCAGGTCCGCCGCCGACGACGACGCAACGCGTGTGCTCGGTCATCTGACTCATCTCCCTCTTTTCATCACCCGTTGAATAACCTTAGGATGCACCCGGGGTGGGTCTCACGTCAAGTGGTCGGTGCGTCACAACGCTCACTGTCCACTGAGGACTCACTTCTGTGGGGAGGTTGTTCTTTCGCGCGCGGTTCGTGGCAAGGTGGCCGCTTGAACCGTTTCACTGGCATCGCACGAATCGGTTCACTCACCCGGTTGGCCGGATTCCTGTGTCGTAACCGGATCAACGCTTTCCACGCACTGGGAGTAGACGCGGTGCGCCGCATCAGCGGAGCGGCAATCACCTTTTTGGCCGCGTTGCGAACGCGGCGAGTGCCCTAGCCTCACTGGGTGGATTTCGCCGTGGCACCCCCGACCCCTTCGCGAACCGCCCCTCCGGCACCTGTCGGACCCGAACCTTGGGCGCCTCCGGAACTGCGTCTGGTCTGCCTCGACATCGATGACACCTTGATCGACTGCACCGCCGCGATCCGCGTCAGCCTCCACGCGCTCACTGGCCGCAGCGATCTCTGGCCGTTGTGGGACTTGATCACCGAGGAGCACGTGGCGCTGGTCGTCGCCGGAAAACTCGGATACGACGTGATGCACCACCGCCGCACCGAATGCTTCCTCGCCGAGCTCGGCATCTCCGCGGATTCGGCGCAGGTGACCGCGTTCGAGGCGCGCCGGCGGGACATCCTCGCCACGTCGTGGCAACTGTTCGACGACGTGCTGCCCTGCCTCGAGTGGCTGCGAGCGGCGGGCCTGCTGCTCGCAGCCGTGACGAACGCCTCGGGCGCGCACCAGCGCCGCAAGATCGCGGACCTCGGGCTGGCGCCGTTCTTCGACCACGTGGCCATCGCCGGCGAGATCGGCGTCGCCAAGCCCGACCCTGTGATGTTCCACTCGGTGTGCCTGGGGCTGGGCTGCGACCCGACGCAGACCGTGCACGTCGGCGACAAGCTCGACACCGACGCCATCGGCGCGTACGACGCCGGCCTCGGCGCCGTCTGGCTCGACCGCGACGGGACCGGTCTTACCGGCGAGCGCGCACCCGCCGGTGTACACACGGTCACAACCCTCGACGAGCTGCCTGAGCTGCTGGTTTCCGAGTATGCGACCGTCGGCGTCCCCGTCCAGCGTGCGGCGGGGACCCCCGCTGCGCAGCTGCGCGGCAGCGTGCTCTAGTATTTCTCTCCGTGCGGTACTGAACCGGCCGAGCCGGGAAAGTGCCTCACTGGGGTATGGTGTAATTGGCAGCACGACTGGTTCTGGTCCAGTTAGTCTAGGTTCGAGTCCTGGTACCCCAGCTGCGGAGAGTGACCCCCCTGTGGAGCGAGAAATCGCCTCTGGTATGTTCTCTCCAGCAAGAAAAACAGAATAGCTCCCCGGAAACGGGGAAAGATCCTAAGCCCCCGTCGTCTAGCGGCCTAGGACGCCGGCCTCTCACGCCGGTAGCGTGGGTTCGAATCCCATCGGGGGTACAGATAGTAGCCACCCAGGTTCCGCAGTTGCGGACCTGGGTTTTTGGCATTTCTGGGGTTGGTTGATTTCGGGGCTGAGTAGGGGCCGCTGGTCTGTGTTGGTGGGTGTCTACACGGGACTGTTTGTGGCGGCGGGGTGGCGGCTCGGGTCTTTGGTCCGGAAGGGCTGTCGGGGGCGGGGCAGCGGGTGTTGCTCATGTGTGCGGAGGTTCGTGCGCAGGTCGGGTTAGGCGTGCCGGGCGGGACCGCAGGAGCTTGTTCTCAGTAGGGACGCGGCTGCTGGCTTGGGGAGCGGTGGCGGGCGGCCGGAGCATCAGGTTCTTGATGTGGGGGAGTGGCGTGCTTTGGGGCCGCCGTTGTTTCTGGTGAGGGGTACTGGTTGGTTTTCGCCGGAGCCGGAGCCGGAGCCGGAGCCGGAGCCGGAGCCGGAGCCGGAGCCGGAGCCGGAGCCGGAGCCGGAGCCGGCGACTGTGGCTGTGGCTGTTCGGCTGGAGGGCGGGCCGGTCGGCTGAGGGTGGGTCTTCTTGCGCTGGTCGACCGGAGGGGCGCGCGTGCAGGCGGAGTGCGGGGTTGGTTGGGGGCTGATCGCTGGGGCTGGGGGCGATCTGGCGCCCGTCTCTCGAGGTGGTGGGTGGCGAGGGCTCCGGCTCGGCGCGGCGACGATCTCGGGCGAGTGCGCGACCTTCACGGCAGCGATGGTCGAGGACCGGTTCTTGCTGTGCGGGGTCGGTGGACGTTGTGTGCGGGCGGGTGGGTGCGGACTCGAAGAGGCGGTATTGCCTGCGCAACGGCGATGGTGGTGTTGCGGCTGTCTTGTGTGAGCAGCGTGTCCGCGGAGTCGGTTGATGCTTTCGGACGGCGAGGGTCGGGTGGTGCTGCGGGTGCGAGGTGATGGCGCTGCCGGAGTCTTCGGACGGAAGCGTGCCGGTGGGACCAGTCGATGCCGAGTGCCAGCGTGTAGGGCAGGGACACTCGGGATAGGTGGTGTCGCTGCTGAGTGGCGTGGGTGTCTTGGGCGCGAGACGGGCCGGTGGGTCGGTTGATGCTGTGCCGGCGTGTGCGGCGGGACTCGGGATAGGTGGTGTCGCCGGTGAGTGGCGTGGGTGTCTTGTGTGCCAGGCGAGTCGGTAGGCCGGAGTGTGGGGCGGGGACTCGGGGCGGGTGGAAGTCACTGGCGAGTGGCGTGGGTGTCTTGGGAGCGAAGTGGGTTGGTAGGCCGGTTGATGCTGCGTGTCGGTGCGTGGGGCGCGGAGTCGGGATAGGCGTTGCTTCCGGTGTTTGGCGTGGATGACCGGCACGCGAGGCGTGCCGGTGGGACCGGTCGAAGCTGGGGGCGGGAGGGGCGCGGGGAGGCGGCACTGCTGGAGTGACGGCGGTTCGGGTGCTCTGTGTGGGAAGCGGCTGGGCGCGAGCGGCTGATGCTGCGCGATGACGCGCGGGAGATGGCTTCTGGGAGGCGTGTCGCGGGGAGCGGTGAGCGTGGTGTTGAGGATGTCTTGTGCGACGCGGGCCGATGGGGCTTGTCGGTGATGTGCCGAACGGGTCGGTCCCTGGTGTGGTGGTGTCGCCGGTGAGTGGCGATGAGGGCGACTCGGGCTTGTTGCGCGCGACGTCTGCGGGGTGGGGCCGGCCGATGCTGTCGAAGGCAGGGGTGGTGTTGCCGGCGGTGGTGATGGTGGCCGGTCGGGTGTCTGGGTGCGAAGCCAGCGGGAGAGAACGGTCGACGCTGCGCGGCTGCACGGAAAGAGCTTTGAGGAGGCGGTCCTACCGGTGAATGGTGACGGGCGTGAGGGGCTGCGGAGATCGTTTCGCTGGTGGTTGGCGGATGGCGTTGGACGAGCCTTCGGGTAAAGGCGATGCCTCACTCAGCGGAACTGATTGGCGTATCGAACCATTGCGAGGGAAGTCGATTTGGATCGGCTGATATGACGGCGGCGGGAGAGAACTGGATCGAGGCGGGGTATTGAGTGCGGAGTGATTGTGGCGATGGGGGAGCCCGAGTCGGATCGCCGTTGAGGGACTGAGAGACGCGTGTAAGGAATGTGCCGTGGACCGGATGGATGGAGCTCGCGTTGGGCGAGGATTCGTCGCGGAGGCAGGGATTTCGACAGGTTGGTGAGGTCTGGGCTTCACCGGCGGGCACTGGGTTGGGGCCCGTAAACGCCGTCCTGTGCAGGCCGATGTGAGGCTGGACGGGGCCGACGCCGGCGGTGAGGCGGGGCAATCCGCGGCCGTGATGCCGTGCGGCAGGCCGAAGTCAGCCATGGCGGGGCCGATGCTGGCGGCGAGGCGGAGCGATCCCGTCCGAGGCTGGGTTGCCGCGAACATGCCGATGCCAGGCAACGTGGGACCGACGCCAGTGATGAGAGGGAGACTCGGCCGGGGCCGCGATGCCGCGCGGCAGGCCGATGTCAGGCAAGGCGGGACTGAGGTCAGTGGCGAGAGGCAGTCCCGTCTGGGGCCGCGATGCCGCGCGGCAGGCCGATGTCAGGCAAGGCGGGACTGAGGTCAGTGGCGAGAGGCAGTCCCGTCTGGCGCTGCGATGGCGCGCGGCAGGCCGATGCCAGGCAACATGGGGCCGACGTCAGTGATGAGAGGGAGTCCGGTCCGCGGCTGCGATGCCGCGCGGTAGGTCGATGTCGGGCAACGTGGGACTGACGTCAGTGGCGAGAGGGAGTCCCGGGCCGAGACTGCGTTGCGGCAGGCCGTTGTCAGCCATGGCGGGGCTAACCCCGGCGGCGAGAGGGGAGCTCCGTCCAGGACCGCGTTGTCGGGGAACTGGAGTGACTTCAGGTCAGTTCGGTGGCTGGGTCCGTTGCCGGACAGACGGTTCCGGCCGAAACCACCGGAGAGCAAAAGCCCTGGACATGCGGCAGGGCCCCGTCCCGGGAGTGGGAGGGGGCCCTGCCGTGAAGTGCACGTCTCGACGTAAACGCCGGGGTGGTGTTACTTCTTCTTCGCAGCGCTGGTGCGCTTGGCGGCCGGCTTGGCAGCGGCCTTCTTTGCAGCAGGCTTGGCGGCGGCCGGCTTCGCGGCAGCGGCCTTGGTTGCCGTGGCCTTGGCGGCGGGCTTCGCGGCGGCGGCCTTGGTGGTCGTGGCCTTCGCGCGCGTGGCGGCCGGCTTGGCGGCGGCGGTCTTCGTGGCGGCGGCGGGCTTCGCGGCCGTCGCGCGGGTGCGGGTAGTTGTGGAGCGCGTCGCTGCGGGGCGGGTGGCCGTGGTGCGCGAGGCGGTCGCACGCGTCGTCGTGGTGGCGCGCGATGCGGTCGCCGTGGTGGTGCGCTTGACGGCGGTGGCCTTCGGCAGCTTCTTCGTGCCGGAGATGACGTCCTTGAACGTCGTGCCCGCACGGAAGGCCGGCACGTTGGTCTTCTTCACCCGCACCGTCTCACCCGT
>NZ_JBEXHL010000063.1:0-28708 GCF_040607795.1 Amycolatopsis sp. NPDC005232 | reverse complement strand
CTGGGACGGCCCGACCGGCCTCGGCTCGCCCCACGGCGTCGCCACGCTCGCCTACACTCCACAAGGGACGGTCACCGGGCACGTCCGTGACACCGAGGGCACGCCGATCGCCGGCGCCACGATCACCGCCACCGGCAAGGGCACCGGCAACGTCTACCACGCCACGACCGACGCGCAGGGCGCCTACCACCTCGCAGTCGCCGCCGACTCCTACCAGATCGCGGTCACCCGCTTCGGCTACGAGAACGGCAGCGGTGAGCTGTCCCTCGTGGACGGTCAGGCCACCACCTCCGACTACGCCGTCGCGAAGATCGCCACGCAGGCGGTGTCGGGCACCGTGACCGACGGCTCCGGCCACGGCTGGCCGTTGTACGCGAAGATCACCGTGGACGGCTACCCCGCCGGCGCGATCTTCACCGACCCGTTCACCGGCCGCTACAGTCTTGACTTGCCGCAAAACGCGGACTACCAGCTGCACGTCTCCGCGGTGCAGCCCGGGTACCAGCCGATCGACCGGCAGGTGAGCGTCGCCGATTCGAGCGTGCGGCAGAACTTCACCGCCACCGCCGATCAGCAGGCCTGCAGTGCGCTCGGCTACGGCCACGCCGCACTGACGAACTTCGAGGGCTGGCTCGGCACCACGCCGAAGGACGGCTGGACGATCACCGACACCGCGTCGGCCGGCTGGTCGTTCGACAACGGCATCGAGCTGTTCAACTTCATCGGCACCGGGAACTACGCCATCGCCAGCCCGATCACCCGCGACGGCAAGGCGGAGGACACCGAGTTCGTGTCGCCGGTGCTCGACCTGAGCGGTGACCTCGCTCCCGCGCTGTCGTTCGGCGGGCTGTACGTGCCGGACGGGGACAGCGTGTTCGACACCGACCTGTCCCTCGACGGCGGCGCCACCTGGACCACGCTGGCGCACCACACCACGGATCTCCTGCAGACCCGGGTGTCGATCCCGCTGCCGCAGGCCGCGGGCAAGGACAACGTGCGCGTGCGGTTCCACTTCAGCGGTGCCGGCAACTCGCTCGCGGAGCTCGACGACGTCGTGGTCGGCTCGTGCACCCCGACCGAGGGCGGCCTGGTCGCCGGGGTCGTGACCGACGCCAACACCGGTGAGGCTCGCAACGACGTGACGGTGGCGGACTCCGCCACGGCCCGCTCGGCCGTGAGCACCCCGACGCCCGACGACGCGGCTCTGCCCGACGGTTTCTACGAGCTGTTCGACAGCACCGGTACGCACCAGTACACGGCGAGCCTGCCGCGGTACTCGTCGCCGGCGCTGTCGACGACAACCGGCCTGAACTCCGTGGCCCGCCTGGACGTCAAGCTCAAGGCCGGGCAGCTGGCGGTCGGTTCGACCGCGCTGGCCGTGAGCAAGACGATGGGCCAGGTCGCGAACCAGACGGTGAAGCTCACCAACACCGGCACGGCACCGGTGCACGTGTCGCTCGGCGAGCACGTCACCGGATTCACCGGGGTCGACCCGTCGGCGGCGGCCGGCTGGCAGCCGCTGGCGAACGTCCCGGAGTTCACCTACGAAAGCGCGCTCGGCGGTTACCAGGGCAAGATCTACAGCGCGGGCGGCATGCCCATGCACATGCTCTCGCCCTCGGCCCGCAGCTACGTCTACGACCCGGTCACCGCCGCGTGGTCGCCGATCGCGGACATGCCGGAGCCGGTGATGCGTGGTGCGGCGGCGTTCCTGGACGGTTCGCTGTACGTCGTCGGCGGGGCCGGGATGCCCGGCCTCCTGTCCACGACGTACGCCTACCACCCGCAGACGAACACCTGGTCACGGCTGGCGGACCTGCCGGCGAAGCTCTACGGCGCCACCGCCGCCACGCTCGGCGGGAAGCTGTACGTGGTCGGCGGCTGCGCGAGCGTGTGCGGCAAGGACCCGGTGAAGACGGCGTTCGTCTACGACCCGGCGCGCAACGCCTGGTCGGCACTTCCCGACTACCCGGAGGCCGAGAGCGACGCGGCTTGCGCCGGTATCCACGGTGAGATCGTGTGCGCCGGCGGGTACATCGGTGGCGTCACGAACATCAAGTCGACCTACGTGTTCAAGCCGGGCAGCGCCGCGTGGACGAAGGTGGCCGACGCGCCGTACGAGGTCTCCCAGATGGCCTACAGCGGGGCGAACGGCCGCTTGCAGCTCGCCGGTGGCGAGACCGGCACCGGTACGGTCGTCTCCCAGGCCGGCGAGACCGCGCACACCATCGAGTACGACCCGGTGAGCGACAAGTGGTCGTCGCTGCCGGACCTGCCGCAGGAGTACTACGGCGGCGGGCGCGGGGCGTGTGCGCTCTACCAGGTCGGTTCGTTCGTGCCGGCGCTGCGCACCACGGCGATGCTGCCGGGCTACGACCAGTGTGGTGACGACGACGCCGGCTGGCTCTCCGAAGGCAGCACCGAGCTGGACCTCGCACCCGGCGCCACCGCGAAGGTCGCGGTGACCGTCGACTCCGGCAAGGTCACTCAGCCCGGCAAGTACACGGCGACGATCACGCTCGACACCGACTCGCCCTACGCGGTGGCGGCCGTGCCCGTCACGCTGCAGGCGACGCCGCCCAAGGCGTGGGGTGAGCTCACGGGCACGGTCACCGACACCGCGTCCGGTGCTCCGGTGGCCGACGCCACGGTGCAGGTCTGCACGATGGTCCACAATGGAGTGTGCGGGCAGGTCTCGTACACCCTCAAGACCGACGCGCAGGGCCACTACCGGCTGTGGCTGGACAAGGGTTACAACCCGCTGATGGTCACGGTCGCCGCCAACGGGTACCAGCCGCAGTTCCGGCAGGTGAAGGTGACGGCGGGCACGGCCACGGTGAACGACGTGGCCTTGCCGAAGATTTAGGCGCGGCCAGGAAAACCGAAGCGGCCCCACCCGGCATCCCCCGGGTGGGACCGCTTCGGCGTTTCGGTCTCAGTACGACTTGGGCAGCCCGAGCACGTGCGTGGAGACGTAGTTCAGCACCATCTCCTGGCTCACCGGCGCGATCCGCAGCAGGCGGGCTTCACGGAAGTAACGCTCGACGTGGTACTCCTTCGCGTAGCCCATGCCGCCGAGGGTCTGCATCGCGCGGTCGGCGGCCTGGAACCCCGCGTCGGCGCAGAGCCACTTGGCCATGTTGGCCTCACGGCCGCACGAGAGGCCCTTGTCGTAGCGCCACGCGGCGTTGCGGGCCATGAGCGCGGCGGCGTCGAGGCGCGTCTGGGCTTCGGCGAGCGGGAACGCGATGCCCTGGTTCTGCCCGATCGGCCGGTCGAACACGATGCGCTCGCGCGCGTAGGCCACGGCGCGATCCACGGCGGCGCGGCCGAGGCCGAGGGCTTCGTGGGCGAGCAGGATGCGTTCGGGGTTCAGCCCGTCGAGCAGGTAGCGGAAACCCTGGCCTTCCTCGCCGATGCGGGCCGACGCGGGCACGCGCAGGTCGTCGATCGCGACCTCGTAGGAGCTGACGGCGTTGCGGCCCATCTTCGGGATCGCGTTCAGCGTGATCGCTTCCGGATCGACGTCCACGAGGAACAACGACATGCCGTCGGTGGGCCGCTCGACGTCCTCGAGCGGGGTGGTGCGCGCGATGAGCACCATCTTCTGCGACTGGCCGGCCTTGGTGATCCAGACCTTGCGGCCGTTGATCACGTAACTGTCGCCGTCGCGGCGGGCGAAGGTGCGGATGCGCGTGGTGTCGGTGCCGGCGTCGGGTTCGGTCACGCCGAAGCAGACGTGCAGCGAGCCGTCGGCGGCGCGGGGGAGGATTTCCTCGCGCAGGGCGGCGCTGCCGTGTTTCACGATGGTGTTGAGGCCGAAGATCGTGAGGTGCATGGTGCTGCACCCGTTCATCCCGGCGCCGGACGCCGCGATTTCTTCAAGCAGCAGCGCGGCTTCGAAGATCCCGAGCCCGCCGCCGCCGTACTTCTCGGGGATCGCGATGCCGAGCCAGCCGGCGTCGGCGAACGCGGTGTAGAAGGCCCACGGGAATTCACCCTCGGCGTCGCAACGCGCCCAGTACTCGTCGGGGAACTTCGCCGCCAGTTCGCGGGCGCCGCGGCGCAGTGCTTCCTGGTCTTCGGTCAGCCCGAAGTCCACGTGCTCCACCTCCGTGTGTCGTTATTCGGGCAGCGCCGACTCCAGCGCCCGGATGACCTGGGCGACGTGCCGGCGCGTTGCCTGTTCCGCGGCCGCGGTGTCGCCGGAGCGCAGCGCGTCCAGGATCTCCCCGTGCTCGTCGAGGCTGGCCTCGGGGCGGCCGGGGACGGTGATCGTCACGTTCTGGCCCAGCTGCAGCTGCGCGCCGAGCAGATCGGCGATGGCCAGTAGGCGGCGGTTGGCCGAGCCCTGCCAGATCAGGGCGTGGAACTCGCGGTCGAGCTCGGCGTAGCGCGGCACGTCGCCCGCGGCCAGGGCCGCCTGCTGGCCCGCGACGAGCTCGGTCAGCCGGGCGAGCAGCTCCGCCGGCTGCGTGCGGGCGATGTCCCGCGCGGCGAGCGTGTCGACGGCGGAGCGCAGTTCGTAGATGTCGCGCATGTCCGCGACGGTCAGCTCGGCGACGAAGTACCCCGAGTGCCGGCGAGCCACGAGGAACCCCTCGCGTTCGAGGATCGCCAGCGCGGCCTTGACCGGCGTCGGCGAGATGCCGAGCCGCTCGGTCAGCGGCCGCACCGTCACCCGCTCGCCGGGCAGCAGCTGCCGGTCCAGCACAGCCTCGCGGATCGCCCGGTACGCGGTGCGGACCAGGCTGGCCGGTTCGGGGGGCTGGTCAGTCACCGGGTCGCGGCTCCTCGATCGTGGCTGTGGTTGCTGTGGCTCCCGTCGGGTGCATCGGGACGAGCTCGTGGCGCTGCCATGAGATCAGCTGGTCAGAATAGTGCGCCGAACCGGGCGGGCCGGACGCTCCGCCCGGAATCACCCAGCCGGAGGCGTCGAGATCGGCCAGATCGAGTACCTGGCGGTAGACCGACAGGTTGGTGATGTCGAACCGCCCGCCCGGGGCCCAGCCGTAGGCGCCGTTCTGGATCGTCTCGTTGTCGCCGCCGATGCCGACGGCCGGCGGGTCGAACTCCGCGCCGGCCACGGGGTGCAGCGGGTGCTTGGCCGCCGTGCGGTGGACCTCGCCCCACGGCCGCGGACCTGTTTCCGCCACGCGGCGCCAGGCCGCGGCGAGCGCGTCGGCCAGCAGGTCGTCGCCGAGCCGCTCGGCGGGCCACTCGCTCTCGCGCGGCCAGGTCAGGCTCGCGAACCAGCGGCGCAGCACCACCGGCATGCCCGGCAGCCCGCACTTCATCAGCCACGCCCGCGTGTCCGCGCCGATCTCGGCGTCCAGCACGCGCGCGGCGACCTCGCGGCGGAAGCACGCGTGCACGAGCCCCGTGGTCTCGCCGGGCCCGAGGTCGCCCCGGCCGGCCACGATCACGGCGCGGGCTTGCTCCGCGTCTCCGGAAAAAGCACCGTACGGGCCGCGCCCGTCGAGCAGCTCCGCCCAGCGCCGGGCCGCGACCGACGTCGTGTCGCCCTGCCACGCGCGCATGTCGTCGGCGGTCGCGGGGCCGGCCGCGGCGGCCAGCTCGTGGATGCGCTCGGAGCGGTAGGAGTCGTTGACGGCGTGGGAAACGACCGGGTGCGTCGCGGCGGTGACCGTGTTGTTCGACGTGATGATGAGGTCTTCCGGCGGGTCCTCGGTCCGCGGCATCTCGCCGAACGGCACGCGGCCGCGCCAGCGGTGCGCAATCTCCCAGCCGGGCACCGGCAGCTGGGTCGCGGCGTGGTTGTCGCGCGCCGGGAGCTGCCCGCGCAGCAGGTAGCCGATGTGCCCGGCGTGTCCGTTGTTGTCGGCGGCCAGGAGGTTGTTGACCGGGTCGACCCAGCCGTCCTGGGCGTCGAGCAGCGTGGGTACGTCGGGGGCGAGCAGCATCCGGCGCAGCACGCCGAACTGTTGGCACGCGCCGTCGGTGGCCGTCCAGCGCAGCGACAGGGCCGCACCGCTCGCCGGATCGCCGTGCACGACGGGACCGTTCGGGGTCAGCCAGCAGCGTTCGACGCGGTCCTCGCCGTCGCGGACGTGGATGACCTCGTCGCGCACGGACGCGTCCGCCCAGCCGTCGGCCGTGCGCACCTGCTCGCCGCGGAAGTGCTCCACGTAGAGGTCCTGCGCGTCGGCAGCGGCGTTGGTGATCGCCCAGCCGACGCGGCCGTTGTGGCCGAAGTGCGGGAAGCCCGGAAGACCGGGGAACGTCGCGCCGGACACCGCGAACTCCGGGCAGCGCACGTGGGCCTGCCAGTAGGTGTTCGGCACGTCGAGGGCGCGGTGGGAGTCGTTGACCAGCAACGGTTTCCCGCTCGCGGTGCGGCTGCCGCCGAGCACCCACGCGTTGGACCCGCCCTCGGACTCGCTCAGGAACCCGAGGTGCTCGGCCGCCGCCTCGACGTCGGCGCGCGCCTGCTCGAACAGCTTCGCGCGGGCCTCGTCGACCCGGCCCAGCGGCGGCACCGTCACGCGCATGCCCAGCAACGGCCGCGGGTCCAGCTTCGCGGCCACCTCGGCGCCGGCCGTCGCGCGCAGCACGGCGCGGGCGATCTTGTACTGCCACACGCCCATCAGCACGTGGCGGATCTTGAACATCAGCAGGGAGTCCCGTGGCGTCCACGGTTCCCAGCCGATGCCGCCGCGTTCGTGCTCGACGCCGGCGCCGTGCTCGGCGACGTGGGCGTTGATGCCCGCCGCGTAGTGCTCGAACGTCGCGAGCGTGGCGGGGTCCATGGCCGCCAGGTCGCGGTCGGCGGCGTCGGCGAGGCGCAGCCGGCGCGCGAGCCGGTCGGCGGCCACGGCCGGCTCGCCCACGACCTCGGCCCAGCGGCCGCGGGCGCGGCGGCGGTCGTACTCCAGCTGCCACAGCCGGTCCTCGGCGGCGGCACGGCCGAGCTCGAACCACGCCTGGTCCTCGGTTTCCGCCACCACCGAGGGGATTCCGTACTCGTCGCGAGTGATCATGCGGCCCCGACCCGTGCGGTCTCCGCGTAGTGGCACGCCGCGGCGCGCGTGTCCGCGAGCGGCCGCAAGGCGGGATCTTCGGTGCGGCAGCGGTCCGTGGCCAGCGGGCAGCGCGGGGCGAACGAGCAGCCGCCGGAGCGCGTCAGCGCACTCGTGGCCTCGCCGAGCTGCTCCACCGGTTCCTGCCGGTCGTGGTCACGCACGCGCGGCCGGGGCGCGGCGGCGAGCAGCAGCTGCGTGTACGGGTGGCGCGGGTCGGCGAACAGCTCCTCGGTCTCGCCCTCCTCCACGATCCGGCCGAGGTACATCACGGCCACGCGGTGGGCGAGGTGGCGCACCAGCGCGAGGTCGTGGCTGATGAACAGGTAGGTGATGCCGCGCTCGTCCTGCAGGCGCCGCAACAGGTTCACCACCTGCGCCTGCACGGAGACGTCCAAAGCGGACACCGGCTCGTCGCACACGAGGAACTCCGGGTCGAGCGCGATGGCCCGCGCGATCGCCACGCGCTGGCGCTGCCCGCCCGAGAGTTCGTGCGGATACCGCCCCGCGAGTTCCGGGGCGAGCGTCACGGCTTCGAGCAGCTCCCGCACCCGCGCGTCGAGGTCACCGCGGAAGTGGTGCACGCGCAGGGGTTCCGCGACGATTTGGCCCACGGTCATGCGGCCGTTGAGCGAGTCGTACGGGTCCTGGAACACCGGCTGCATCGTGCGCCGCAGCTCACGCAGCTGCTTCTTGCCGATCGAGTGCACGGCCTGCCCGGCGATCTCTACACTGCCTTCGTCGGGCCGTTCCAGCGCGAGCAGCAGCCGCCCGGTGGTCGACTTCCCGCAGCCGGACTCGCCGACGAGCGCCAGCGTGGTGCCGCGTTCGATGCTCAGGCCGACGCCGTCGACGGCCGCGACCGTGCCGCCGCGAACCGGGTAGCGCTTGACCAGTCCTTCCGCGACCACGAGATCCGTCATCACGCCACCTCCTGGGATTCGCGGGACACCGGGTGCCAGCAGGCGACACCCTCGACGAGGGACGGGGCGGTGGCGCAGGTGTCGTCGGCGTGGTCGCACCGGGGCCGGAACGGGCAGCCTTCGAGCACCGCGCCGACGGCGGGGACCTGCCCGGGGATGGTGGGCAGTTCCCCGGCCGCCGGGCGGTCGGGATCGGGCACCGAGCGCAGCAGCGCCGCGGTGTAGGGGTGGCGCGGGGCTTCGAGGACTTCTCGCACGGTGCCGGTCTCCACGACCTTCCCGGCGTACATCACCGCCACGCGGTCGGCGATCTCCGCGACCACGCCCATGTCGTGCGTGATGAACAGCAGCGCCGTGTCCCGCGTGCGTTCCCGCAGCAGCGCGAGGACCTGAGCCTGCACGGTCACGTCGAGCGCGGTGGTCGGCTCGTCGGCGATGAGCAGCTCGGGACTGCCGGCCAGCGCGATCGAGATCATCACGCGCTGGCGCATGCCGCCGGACAGCTCGTGCGGCATCTGGCGCGCCCGCGCCGCCGCGTCGGTGATGCCGACCGACTCCATCAGCTCGACGGCCTGGCGCAGCCGGGCCGAGCGCCGCATCGGCGTGTGGATGGCCAGCACCTCGGCGATCTGCGTGCCGATGCGGGTGGTCGGGTTCAGCGAGCTCATCGGGTCCTGGAAGATCATCGCCGCGCGGGTGCCGCGCAGACGCCGCAGCTCGCGTTCACCGCGGCCGATGAGCTCCGTGCCGGCCAGCGTCGCCGACCCCGTCACCTGCGCGGCGGCGGGTTCGAGGCCGAGCAGCGACAGCGCGGTGAGGCTCTTGCCGCACCCGGATTCCCCGACCACGGCGAGCGTTTCGCCGCGGCCGACGGTGAGGTCGACCCCGCGCACGGCATCACGCCCGGCGCCGAAGGAGACCTTCAGGTCCTGTACTTCCAGCAGCTCAGTCATGACCGGGCCTGCCCAACTCTTCGAGGGGGACTTCGTATCCGGTGCCGTGCTCGCGGTGGTGTGCGGCGAGCTCAGCGGCGCTTGCGGTGACCAGGTCGTTGTCGGCGACGACGGAGGCGAGCAGCGCTTCCAACGTGGTCACGCGGGCGGGCCGGCCCGACAGCCACGGGTGGACGGTGATCATGCACAGCGAGCCGAGCTTCTTGGCCGCCGCGATCTCGGCGGCCCAGCCGGCCAGCACTTCGGGTGTGGTCGTGGGCGGCCGCGGATCTCCGCCGACGTAGCGGTAGTAGGGCGCGTCGTCGGTGGCCCAGTCGACGGGGACCTCCACGAGGTCGTCGACGAGGTAGGGCCGGTCGTCACCCATCAGCGAACTGTCGTAGGTCAGGCCGAGCTCGTGCAGGACGGGGAAGACGTCGGTGGTCATGTCCCAGCTGGGGGAGCGGTAGCCGACCGGCCGTTCGCCGGTGATCGCGGTGAGCGTGTCCGCGGCGCGGGCCAGCGTGCGGCGCAGCTCGTCGCGCGTCAGGCCCGTCGGTGCTTCGTGGCACCAGCCGTGCAGAGCCAGCTCGTGCCCGCGGGCGTGGACCTCGGCCACCTGTTTCGGGTAGCGGTCGGCGATCCAGCCCGGCACGAAGACCGTCGCGCGCAGGTGCAGGTTGTCCATCATGGACAGCAGGTTGTGGATCCCGCGCCGCGGCCCGTAGCGCCGCTGTTCCAGCTCACCGACGGAGGCGGGCGGGTTTTCGCGGGTGCGCCACAGGTGGGGTGACTCGCCGTCGAAGTCGAGCGTGAAGCACACGGCCGCGCGGGCGCCGCCGGGCCAGGGGTAGGTCACGACGTGCCTCCGGAGGGGGTGAAGTCGCCGGCGGTGCGGCCGCCGTCGACGTCGATTGTGGTGCCGGTGACGAACGACGCGGCACCGGAGCACAGCCAGAGGATCGCCGACGGCGCGTCGCCGGGGCCGGACGTGCGCCCGAGCGGGATCGCCCGGCGCATCTTGGCGACGTGCTCCTCCGGCAGTTCGCTGACCTCACTGCCGGGCGCGAACCCGGGGCCCACGCTGTTGACGCGGATCCCGGCCTCGCCCGTTTCGAGGGCGAGTGACCGGGTGAGCATCTCCAGCGCCGCCTTGCTCGCGGAGTAGACGCCGCCGGTGCGGGTCGGGCGTTTCGCCGCGCCGGACGACAGGTTGACGATGCAGCCCTGCGTACCGGTCGCGGTCATCGTCGCGATCACGTGGCGTGCCAGCTGGTAGGGCGCGAGGACGTTGACGGCGAAGATCGTCTCCACCGTCTCGCGCTCGGTGGTGGCGACCGGCGTACGCGGGTAGATGCCGGCGTTGTTGACGAGGATGTCGGCTGTCGGCCAGCGCTCGTCGATCGCCGCGATGAGCTCTTCGACGCCGGCGCCGGTGGTCAGGTCGGCCACCGCCGCGTGCGCGCCGAGCCGGTCGGCCAGCTCCTTCACCGGCCCGGGCCGGTTGTCGGACAACACCAACTCGGCGCCTTCGGCGTGGAACGCCTCGGCCGTCCACGTGCCGATCAGGCCGGCCGCGCCGGTGATGACGACGCGCTTGCCGGTGAACTCGCCTCGGTAGTCGGGGGTCATGCGGTCTGCCTCGCCATCTTGCGCAGCAGCCGCGGTCGCGGCAGCTCGGCGCGTTTCGCCGGGTCCAGTCGGTCGCGGGCCGCGTCGCCCAGCAGGTTCACGGCCAGCACGAGCAGGAACAACGCGATGCCAGGGAAGGTGGCGAGCCACCACGCCGAGGCGATGTACTGCTGGCCGTCGGAGAGGATCGAGCCCCACGAGGCGGTGGGCGGCTGCACGCCGAGGCCCAGGAACGACAGCGAGGCCTCGTAGATCACCATGAGCCCCAGCTCCAGCGTGGCGACCACAATGGACACCGGCAGCACCTCGGGCAGCACGTGCCGCAGCACGATCCACCACGCGGGCGCGCCGGTCGCCGTGGCCGCGCGGACGAACCCGCGGCCGCGGGCCTGGAGCGTCGCGGAGTGGGCGACACGGGCGTAGCGCGGCCAGCGCACGAGCGCCAGGCACACCACCACGTTGAGCAGGCTCGGCCCGAGCACCGCCACCACGAGGATCGCCAGCAGGAAGAACGGCACCGACAGCACGATGTCGACCAGGCGCATGATCACCGCGCCGAGCCAGCCGCCGCGCCAGCCCGCGAGCACGCCGAGCGCGATGCCGACCACACCACCCGCCACGACGGCGCCGATCGCCACGAGCAGCGAGACCTGTGTGCCGTAGATGACGCGGGACGCCACATCGCGCCCGAGCGCGTCGGTGCCGAGCCAGTGGTGCGCGCCCGGGGGCAGCAGCCGCTGCGCGAGCGTGACCTTGTCCGGGTCGAACGGCGCCAGCACCGGCGCGAACACCGCGACCAGCACGTAGATCGCCAGCACGACCAGGGGAATGACGATCGCTCGCCGCTTCACGCCGCACCTCCGTTGCCACCGGTGGCGACGCGCCGGTCGATCACGCCGTAGAGCAGGTCGGTGAGCAGGTTGATCACGATGTACACCGCAGAGGCGAACAGCACGATCGCTTGCACCACCGGGAAGTCACGCGCCGACACCGACTGGATCGTCAGCTGGCCGATGCCCGGCCACGCGAAGATCACCTCGGTCACCACCGCGCCGCCGAGCAGGTTGGCCAGCTCCAGCGCGGCGACCGTGAGCACCGGGATCGCGCTGTTGCGCGCGAGGTGGCGCAGCACCAGCCGCGTGGTGCTCGCGCCCTTGGCCCGCGCGGTGCGCACGTAGTCCTGGGACAGCTGTTCGAGTACCGCGCCCCGCGTCACCCGCGCGATCGCGGCCGCCGACAGCGAGGCGAGCGTGACGGCCGGCAGCAGCAGGGAAAGCGGCCCGTCGTACCCGGTGGAAGGCAGCCAGCGCAGCGCCACCGAGAACACCAGCACGAGCAGCAGCCCGGTCCAGAACGCGGGCATCGCCTGTCCGATGAGGACGATCGGCATGAGCACGCGTTCCTGCCAGCGGCCGCGCTTGAGTGCCGTGACGACCCCGACGACCACGCCGAACACCACCGACAAGATCAGGGCGGCCACCGCGAGGTTCGCGGTGTAGGGCAGCCGCTCGGCGATCAGCGCCGTCGCCGGCCGGTTCTGCACGTAGGAGTACCCGAGGTCGCCGCGCACGGCGTTGCCGAGGAACGAAAGGTATTGGTGCCACAGGGAATCGCTGAGCCCGAGCTGCTCGCGCACCCGCTCGATGTCGGCCGCCGTGGCGCCCTCGGGCACGAGCAGCCGCGCCGGATCGCCGGAGAGGCGCAGCGCGAAGAACACGATGGTGGTCACGCCGAACAGCGCGAGCACGGCCTGGCCCAGCCGGCCCGCGACGTAGCGCGGGGTGGCCGGCAGGCTCCTCGTCCGCCCGCGGCGGGCCGACACTGCGATCGCCGTCATGTCAGCTCACCTTCATCTGGTCGAGGAAAAGGCTTTCCGACGCGTCGGGTGTCCACTGCAGACGCGAGTTCGCGCCGTACACCGCGTACGCCTGGAACAGGCCGATGCCCGGCAGGTCGCGGTTGAGCAGTTCGAACGCCTGCGAGTACAGCTTGGTCCGCTGCGCGGGGTCGATCGTCTCGCGCGCCTGCTCCACGATCTTGTCGAAGTCGGGGTTGCTGTAGGAGCTCCAGATCTCGCCGGTGTGGAACAGCGGGTAGATCACGCCGTCGGAGTCGAGGCACGAGCACGACCACTTGCCGAAGCGGATCGAGCCCCACTCGTGCGACGGGTCCTGCACCTTCTTCAGGTACGTCGCCTGGTCGCTGTTCTGGATCTCCACCTGCAGCCCCACGGCGGCGAGGTCGCCCTGGATCGCCTGCACCACCTGCGGGTCGAACGACGGCGAGGTCGCCATCACCAGCTTCGCGCCGACCGCGTGCGCTTCCTGCAGCAGGCGTTTGGCGTCCTCGGGATCGTGGCGGTTGTCCGGCAACGACTTGTCGTAGCCGAACGCCAGCGGCGTGGCCATGGAGTTGATCGGCTTGGCGTAACCGCGCTGGAGGTTCTTGATCAGCGCGTCGTAGTCGATCGCCTCGGCGATGGCCTTGCGCACGCGGGGATCGTCGGTGGCCCCGCCCTTGATCGTGTTGTACGCGAGGTAGGCCACGCGCTCGGTGGGCGTGGACAGGATCGCCAGCGTCGGGTCGCGGCGGATCTGGTCCGCGGCGTCCGGCGTGAGCGTGGTCGCGAGGTCGACCTTGCGCGACTGCAGGTCGGCCACGCGGCTGGCCACGTTGGGCACCGCGCGGAACACGGCCGTGCGGATCTGCGTGGGCGGGCCCCACCACTTCGGGTTGGCGGTGAGCACGACCTCGGACCCCGCCGTCGCCGACTGGAGCACGAACGGGCCGGACCCGATCGGCTTCACGGCGAACTGCTTGTCCCCGACGCGCTGCACGTAGGCCTTCGGCACCACCGAGAGCGTGGTCAGGTAGCTCAGCAGGGTGGGGGAGGGGACCGAAGTGCGCACCACGAGATCGCCGCCGTCGGCCGTGGCCTTGTCGATGACGGAGAAGTTCGAGTACTGCTGGCTGCCGAACTTCTTGTCCAGGATCCGGCTGATGGAGTACGCCGCGTCTTCGGCGGTGAGCGGGCTGCCGTCGCTGAAGGTCACGCCGGGGCGCATGGTGAAGCGCCAGGTGAGCGGATCGGTCTGCTGCCACTTCGTGGCGAGCCAGGGCACGACCGTGTTCGTCTTCGGATTCCGGCGCAGCAGCTGGTCGAAGATGTTGCGGTACACCGAGTACGTGTCGGTGTCGTACTGCTTGCCGGGGTCCAGTGTGGACGGATAGTTGGCGGTGTCGATCGTGATCGTGCCGGGGCCACGGCCCTCGCTCGCCGGCTGGATGCCGCATGAGGCGGCGCCGAGAGCGAGGGCAGTGGCCAGGAGGAGCGCCGCACGGAAACGTCGTCGGTTCATGGGCTCGGTCCTGTCAGATCGGCTGCTGAGGTGGGGACATCAGATCAGATCCAATCGAGGTGGCGAAGTCCTGCGAGCAGAGTTAACGCGCCCGCAACGCACCCCTCGGCGGGATCGCGTCGGTCTTCGCCAGCAGCGGCGCGTCGACCTCCACGGTCTCGGGGTACTTGATGCCGGCGCCGGTGTTGAGGACCACGACCTCGTCGTCCTCGCTCACCCAGCCGGATTCGCGCAGCTGGTCCAGTGCCGCGAAGCAGGCTGCTCCCTCGGGGCAGACGAACGCGCCCTCGAGTGTGGCCAGCCGCCGTTGGGCGGCCAGCAGTTCGTCGTCGGTCACCGCGATCGCGGTGCCTTCGGTGGCCCGGACGGCGTCCAGCACGAGGAAGTCGCCCAGCGCCTTCGGCACGGTGATGCCGAAGGCGACGGTGTGCGCGTCGGGGAACAGGGTGCTTTCGGTGGCCCCGGATTTGAACGCCTCGACGATCGGCGCGCAGCCGGTGGCCTGCACGGCGACCAGGCGCGGCAGGTCGCCGGAGATCCAGCCCAGCTCCCGCATCTCCAGCAGCGCCTTGTAGATGCCGATGATGCCGACGCCGCCACCGGTCGGGTAGAGGATCACGTCGGGCACGCGCCACCCGAGCTGCTCGACGATCTCGTAGCCCATCGTCTTCTTGCCCTCGAGCCGGTAGGGCTCCTTGAGGGTCGACACGTCCTGGTAGCCCTGGCGTTCGGCCACGGCTGCGCCGACGAGCTTGCCCGCGTCGCCGATCAGGCCGTCCACCCGGTACAGCTCGGCGCCGGCGGCCAGGCATTCCTTCATGGTGATGGCGGGGGCGTCGTCGGGCATCGCGATGAGGCTGTCCATCCCGGCGCGGGCCGCGTAGAGCGCCCAGGCCGCACCGGCGTTGCCGTTGGTCGGCATCGCGACGCCGCGCACGCCGAGCTCGGCCGCACGCGACACGCCGACCGCGGCGCCGCGGGCCTTGAACGACCCGGTGGGCACGAGGCCCTCGTCCTTCATGAGCAGCTTCGGCACGCCGGATTGCTTGCCCTGGTTCGGCAGCGGCAGCAGGGGAGTGAGGCCTTCGCCCAGGCTCACGATGTTGTCGCGCGAACGCACCGGCAGCACCTCGTGGTAGCGCCAGAGGCTGGGCTCGCGGGCCGCGATGTCCTCGCGCGTCACCGTTTCCCGCACCCGCTCCAGGTCGTACCGCGCGAGCAGCGGCGCTCCCGCGGCCGACGTGCCGGCCACCTGGTCCGCCTCGTACCGGTCTCCGGTCCGGGAACACTCCAGGTGACTGAGGAACGAGAACGTCATGCCGCCTCCATGCGTCGGGTCCGGAATCCCCGAGAGTTTGGATCCAAAACGGCGGTTCGTCAACCGGGACCACCCTTCGGTATCGGTTCCGAAGCCTCACCGGTCCTGCTCGGCGGGGTACGGGTGATCATGGAAAACGCGTCGCCGGAATGCCCGACGACGGGCTCGCGCGTCGTGATCACGGCGCGTGGATTGGCTGCCGAGGCCGTGTCAATGGCGGGTAGCCGGAAAGTCAACACCACCGCTGACCTGCATTGATCGGTGTTGATCTGTGTGGACCATCACTCGACGGTGACATTCCCGTGTCCGATTCGTAATGTCGACGCCGCTTTGCGTGCGCCGTATCCCCCGAATTCGCGGCGCGCGTTCCCCGAGCGAAGAAAATGGTGCACCAGGATGTCCGGAAGACATCGCTACCGGTCGCTGTCGTGGCGGCTGCCAGTCGGGGTCGGCTTGCTCGCCGCCCTCGGGCTGGTCGCCCTCGCGTGGCTGACGGGCGCTACCCCGGGCGGTGGGCAGGTCTCGGCCGCCGACCGCCTCGCCCTCAGCTCACCGCGGCCCGCTTCGAGCGCTCCGCTGTCCGGCGCCCCCACGCCGAGCAGCACGACGCCGAGCAGCCCGACCTCGACGACCCCCAGTACGACCCCGAGCACGTCGGTTCCCAGCATGTCGGTCGCGTCCCCGAAGCCGACGACGAAGAAGCCGGTTCCGAAGACCATGCCGAAGCCGCCCACGGCGGTGAACACCTTGTCCGCCGGTAAGGCGTGTTCGTCCACTTTGGCCGGTGCGCAACCCAACGCGGCCCAGGTGGGCAACCACATCCTCACGAAGTTCAAGGTCGGCTCCGTCGGCGGCCGCGCCGGCCGGGCGGGTACGAGCGACCACCCCGCCGGTCTCGCGCTCGACTTCATGGTCGACACCACGACGGGCAACGCGCTCGCCGCATACGTGCTGGCGCACCAGGGCGAGTTCGGCGTGACGTACGTGATCTGGCGCCAGCGCATCAACACCGGCAGCGGCTGGGACCCGATGGAGGACCGCGGCAGCCTCACCGCGAACCACTTCGACCACGTGCACGTGTCGTTCAAGGCCGGGGCCAAGGTGTCCGTCACCTGCTGAGCGGGTGAGCCGAACACCGGAAACGACAAGGGGTTTCCTGCCCGGCGTGGGCAGGAAACCCCTTGTCTCC
Organism: Amycolatopsis sp. NPDC005232; assembly: GCF_040607795.1. Taxonomy (NCBI): domain Bacteria; kingdom Bacillati; phylum Actinomycetota; class Actinomycetes; order Pseudonocardiales; family Pseudonocardiaceae; genus Amycolatopsis; species Amycolatopsis sp. NPDC005232. The sequence goes on along the minus strand of NZ_JBEXHL010000063.1, from coordinate 12,315 downwards.
CCACTGCGCGCCACGGGAAGGCGCGGCGGGGCACCGAGTCCCGTCAGGCTACGGGGTCGGCTTGCCCTGCTTCTCGATCTGCTGCTGGATCGACGGCCAGAACTGGTACATCTGCGTCGGGTACGGCAGGTTCGGGAAATACTTCTGGTACAGCTTGAGGAACGTGCCGTCGTTCGCGAGCGCACTGAGCTCGGTGTTGTAGGCGTCGAGGAACTTGGTCAGCTTCTTGTTGACCGCCTCGGCGCCCGGCTGGTCCTGCGGTGAGGTCAGCGCGACCTTGAGCTTGCCGGGGTGCTCGGTGAAGATCTGCCCGACGTGCGTCGAGCCGAGCACCATCGCGTCGAGGTTGCCCGCGAGCAGCTGGTTCACACCCGCGCCGTCGGTGGCCTCGGACACGAGCTGCGACGTGGTCATCTTCTTTTTCGCGAAGTCTTCCTGCGTGCTGTTCGCGCCGGCGCCCACGCGCTTGCCGGCCAGGTCCGGAATGGACTTCGCGGTCGAGCTCGCCGGGACCACGACCACGTTCTGGCCCCAGAAGATCGCCTTGGTGAACGCCACGCTCTTCTTGCGTTCGTCGCTGGCCACCAGGCCCACCGACATCAGGTCGTACTGACCGCTGGTGAGGCCGGGGAGTCCGGCTTGGACGGTGGTCGTCTTGTAGACGATCTTCAGGTGCATCCGGTCGGCGATGAGGTTGTTCAGGTCCACGAGCAGGCCGACGGGCTTGCCGCTCGCGTCGGGGGAGACGAACGGGTAGTCGCCCGCCGTGACCGCCGCCGTGATGGTGCCGGGTTGGGCGAGACCGAAGTCGTCGCCGGCCGCGGAGTCGCCGCCGCCGCAAGCGGTGACGGAGGCGGCGGTGAGTGCGGCGAGGCCGAGCGCACCGAGCGCGCGCCGCAGGGGAAGTCGGTTCATGGGTCTCCTTCGCCAGACCGAGAGGTGGGGGAGAGAAAGCGGGGAGCGCTGACGATGGAGCGAAACTATAGGCTATAGAACTTCAGAACGTCAACGACCTGTAGTCCCGGCTTCAGTACGGCTTCTCCGGGAAGATCAGTGCAGGTCGGAGGCGGTGTCGACGGCCGAGATCCGCTCGGCGAGTGCCGAGATCACGAGTCGGTACGCGTCTCCGGTGAGGTGCAGACCGTCCTCGTGGACCGGCGCTCCGGCGGCGACGAGCGGTGCCACCGCCGCGTCGGTGTCCACCGAGTTCGCGGCCGAGACGACCTCCCGCAGCACCTGCCGGTAGGTGTCGAGCACGGCGTTCGTGCGCCCGCGCTTGCCGACGCCGTCGATCTCCTCGATCGAGGGCGGCAAGAACCCGATCAGGGTGGCCGGGGCGAAGGCGGCGGCGATCGTGCGCATGTTCTCGGCGTACGCGTCGAGCTCCACGAGCCGGTCGGGCGAGCAGTCGTTGGCGCCGAAGGACAACACCACCACGTCGGGCTCGGTCTTGGCGATCGTGGCCGCGCGGCGCGCCCCGTCGTCGCTCTTCCAGCCGCCCGCGGCGCAGTTGAAGACGAGCACGTCGCCCGCTTCGGCCTCGAGCTGGTCGATGCGGGGCTTGGTGAACCGGCCCAGCATGCTGTCGCCGAACAGGACGATCGTCTTCACTCGTCGCCGCCTTTCACGTGGTTGACAATCTGGTACTTGTAGCTTAGAAAATACCAAAACTCGGAGGCGAGCCGGAAGAGGTGGAGCGGTGGCGCGTGACTGGACCCGCGCCGAGGTCGAGGAGCAGCTCCACGGCCGCAGCAACTGGGGCCGCTGGGGCGCCCACGACCAGGTCGGCGCCGTCAACCTGATCACCGCCGCCAAGCGGGCCGAAGCCGCGCAACTCGTGCGCACGGGCCGCTCGGTGTCGCTCAGCCGGCCGTTCCCGACCCGTCCGCACGTGGACAACCCGCGGCCGGCCTCGCACTACACGACCAAAACGCCCCGCGGCACCGGCGGGATCTCGGGCGACTACTACGGCATCGAGTACCACGGTGTCGCCTCCACCCACGTCGACGCGCTCTGCCACGTCTGGGACGAGCGCGGTTTGTGGCAGGGCCGCGACCCCGACGTCGAGCTCACCTCGCGCGGCAGCCTCTGGGGTTCGGTGGACCACTGGCGCGAGGGCATCGTCACTCGCGGGGTCCTGCTCGACGTGCCGGCCTTCCGCGGCGAGCCGTATGTGACTCTCGACCGCCCGGTGCACGGCGACGAGCTGGAGGAGATCGCCGAGGCACAAGGCGTCTGCGTCGGCCCCGGCGACGCGGTGGTCGTCCACTGCGGACGCGACGCGTGGGACCGCGAGAACCCGCCGTGGGGCACCGAGGAGAGCCGGCCGGGCCTGCACGCCTCCTGCCTGACGTTCCTGCGCGACCACGACTGCGCCGCCCTGGCGTGGGACATGCTCGATCGCGCCCCGAACGACGGGGGAGTGCCGTGGACCGTGCACGGCGCGATCTTCGCCTACGGGCTGGCCGTGGTGGACAACTGCGCGCTCGAACCACTGGCCGCCGCGTGTGCCGAGGAAGGTCGTCACGAGTTCCTCTTCGTGGTGGCGCCGCTCGTGGTCGAGGGCGGGACGGGTTCGCCGGCCAACCCGCTGGCGCTCTTGTGAGCGCGCTCAGGCGTCCAGCGCGGCGATCGCCCGGCGGCCGAGGCTGCCGAGCACGTGCTTCTTCATCGTCCGCTCGGCCGTGCGGGCATCACCCGAGATCACGGCTTCCGCGATCTCGATGTGCTCGCGCCGCACGCGTTCCTGGTCGGCCGGGGAGTCCGGTTTGGACTGCAGGCCGATCAGCCGGTAGCGGTCGGCCTTGTCCCAGAGCCCTTCCAGCAGCGTCATCAGCAGCGGGTTGTGCGAGGCCGTGTAGACGCTGCGGTGGAACGCGCGGTGCACCAGCAGCGAGTCGAAGCCGGTGGACGTGCTCAGCGGCTCGAGGTCCTTGAGTGCCGACTCGATGGCCGCGATGTCGGCGTCGGTCCGGCGCGTGGCGGCGAGCTTGGTGGCGAGCGGGTCGAGGCGTTCGCGGACCTCGAAGAGGCTGCGGGCCTCCTCGGCGTTGAGCCGGCTCACCCGCGCGTCGCGGTGCGCGTCGATCGTCACGAGCCCCTCGGCGTCGAGCCGCCGCAGCGCCTCGCGCAGGGGAGTGGTGCTCACGCCGAGCTCGGCCGCGAGCTGCTCCTGGGAGATGGACTGGCCCTGGATCAGCTCGCCGGCCAGGATGCGCCGGCGCAGCTCCTCGTAGACGTACGCGTTCTTCGTGAGGGCTGGGCGGGGGTGGGTCATCGGCCTGACAATCTCTCTGGGCGGGCAAAGGGGGACCGCAAGGATATCGGTCTCCCTCCCGCTCGGTGGGCAGGCTGTGGCCTGCGGCCTGCATCCTGTCGTGCCGGTCGAGGCGGCCTCGTGGGTCCGCTCGCCCGGAGTTGTCGCATCACACAGTGTCAAACGGTGTCTTCAGGTCCTCGAATGAACCTATAGCCTATATCGTCTTCGTGTGTAGTGCACCGCTTGTGCCCGTCCCCGAACTCTGACCCGTCCCCGAACTCTGAGGAGCCCCCGGCTGCCATGACCACCACCACCGAACCCGACTCGCAGGGAGCCCACTTCGTCGGCGCGACCCCGTTCTTCGCTTCCGGCCACGACCAGCGCCTGTCCTACGGGCTGTTCGTGCCGGAGGACCACACACCCGATGCCGCCCCGTTGCCGCTGGTCGTGGTGCAGCACGGCACGGGCCGCTCGGCCGAGCGCTACCGCAACCAGTGGGCGGACTTCGCGACCCGCAACGGGTGCGTGATCCTCGCGCCGCTGTTCCCGGCCGGCATCGGCAAGCGGCGCGAGCTGCACAGCTTCAAGTTCCTGGAGTACGACGGGATCCGCTTCGACGAAGAGCTGCTGCACATCGTCGACGAGGTCGGCGAGGAGTTCAACACCGAGACCGAAACCTTCTTCCTGCACGGTTTCTCCGGCGGCGGGCAGTTCGCGCACCGGTTCTTCTACGCCCACCCCGACCGCCTCGCCGGCATCTCGATCGGCGCGCCGGGGCGCATCACGCAGCTCGACGACTCGCTGCCGTGGTGGCTCGGCACCGGGGGTTTCCGCGAGAAGTTCGGCATCGAGCTCGACCTCGCGGCCCTGCGCCGCGTGCCGGTGCAGATGGTGGTCGGCTCCGCGGACGTGGAGACGTGGGAGATCAACAACGCCGGCGGTCCGAACTGGATGGACGGCGTGGAGAAGACCGGCCGCACGCGCATCGAGCGCATCGAGACGCTGCGTGACAGCTTCGAGCGCAGCGGGCTCTCCGTGCGGTTCGACGTGGTGCCCGGGGTGGCCCACCAGGGCAGCTTGGTGATCCCCGTGGTCCAGGACTTCTTCGGCGGCCTGCTCGCGAGCCGCGTGAAGTGAGCACTTCAGCCGTTGACTATCTTGTCGAATCTGCTACCGTGAGCGCCACGTCACAGTTATAGTCTATAAGACGAACTGCCGGCCGGTACCGTCGCCGACCCCGCTGAGCCCGGGTCCGCGCGCACTCCAGCGGTCCGCGGCCGAACCGAGGTAAGGACACCTGGTCCCATGGGCGATTTCCTGCATTCCTTTTTCGATATCCACCAGATTCTCGCCGTGCTGCCCTCGCTGCTCGGGGAGGGCCTGCGCAACACGTTGATCATCGCGTCGCTCGCGCTGGTCCTCGGGCTGGTGGTGGGCCTGCTGCTGGCGATGCTGCTCATCTCCACGCGCTGGTGGCTGCGAATGCCTGCCCGCGTGTACGTCGACGTGTTCCGCGGCCTGCCCGCCATCGTGACGGTGAGCCTCATCGGCATCGGGCTGCCGTCGGCGGGCGTGCGCTTGTTCGGCCAGTCGCCGATGGGCTACGCGATCCTCGCGGTGGGCCTGATCAACGCGGCCTACATCGCGGAGATCTTCCGCTCGGGCATCCAGAGCGTGCCGCCCGGCCAGGCCGAGGCCGGCCGCAGTCTCGGGATGAGCCACCTGAGCACGCAGCTGCTCGTCGTGGTGCCCCAGGGCATCCGCAACGTGCTGCCGGCGCTGGCGAACCAGTTCATCGTGGCCGTGAAGGAGAGCTCGCTGGTGTACCTGCTCGGCCTGGCCGTCGGTGAGCGCGAGCTGTACTTCATCGCGCAGCAGGCGCAGTCCATTTCGTACAACTCGTCGTCGTTCGTGGCCGCGGGGCTGGTCTACATCGTGTTCACGGTGCCTCTGACACACTTGGTGAACTGGTTCGACAAGCGGCTGCGCGAAGGCCGCCGTCCGGCGAGCGGCGGCGGTGGCGGCCCGGCCGCGACGCCGCAGCCGCTGGTCCCCGTCGGTGCCACCGGATTCGAAGCGGGAGCGTGAACGTGAACCAGGTAACGACTTCTCCGCAGGCGCAGGACGAGGCGAAGGCCGACGTCCCCGCGATCGAGCTGGTCGACATCTGCAAGTCCTTCGGCCTCGTCGAGGTGCTCAAGGGCGTGTCGGCGACGGTCGCGCGCGGCGAGACCGTGTGCCTCATCGGCGCCTCGGGGTCGGGCAAGTCGACGCTGCTGCGGTGCGTGAACCTGCTGTCCCCGCCGACGTCGGGCACGATCCGGTTGCACGGGCAGACGATCACCGACCCGAAGGTGGACCTCAACGCCGTGCGCTCGCGCACCGGCATGGTGTTCCAGCACTTCAACCTGTTCCAGCACAAGAGCGCGGTGGACAACATCGCGCTCGCACTGCGGCGGGTGCGCAAGATGTCGCGCGAGGAAGCGCGGGAACGCGCGATGCAGCAGCTGGACAAGGTCGGCCTGCGGGCGCTGGCGTCCGCGCGGCCCTCGCACCTGTCCGGCGGGCAGCAGCAGCGCGTGGCGATCGCGCGCTCGCTCGCGATGGAGCCCGACATCATGCTGTTCGACGAGGCGACCTCGGCGCTCGACCCCGAACTGGTGAAGGGCGTGCTCGACGTGATGCGCGACCTCGCGACGTCGTCCGGGATGACGATGATGGTGGTGACGCACGAGATGAACTTCGCCCGCGAGGTCGCCGACCGCGTGCTGTTCGTGGACAGCGGTGTGATCGCCGAGGAGGGACCGGCCCGGCAGCTGCTGACCGACCCGCAGACGCCGCGGCTGAAGTCGTTCCTTTCGCAGGTCCTGTAATCCGGTAAGAAGTTCCGCACGAGAACGGTGAGCATGAGCAACGCCTTCCACGACCCGGCGCCGGCGCTGGACCCGGGCCCGGTCCACACCCTGCTGCAGACCATGGCCGAGCGCGGGATGCGCGTGCACTCCCTGCTCGTGCACCGCCACGGCCGGACCGTGCTGGACCTGTGGCAGTGGCCGCACGAACCGGGCCTGCGGCACAAGGTGCACTCGGCCACGAAGAGCTTCACCGCCGCGGCCGTCGGTTTCGCCGAGGCCGAAGGCCTGCTCTCCCTCGACGACCCCGTCGTCGGCTTCTTCGCCGACCGGCTGGGCGGCGAGCCGAGCGAGAACCTCGGCCGCATGCGCGTGCGCGACCTGCTGACGATGTGCACGGGTCACGCGCGCGGGCTGTCGGGCGCCACCACGCGCCTGCGGCGCACGGGCTGGGTCGACGAGTTCCTCGAGGAGCCCGTGGTCGAGCTGCCGGGGCGCAACTTCACCTACAGCAGCACCACGAGCCACGTGCTGTCGGCGATCGTGCAGCAGGTCTCGGGCCAGCCGGTCGACGAGTACCTGCGGCCACGGCTGTTCGACCCGCTGGGGATCACGGACTACACGTGGGAACGGGACCCCGAGGGCGTTTCCAGCGGCGGCAACGGGCTTTCGCTGCGCCCGCGCGACCTGCTGAAGTTCGGTGTGCTGCACCTGCAGGACGGCGTGTGGGACGGCTCCCGCGTGCTGCCGACCGGCTGGGTGCAGAAGGCTTCGGCGCTGCACGTGCGCCGCGCGATCAGCGGGGAGTGGAACGGCAAGGAGCTCGTGCCGCCCGCGCCCGACGTCGTCGCCGACGAGGGGTACGGCTACCAGTTCTGGACCACCGAGGCCGGGATCTACAGCGCTTCGGGCATTTTCGGCCAGGAATGCATGGTCTTCCCCCGCCACGACGGCGTGGTCGTGATCACCGGCGCCATGGGCGACGGCAGCTACCACGACCTGCCGGGGATGTTGCGGTCCGCGTTCACCACGGCATTCGAGAGCCCGGCTCGGGAACAGTCCGAAGTAGACGATCTGGCCGCGTGGGTGGACCGCGTGCAGGAGCCGGAAACCGTCGGCGCCGCGGTCCAGCGCGCCGGGTTCACGGCGACGTACGACTTCGAGCCCAACGAGCAGGGTCTCGTGTCAATGGCGGTCGAGGTCCGCGACGGCTCGGTGCACGTCGTCGTCGAGGACGAGCTGGGCCGGCACCCGATCGACCACGGAGTGGGCACCTGGACGCGCCAGGACACCGGCGTCAGCGTGTGGCGCCTGCACCACTCCTACCAGGACCCCACGGCTGCCGTCCTCGCCGCCGGGCAGTGGTGGTCGGCCGACGAGCTGCACCTGACGTGGCACTTCCTGGAGTCACCGTTCGTCGACCGGCTCGACTTGGCCTTCGACGACACCGGTGTCACGGTCGGCCACGCCACGAACGTCAACTCCGGGCCGACGACGCTGCCGCCGGCGCGCGGCGAGCTTCGCAAGTAATCCCCCAGCCCCCGGCCGTGGGGTCTGCCGCACCGACGGCGGACCCCACGGCCGGTTTCAGTTGTCAGGCCCGGAGTTCCGCCAGCGCACGCCGCAGCCGCTCCAGGAACTGGCTCACGTGCGTGTCCTCCCACACCAGCGGCGGCCGCACCTTCAGCACGTCACCGCGCGGGCCGGTGGACCCGGCGAGCACGCCCTGCCCGACCAGCTCCGAGAGGAGCGCGCGCGTCACTTCGCGAGACGTCGACGCACCCGAGCCGAGCACGTCGACGCCCGCGAGCAGCCCGGTGCCGCGGACCTCGCCCAGCAGCGGTTCCTCCGCGGCCAGCGCCCGCAGACCCTCCCGCAGGAACGTGCCCGTCGCGGCGGCGCGCGCGGGCAGGTCGGTGAGGCCGAGGACGTCGAGCACCGCGTGGCCGGCCGCGGCCGCCGCCGGAGTGGCGGCGAAGGTGGAGAAGTACTCGTAGCTGCCGGCGAGCGCGTCGGCGATTTCGCGCCGCGTCACGACGGCGCCGATCGGGTAGCCCGCGCCCATCGGCTTGCCCAGCGTCACGAGGTCGGGTGTCACGCCGGCGAGCAGGAAACGCCACAGCTGCGGGCCGCTGCGGCCGTAGCCCGACTGGACCTCGTCGGCGAGGTACAGCGCGCCCGCCGTGTGGGCGCCCGAGACCAGGCCGGCCACGAACTCGCCGGGCACGTCGAGGATCCCTTCGGAGGTGAACTGCGAGTCCGCGAGCACGAGGGCCGGACGCTCACCGGCCGCGCGCAGGGTCTCGTCCGCCCGGCGGATCCGTTCGGCCGCAACGGTTTCCGTCAGCTCGGGAGCCGGGCCGTGCGGTGCTTCGAACGTCGCGACGTGGGCGGGCCGGTAGCCCGCGGGCCACTCGTTCGAGCTCAGGTCCGCCATCCACTTCGACGCCCCGTGGTAGGCGTGCTCCGCGATCACGGCCGCACCCGCGCCGGTGTACTCGGTGGCCAAGCGCCACGCCAGCTCGTTGGCCTCGGTGCCGGACGTGGTGAACAGGACCGTGTCGAGCGGTGCCGGCATGGTCGCGAGGATGCGCTCGGAGAGCTCGACGATCCCCGCGTGCAGGTAGCGCGAATGCGTGTTGAGCTGCGCCAGCTGCAGGCTCACCGCCTGCGTCACGGCGGGGTGTGTGTGGCCGATGACCGCGACGTTGTTGTACGCGTCGAGGTACCGCGCGCCGTCGCGGGCGTAGAGCCACGGCCCTTCGCCGCGCACGATTTCCAGCGGTCGCCGGTAGAACAGCGGGGCGAGCTTGCCGCCCATGGCCTGCGCGCGGCGCGCCGGGAGGCTGTCCGGCGAGATCGCCGCCGTGAGGTCCCGCGTGCCCGCCAGCCGCGCCAGCCGCTCGGCGAGCTCCGGCACGGACAACGCCGACAGCAGGTCCAGCGCCTGCTCGCTGTTGGTGTCGTACTGGGTGATGTAGCGGTGGTTGTCCGCGTGCGGCCCGCGCCGGGTCGCCGAGACCGCGAGTGTCGTGAGCAGGCGCGCGATCACCAGCTCGCCCAGCACCGCCACCTCCGCCGGCGACAGCGAGCGGTGCCGCTGGTAGCCGCGCAGCACGGCGTCGGTGAGGCGCCACAGGCGGTCCGCGTCGCCCCCGCTGAGGCGCAGCACGGAGGTCAGCGTCACGGCGAGGTCGGCGACGGCGGCCGTGTGGTGCATGTCGCCGAAGTCGATCACGCCAGTCACGCTCGCGCGCGAGGCCAGCACGTTGGTGAGGGTCACGTCGGCGTGCTGCACACCCGAGGGGAGCGTGGCGGTAGCCGCCAGCGCGGGGGCAACGCGCTCGGCGAGCTCGCCCAGCCGCCCGGCCGCGATCCCGGCCGCAGCCAGGACTTCCGGCATCCGCCGGATGTCCCACATCAGCGTCCGCCCGGCCGAGGGGTGGAAGAAGCCTTGCAGCGCCACGGAAACGCGCGCGGCCACCGCGCCGACCTGCGCGGCGAGGTCGGGATCCAGCGGTCCGCCTTCGAGCGGTGAGCCGGGCAGCAGCGTGATCAGCCGGGCGAGGCATTCGCGTCCGGCGTCGTCGAGCGGGCGCGCGACGGGTTCGCCCGCCGTGGTCGCGACCGTCTCCGGCACCGGCAGCTCCGGGTCGGCTGCGTGCACGTGCTCCAGCGCGCGGGTCTCCATGTCCACGACGTCGGCCTGCTCGGCGGGGTTGGAGATCTTGAGCACGAATCGGCCGTCGACGAGCACGTTGAGATCGCGTTCGCTGTCGAGCGGCTTGAGTACCGGGTCGGTGAGCGCCCAGTGCTCGCCGAGCACGGCGTGCAGGCTCTCGGTGGAGAACTTCGGAGCCGGCTCGGCGAAGATGCCGGTGGCGGTGGTCATGCTGGGGAGCTTCCTTTCGGCGGAGACCCGCGCCTCAAGACGGCGCGGGCGGGTCGTCGGTCAGCGGGTCGGGCGCGAGCACTTCGAGGTCCACGCGCGGGAACAGGTACCGGCCGGGCAGCCCGGCCTCGATCGTGAACGGCCGGTCGTGGCCGGGGTACACCACGTCGGCCCGGGTCCGCACGAGTTCGATCGACGCGGCGGCCGCTTCGTCGTTCGCCGCTGTGGTGGCGCGGCCGGCACGCAGGGCGCGGGAGGAGGGGACGGCGTCGCCGGTGAGCAGCGCCGTGCCGTCGGCGGTCTCGACGGTGAGGCCGAGCGAACCCGCGGTGTGGCCGGGCAGCCCGGTGATCGTGACGCCGGGCGCCAGCTCGAGCCCGTCGATGCTGCCTTCGTGCAGTGCCAGTCCGGCGAAGATCGCTTCCGTCCACGGGGGAGCCACCGGGTCGCCGGGCTCGGGCTCGCGTTCGGCCGGGTGCAGGAACACCTCGGCGTGGGTGAAGAGGTCGGCGTTCTGCACGTGGTCGTAGTGCGCGTGGGAGAGCACCAGCGTGTCGACGTCGCGCACGCCGAGCCCGTGGCGGGCCAGCGCCCGGTGCAGCGCGCGGCGGCGGCCCGCGTGGCCGCAGTCGAACAGGATGCGGCGCCGCGGCGTCTGCACGAGGTAGACGCCGCAGAACCCGATGCTGCCCTGGTCGGAGGAGAGGCCGTAGCCGAGCAGCAGCGGTTCGACGACGGGCGCGGGATCAGTCAAGCTCACCTCGCAGGATCAGGCGGTGGACGTACGGCAGCACCCCGCCGTTCGCGTAGTAGGTGGCTTCGCGCGGGGTGTCGAGCCGGGCGCGCACGGAGAACTCGAACGCCGGCCGGTCCGCCGGGCGCACGCGCACCGTCAGCGGCCGCGCCGCATCCTGGACGACGTCGGCGATCCCGGTGAGGTCGAACTCCTCCGTGCCGTCGAGCCCGAGCGAGGCCGCGCTGTCGCCGTCGAGGAACTGCAGCGGCAGCACGCCGAGCGCCACGAGGTTGGACCGGTGGATCCGCTCGAACGACTGTGCCAGCACGGCTTTCACCTTCAGCAGCGCGGTCGTCTTCGCCGCCCAGTCGCGCGACGAACCCGTGCCGTACTCCTGGCCCGCGATCACGATCAACGGCACGCCGGCCGCGGCGTAGGACTGGGAAGCCTCGTGGATGGGCACCAGCGCGCCCTCGCGCGTGAAATCGGGGGTGACGCCGCCGGCGGCGTCCGGGGCGAGCAGGTTGGCCAGCCGCGGGTTGGCGAAGCCGCCGCGCACCATCACCTCGAAGTTGCCGCGGCGCGAGGCGTAGGTGTTGAGATCGGTCTCGCCCAGCGCCGTGAGGTAACGCCCGGCGCTGCTCGCCGCGGGGATGCGGCCGGCGGGGCTGATGTGGTCGGTGGTCACGGAGTCGCCCAGCAGCAACAGCGTGCGCGCGCCGGTCACGTCGGTTGGTGCGGCGACGGTTTCGGTGACCTCGTCGAGGAACGGCGGGCGGCGCAGGTACGTCGAGTCCGGCTCCCACGCGAAGTGGTGGCCGTCGGACTCGGGCACACCGGCCCAGTGCTGGTCGCCGCCGAACACGTCGGCGTAGGCCTCGCGGAACAGCTCGGGCGTGAGGTGCGCGCGCACGACCTCGTCGATCTCGGCGTCGTCCGGCCACAGGTCCGCGAGTAGCACGGGCTCGCCGTCGGCGTCGACCCCCAGCGGCTCGCTGGTCAGGTCGTGCTTGACCGAACCGGCCAGCGCGTAGGCGACGACGAGCGGGGGAGAGGCGAGGTAGTTGAGGGAGACGTCGTTGTTGATGCGGCCGTCGAAGTTCCGGTTGCCCGACAGCACCGACGCCACCACGGCGCCGCGCTCGGCCACCGCTTCGGCGGCGCTGGGCAGCAACGGGCCGGAGTTGCCGATGCACGTCATGCAGCCATACCCCACGAGCTGGAAGCCCAGCTCGTCGAGCGGCCCGGTCAGCCCGGCGCGCGCCAGGTACTCGGTGACGGTCTTCGAACCCGGCGCGAGGCTCGTCTTCACCCACGGCTTGGCGGTGAGCCCCCGCGCGCGGGCGTTGCGGGCGAGCAGACCCGCGGCGACCATCACATGCGGGTTGGAGGTGTTGGTACACGAAGTGATCGCGGCAATGGCTATAGCCCCGTCGGCCGCGACTCCGTCGGGGCCGACGGCGCTATCGCTGTGTTTTTTGGCCCCGCCTTCGGCAGGGCGTGCGAGATCGCCTTTGAGCCGGCTTCCGGATTGGGCAGTCGGATCGGCCGGGGGCCGATCGGACCGCCCAATCCG
>NZ_JBEXHL010000062.1:0-32876 GCF_040607795.1 Amycolatopsis sp. NPDC005232 | reverse complement strand
CTGGTAGCGCCGATGGTACTGCAACCGAAGGGTTGTGGGAGAGTAGGACGCCGCCGAACTAAATGTCAGGGTTAGGCCCCGGTTGAGAATCTTCACGGTTCTCCCGGGGCCTAACTCTATTTCCAGACCTTTTCGGCCGCCGGCCGGTCTAACGGACCATCTCCCGGCGGCTCCGTCCATCGAGCGCCCTTGACTGTGGCCCGCGGCATCAAGCCCTCGGCCTATCAGGTGCGGTCGTGGAGAGTGACTTGGTAGCCGTCGGGGTCGGCGAAGGTGAATGTCCGGCCGAAGGGGCCGTCGATCGGTGCGGAGACGATGGTGTGATCGTCGGCGACAAGCGCATCGTGAATGGCCTGGACGTCTGTGGCGTGGAGCCAGATAGCGGCACCGATGCCGGGCTGGGCAACGGATGTGAGATCGGTGCCGGGAACGACTTCGCGGAGTGCGAACGCGATCGGCTTCGTCTCGAAGACGACGGCGTGCGGAGGTCCGGCCGGCGAGCGGACGAGGCCGAGGTACTGCTCGTAGAACGCCTGTGAAGCGTCGAGATCGCGCGCTTGGAGCGAGATGAAGTCGGGGCCGGTGGCGGGCATGGTGACGCTCCTTCGTTTCGTGTCAGCTTTCTGACACGGGTCAATCTATGTCAGAATGCTGACATGAGTCAAGACGGTGTCGGCGTCGACCTGGAGACGTCACTGGGCTACCTGCTGAAAGAGGCGTCGAGCGTCCTGCGCGCAGCCATGGAGGAGGTGCTGCGGCCGCTCGGGATGAGCGTGACGCACTACTCCTGCCTCGAGCTGCTGGCTCAACGACCGGGCTTGTCGAACTCCGAGCTCGCGCGGGGCGCGTTCGTGACCCGGCAGACGATGAACGTGCTGCTCCAGGCCCTGGAACGAGAGGGTCACGTGACCAGGCCTGCGGAGGCACCCGTCGGAAAGGTTCTTCCCACGCGGCTCACGCCTCGCGGCCGACGGAGCCTTGAGAAGGCGACCGTCGCGGTCCGGTCCGTCGAGGTCAGAATGCTGGCCGGCATGACCGAGGCCGAGCAGTCAGTCGCGTTCCGGAGCCTGCGGAGCATGATCCATTCCCTGCGCGATGGCAACGACGGTGCCTAGCTCGGTCCCTGGCGCACGTCTCGCCGCGCCCGGATAGGCGTGCAGCCGAGCATGAAAATCCGTGCAGGCAACCTCGAAACCGACAGACCCCGACTACGCCCTCTTCTGCGACGAGCCACAAAACCCCGGCACACAACCCACGCAGCGCCCCCAGACAACGAGAAAGGCGCCGGAGCAACAATCGCTCCGGCGCCTTCCGCCAGTCCATCACCCGCGTGCCTCGCCCCAAGGCGGAGGCCCCCCAAGGCTCAGAGAGCCGAGCCCTTCTGCCAGTCCGTCCAGGACTTGGACCAGTCGCCGTACAGGTCCCACACGGGGAGCTGTGGGCCGCCCGAGTTGGTGACCTCCACGACGTCGCCGAGGCCGAAGTTCTGGAAGAACCATTCGGCGTTGGCGGCGTTCAGGTTGATGCAGCCGTGGGACACGTTGGAGCTGCCCTGCTGGCCGACGCTGTTCGGGTTCTCGTGCACGAACTCACCGTCGTTCGAGATGCGCTCGGAGAACTTTTCGTCGGAGCGGTAGGCCTTCGGGTCGGGCGGGCAGACACCGTAGGTGCAGGAGTCCATCGTGTAGTTCGCCTGCTTGAACGAGATCACGTGCGGGCCGAGGTGCGTCGGCGTGGCGTCCTTGCCCATGGAGATCGGCATGGTCTTCACCATCGAGCCGTTGTGGAAGATCTGCATCTGCTCGGTGTTGCCGTCCGCCTTGGCGATCCAGGAGTCGTGCACCTTGTACGTCTCGGTGCGGTCCTCGGCGCCGAACACGCCGTTGCCGAAGTCGACGCCGTAGATCTTCGCCGAGACGGTCAGTGTGGTGTTCGGCTGCCAGTACTCCTTCGGCCGGTAGTGGACGTTCTGGTCGTCCATCCAGTACCAGCTGCCCTCCTGCTGCGGCGACGACTGCACCGACAGGGCCTTCTCCACGGCGGCCTTGTTCTTCACCTTGACGCCGAAGCTGAACACGATCGGCTGCCCCACGCCGACACCGGTCGACTTCACGGCCGACGGCGCCGGGATCAGGTTCGCGTTCGCCTGCTTCGACGGCGAAACCGTGGTGACGTTGCCGTCCTTCTCCACTGGCTTGCCGTCGGTGCCCTGGGCGTGCGCGACGATCTTGTAGGTGCCGCCGTAGCCGAGCACCTCGGTGTTGGTCCAGCTGGAGCCGTCCGTCGTGAGCTTGCCGGCGACCGACTTCCCCTTGGAGTTGGTCACCGTCACGTCGGTCAGCTTGCCGTTGGCGGCCTTGACGACGATCGGGGTGGTCGGGCTGATCCCGGAGGCGTCGGCCGGGTCGATCGACACCGTCGCCGGCGTGGCCGCGGTGGCCGCGCTCGTGCCACCCGGGGTCACGGGCGATGCGCTGCCCCCGGTGTCCCCACCGGAGGAGCAGGCCGAAACCAGCAGGGTTGCCGCGAGAATTCCGGCAACCGAAAGGAAAGTCTTCTTCGGGAACATTTTGTCTCTTTTGCGGGGTATCGCGGGCCGGCAGGCTTCTTCCATTCCAAAACTACGCGATCAGGAAGACGCCCCACGCAGCGGATAGGTGCATCGCAGTGGCGTGGATCACGCTGTGACAAGGCCTGGCGCGCCGTAGAGACCGGGGCCGTCGACGACCAGTTCCTTCAGGTAGTCACGGGCCGAATGGTAGGCCTCGTCGGCGAGCTGGTCCGTCTTCGTGAAGTCGAGCGGGCTGACCCGCACGGGCGCCGGTCCGGGCAGGTAGACCACGGGTGCTCGCCGCGCCGCGGCGGGCGCCTCCAGTGCCGCCTGGTTGCGCATGCTGATCAACGCGGTGAACATCATCACCTCGGCGAACGTGCGTGGTGCACCCGGCATTTTGCCCGGAAACGCGCAGTCCAGGACCACAAGTGAGCGAGCGCCCATCGCGAGCGCCTGGCGCATCGGCACGTTGGCCACCAGGCCGCCGTCGTAGAGCAGCCGGCCGTCGTAGTCCACCGGCGGGTAGATCCCCGGGATGGCGCAGCTGGCCAGCAACGGCTCGCGCACCGGCCCCGTGCGGAACAGGACCGGCTCGGCCGTGTCGACGTCCGTGGTCACCACACCGAGCGGGAGCTCCAGGTCCTCGAAGCGCCGGCCGGGGCCGAGGTGGTCGTCGATGATCTTCGTGAGACCTGTGTTGGGGAACAGGTTCGTTTTGCTGTGGCGAAGCGTGCGCACCTGGCTGAAAACGCCGCCGGGGAACGCTTCGTGCTTCGTCATGTGCTTCCAGATGTCGTGCAGGCGCCCGAGCCGGTCGGCCCCGGGCAGCGCCAGCACGGCGGCGTTGAGCGAACCCACCGAAGTGCCGACCACGAGGTCGGGTGTCACGCCGGCTTCGTCCAGCGCGCGCAGCATCCCGACCTGCAGCGCGCCCAGGCTCCCTCCGCCGCCGAGCACGAACGCCACCGGCCCGGGGAGATCGAGTGGGGTCATACCGCCGAATGTAGTAAGCGTGAGCGTTCACGGCGGCGTCACGGACGTGTGATGCCGCACCGGATCACTCCGCGACGCGGACCGGTTCCTCAGTCGGCTCGGGCGCCAGTGCTTTGCGCTTCTTCATGCGCACCAGGAAGAACACCAGTACCCCGACGACCGCGGTCGCCGCCACGAGGAAGCCCGTGCTGAGCGCGCCCTCCACCTTCTTGGCCGCCTCGCCGAGCGCCGCGCCGAGGCTGATGTGCACGAGCGACCAGCACAGCGCCCCCGCGACCGTCGCGGGCAGGAACTTCCGGAACGGCAGCCGTGACGCGCCAGCGGCGGCCGGCGTCAACGTCCGCAGCACCGGCAGGAACCGCGCGAAGAACACCGCCCACGCGCCACGCCGCTCCAGCACGCCGGCGGCCTTGTCCCACGCGTCGAGGCCGTACTTGCGGATCAACTTCGTCTCGCGCAGCCGTGGTCCGAACCGGCGGCCGAGTGCGTAGCCGACGGAGTCGCCGAGTGCCGCGCACACCGTGACCACGGCCCACAGCGTGAGGAACCGCGGTGTCGTGGTCGCCGTCGTCGCCGCGATGAGCAGCGCCGACTCGCCGGGAGCGATGAACCCCAGGCCGATGGTGCACTCGGCGAACACGAGCCCGCCGGCCGCGGCGACAAGGCCCGGTTCCGGGAGTCCTTGCAGCCAGTTCAGGAGATCCGTTACCAAAGCCACAAGGTCACTTTACGGATTCTTTGGAATCCGTCACGGCGCTCGGCCCGACCTGGGGGACTTCCCAGGGACTGCCCGTAGGGGCCGGAACGACGAAGGGCCCGCTCGAGGTGAGCGGGCCCTTCATGAAGCAAACGCCGGTCAGCGTGCGAGCAGCGAGCTGGCTTCCTGCGCCGCCGGGCCCTGCTCGGCCAGGTGCGCCAGGTTCTCCGGCAGCTCCTCACCGCGGTGGGCCTTGGTCTGCGCGTAGAGCCGTCCGGCGCGGTAGGAGGAGCGCACGAGCGGTCCCGCCATCACGCCGCTGAAACCGAGCGCCTCGGCCGTCTGGGAGTGCTCCACGAACTCCTCCGGCGTCACCCAGCGGTCCACGGGGTGGTGCCGCGGCGAGGGCCGCAGGTACTGCGTGATCGTGAGGATTTCGCAGCCCGCCTCGTACAGGTCGCGCATCGCGGCCCCGACCTCGTCGGGCGTCTCGCCCATGCCGAGGATCAGGTTCGACTTCGTCACCAGGCCGGCCTCACGGGCCTTCGTGATGACCTCCAGCGAACGCGCGTAGCGGAACCCGGGACGGATGCGCTTGAAGATGCGCGGCACCGTCTCCACGTTGTGCGCCAAAACCTCCGGCCGCGAGCCGAACACCTCGGCCAGCTGCTCGGGATCCGCGTTGAAGTCCGGGATCAGCAGCTCGACACCGGTGCCCGGGTTGAGCTCGTGGATCTGCCGGACGGTCTCCGCGTACAGCCAGGCCCCGCCGTCATCCAGATCGTCGCGCGCCACGCCCGTGACGGTCGAGTACCGCAAACCCATGGCCTGCACGGATTCCGCGACCTTGCGCGGCTCGGTGCGATCGAGGGCGGACGGTTTCCCGGTGTCGATCTGGCAGAAATCACACCGCCGCGTGCACTGGTCCCCGCCGATCAGGAACGTCGCCTCACGGTCTTCCCAGCACTCGTAGATGTTGGGACAGCCGGCTTCTTCGCAGACGGTGTGCAGGCCTTCACGCCGCACCAGGCCTTTGAGTTCAGTGAACTCCGGCCCCATCCGCACCTTCGTCTTGATCCACGACGGCTTCTTCTCAATGGGCGTCTCGCTGTTGCGGACCTCGAGCCGCAGCAACTTCCGCCCTTCAGGCGCAGCAGTCACGTCCACCACACTACGCCCGCGGTACCGGGCGAATCGCCTACTGCGGGTCGGGCGTGACGTTCGTCAAGCGGGCCGTCAAGTCCCACAATGCGGTCGCCGTCGCGAGGTCGCGGGCGGCGGCGAGCGGGCGCACCTTCGTGGGATACCCACGGGAACCGAACAGGCGGTCCGGGCCGTAGTAGTCGCCGCCCTCGACGTCTGGCTGCGTGGCCGCGTAGAGCTGCGGCAGCGCCCCGTGCGCGAGGTCCTGCGCCAGCACCAGGTTGCCGAGGTGCATCGTGCCGAGCATCAAGGCGCGCACGACGGGGTTGGGGTAGGACTTCGCCATGCCGGTCTGCAAACCGGTCTCGGTGTAGCCGGGGTGGGCGAGCACGCTGATCACCGGGGAACCGGCCGCGCGGAGCCGCCGGTCGAGCTCCAGCCCGAAGATCTGGTCGGCGAGCTTCGACTGCCCGTAGGCGGCGGCCGTGTTGAACCGGCCGTGCTCGAAGTTCGGGTCCGCCAGCCGGATGCGCGAGCCGGTGGCCGCGATGCTCGAGAGCGTGACCACGCGCGCCGCCGTGCCGCCGCGCAGCGCGGGCATCAGCAGCCACGTGAGCGCGGCCGGCCCGAGGTAGTTGGTGCCGAACTGCAGCTCGAAGCCGTCGGCCGTTCGGCCCTTGGGTGTGCCCATGAGGCCGGCGTTGTTCACGAGCACGTCGAGCGCGTCACCGGTCAGCTCGCGCACCGATGTGGCCGCCTTGCGCACCGACGCGAGGTCGGCCAGATCCAGCTGCACGAGCTCGGGCGCGGCACCGGAGGCCACCGCACGCACACGCTCGAGGGCGGCGGCACCGCGCTCGGCCGAGCGGCAGGCGAGCAGCACTCGCGCGCCGTGGCCGGCGAGGACCTCCGCCGTGCGCAGACCGAGGCCCGAGTTGGCGCCGGTGACCAGGACGGTCCGGCCGGTCTGGTCGGCCAGGTCGGCCTCGGTCCAGCGTCGGTTCATGGGGTTCACCTAACTACACGCCTGTAACTACGCGGTCACGCGCTGGGTGCGAGCAGGCGCATGAGGTGTCCCATGGGGCTGCGCCGCCGCGCCGGGCGGTCCGAGCGGTCGCTGCCGGCGCGCACCAGCGAATCGAAGGCGTAGCCGACGCGGGTGATCTCCTCGGTGGGCTCGCCGGGCCCGGCCAGCCCCGCCGTGAGCGCCAGCGTGCGCAGCTCGCCCTCGTGCAGGTTCACCAGCGACGGGTGCCGGGTCAGCGCGGCGTCGAGCACCGCACGCAGCGTCTCGTGCTCGGACTGCGCGCGCCGCCACGCGCGGGAAACGGTGTCGACCTGGTCGCCGACGCCGTCGGCCGCGGCGTCCTCCGGGTCGGCCAGCTCCGCGCGCAGGTGCCCCCCGAGCACCTGCGTCCACCTGTACTGCAGTGCCAGCAGCAGGTTCTCTTCACCGCCGAAAACGTCGGTGGCGCCGGGGATCTCGGCGAGAACGAGCGGCTCATCAGGGGTGCGCTGCGCATAGCGCACGGCCGCCTCGAGGATCTCCCGGCGTCGGTAGAAGTCGGTCCAGCTCATGGTGTGGGCTCCCCTTCCGTGACCCGGGTCGTACCGCGGGTTTGCGGCATACTCCCGGTACGGACCTGACGCAGTGAACATACCATGGGTATGGAGATCGCCGTCCGGCGTAAGGTTGTGAGGGTGCCGACAATGAGGTCCAGACGACTCGACTACTCGGAGTCCACACGATCCGCCCTGGTCGACAGCGCCGTCGAGCTGTTCACGAAACGCGGTTACGCGGGTACCTCGCTCGACGAGGTGGCCAAGCGCGCCCGCGTGACGAAGGGCGCGCTGTACCACCACTTCAGCGGCAAGCAGGCCCTGTTCGAAGCCGCGTTCGACTCCGTGGAAAGCCTGGTCTACGACCGGCTGGAGAAGATCATGACCGGCCCCGGTACGCCGTGGGAACGGGTACTGGGCGCGCTCAACGCGTTCATCAAGAGCTGCCTCGACCCGGCCTACCAGCGCATCGCGATCCACGAGGCGCCGGTGGTGATGGGCTGGGAACGCTGGCGCGAGGCCGAGGAGCAGTGCAGCTTCGGGCTCGTGCGGGCGGGCCTGCAGTCGCTCGTGGACGCCGGCGAGGTCGAGCCCGTGCCGGTCGACATCACCGCGCGTCTGCTGTTCGGCGCGCTGTCGTCCGCGGCCACGGAGATCGCGAGCGCGGCCGACCCGAAGAAGATCGGTGAGCAGATCGAGGACGTGATCGTGCGGATGCTGCTGCGCCTGCGTCAGCCCGGCGAGGTGGGGGAGCGGCCGGCCGCGAGCTGAGCGGCGCCCTGAACAGCGCCGTGGTTGCCAATCCGGCCCAAAACAGGCCGCCCCCTCGCGGCACGTAACCGTTGCTGCGAAGCCATTCGGCCGTGACTGTCGTCGGATTGGCAATGATCGGCACAGCTAGGCTGGCGCCATGGACTTGAGGATCTTCACGGAGCCCCAGCAGGGCGCCACGTACGACGACCTCCTGCGCGTCGCCAACGCGACCGAGGCCGCCGGTTTCGACGCGTTCTTCCGCAGCGACCACTACCTGAAGATGGGCGACGGCGACGGTCTGCCCGGGCCCACCGACGCGTGGATCACCTTGGCCGGGCTCGCCCGCGAGACCAAGCGGATCCGGCTCGGCACGCTCGTCACCGCGGCGACGTTTCGCCACCCCGGCCCGCTCGCGATCTCCGTGGCGCAGGTCGACCAGATGTCGGGCGGGCGCGTGGAGTTCGGCCTCGGCGCGGGCTGGTTCGACACCGAGCACACCGCGTACGCGCTCACGCTGCCGCCGCTGAAGGAGCGCTTCGACCGCTACGCCGAGCAGCTGGAGATCATCACCGGCCTGTGGAAGACGCCGGCGGGCGAGACGTTCTCGTTCTCCGGTGAGCACTACACCGTCGTCGACTCGCCCGCGCTGCCGAAGCCGGCGCAGTCGCCCGCGCCGCCCGTGATCATCGGTGGCGGGGGCAAGAAGCGGACGCCCGAGCTGGCCGCGCGCTTCGCCGACGAGTTCAACCTGCCGTTCGCGAGCCCGGAAGCCGCGCTGGCGCAGTTCGAGCGCGTGGCCGCCGCGGCCGAGGCCGTGGGCCGCGACCCGAAGGAGATCCTGCGTTCGGTGGCGCTCACCGTCGCGATCGGCCGCGACGACGCCGAGGTGGCGCGCCGGGCCGGGGCCATCGGGCGTGACCTCGGTGAGCTGCGCGAGTCCGGCCTGGCCGGCACGGCGGCCCAGGTCGTCGACCGCATCGGGCAGTGGCGTGAGAAGACGGGTATCACGCGGCTCTACCTGCAGGTTCTCGACCTGCAGGACCTGGACCACCTCGAGTTCATCGCCTCGGACGTGGCACCGCAGCTGTGACTTACTCGTGAGGGGCGGCGCCGGTTCGGTTCTTGTTCGAACGCGGCGCGGCCCCTCACGAGTTCTCAGTTCTGCAGGGCGAAGGTGACGCCCGGCGCCGAAGGCGCTTCCGGGCGTGGCAACCAGCGGTCGTCATTCACGACCAGCTCACCTTCGAGCGCGGCCAGCACGGCGTCGCGCACCATCGGCAGCACCTCGGCCACGGTAACGTCGCGCTGCAGTTCATACGACAGCGACGTGACACCGGCGTCGCGGAGGCCGCACGGCACGATCGAGTCGAACGCGCCGAGGTCGGCGTTGCAGTTCAACTCGAGGCCGTGCATGGTCACGCCGCGCTGCACGCGGATGCCGATGGCGGCGATCTTGCGCTCGATGCCGCGGTCGTCGGCCGGGATCCACACGCCGCTGCGGCCCTCGACGCGGCCGGTGTGCACACCGAGCTGCTCGCACACCACGATCAGCGCCTCTTCGAGCCGGCGTACGTAGTGCATGACGTCGATCGGGTCGGCGAGCTCGATGATCGGGTAACCGACGAGCTGGCCGGGGCCGTGCCACGTGATCTTGCCGCCGCGGTCCACGTCGATCACCGGCGTGCCGTCGGCCGGCCGGTCCTCGGGCTCCGTGCGCTTTCCGGCGGTGTAGACCGACGGGTGTTCAAGCAGCAGCAGGGTGTCCGGTCCGGTCTGGTCGGCGCGCGCGGTGAGGATCTCGCGCTGCAGGTCCCAGGCCTCGGTGTAGTCGATCGTGCCGAGCTCCCGGACTACGACGGGTTCGGTGGCGGCACGGCAGGAATCGGTCGAAGAACTCACTCGTCGAGGCTACGCCCGTCGGGCCTGTGAAAGGGCACGAGCCGCAGTGCCGTCGCCGACACCAGGCCCATTCCCAGCACCGCGAGCACGGCGCCGACGGTGTCCGTGACCCAATGCACACCCAGCACGATCCGACAGGCCGCTGCCACGACGGTCGCGGCCACGGCGATCCCCACCGCCCACCGGACGAACCGCGGTGCGAACCAGCCGCACACCAGCACCACGACCAGTCCGGTCGAGGCCACCGCGACGACGTGGCCGCTGGGGTAGCTCAGGTCCGGGTACTCGCGCGGACGCCGGCGCAGGAACACGGGTTTGAACGCCAGGCTCGTCAGCCGGCACAGCACCAACACCACAGCCAGCCGCACGCACAGCGACAGCTTCGAACGGTCCCGCAACACCAGCGCGAGCAGTGCCACGCCCAGCACCCCGGGCAGCACGGGACCGAGGACGTTCGTGACGACCCCCGCGACCAGCCCGGTCGGGCGCGCGTCCTGGCCGCGCAACGCGTTCGCGACTTCCATGTCGAGCTGCAGCGGCTGCCGGTCGACGAGCAGGCCCAGCGCGACGAAAGCGGCGAACAGCACCACGCCCGTCACGATCCAGCGGACGCGCGGCACGGTCATGTCGCGGCGGCCAGCGCGCTCTCCAGAGTGCGGTGGCGGAACTCGTAACCCGTGTGCTCCAGCCGCCGCGGAACGGCGCGCTGGCCGTACAACGCCATTTCCTCGCCGGCCTGCCCGAGCGCGAGCTTCAGCGCGACCCCCGGAACCCACCACGGCGCCGGCCGGTGCAGGGCTTGGCTGAGGGCTTTCGTGAACTCGGCGTTGGTGGCGGGCGCGGGGCCGGCGAGGTTGACCGGGCCGGCCAGCGTTTCGTGCTCCAGCGCGTGGACGAGGGCGCCGACCTCGTCGTCGAGCGAGATCCACGGCATGAACTGGCGGCCGTCGCCGAGTCGGCCGCCGAGGGCGAAGCCGAACAGCGGCCGCAGCACGTCGAGCAAGCCGCCCTTGCGCGCGAGCACGAGGCCGGTGCGGACGAGCACCACGCGGGCGCCGGCCGTGGCGGCGGGGGCGGTCGCGCTTTCCCACGCCGTGCAGAGCTCAGCCAGGAAACCCGTGCCCGCGCCGGCGGTTTCGTCGACCACGTGGGAACCGGTGTTGCCGTAGAAGCCGACGGCCGAGGCGTTCACGAGCACCTTCACGCCGTGCTCGGCCACGGCTTCGGCGAGCACCTCCGTGGGCTCGACGCGGCTGTCGAGCAGCACCTGCTTGCGCATCGCGCTCCATCGGCCCGGCAGCAGGGGTGCGCCGCAGAGGTTCACGACGGCGCCGACCCCGTCGAACGCGCCCTCGTCGATCCGCGCCGACGGCGGGTCCCAGCCGTGTTCGTCGGCCGCCCGCGCGGTGCGCCGCACGAGGCGGCGCACGTCGTGGCCGGCCGAGCGCAGCCGCGCCGCCAGTGCCGTGCCGATGAGCCCGCCGGACCCCGCGATGAGTACCCGCATGCCTGAGATCGTGTCCTATCCGTGCGTGTTCCGCACCCCCGGCCCGTGGTCGGCGACCCCGTGCGGGACCGTCCGGAATGGACAGGATGGGGGTGACCGTGGCACCGCCAGTGTTCCAGCCCGGCCGCCGGTTCCGCCACGGCGGGCGGCGGCCGACCGTCTACATCGGACACCCGGGAACGGCGAAGGCCCCGCACCCCTGGGGAGTGCGAGGCCTTCGACAGACCGGCTATCGCGTCAGAGGCCGAGCTCGTCCTCGAACTTGCCCTCTTCCAGACGCTGCTTGATCGTCGTGAGGAAGCGGCCGGCGTCGGCGCCGTCGACCAGGCGGTGGTCGTAGGTCAGCGGCAGGAACACCATCGAGCGGACGGCGATCGTGTCGTTGCCCTCGGCGTCGGACACGACGACCGGGCGCTTCACGACGGCGCCGGTGCCGAGCATGCCGGACTGCGGCTGCACGATGATCGGCGTGTCGAACAGGGCGCCGTTGCTGCCGATGTTCGTGACGGTGAAGGTGCCACCGGTCAGCTCGTCCGGCTTGATGTGGTTGGCCCGGGCCCGCGCCGCCAGGTCGGCGATGCGGTGCGCGAGACCGGCCAGGCTCAGCTCACCCGCGTCGTGGATCACGACCGACAGCAGGCCGCGGTCGGTGTCCACCGCGATGCCCAAGTGCACGGCGCCGTGGTAGGTGATCTCCTTCGTGTCCTCGTTGTAGGAGGCGTTGACGTTCGGGTGCTGCTTGAGCGCCTCGACGGTGGCCTTCGCGAAGAACGGCAGGAACGTGAGGTTCACGCCCTCGCGCTCGCGGAAGGCCGCCTTCGCGCGCTGGCGCAGCTTGGCGATCTTCGTCACGTCCACCTCGTGCACCTGCGTGAGCTGCGCGGAAATCTGCAGCGACTCGCGGGTCTTGGTGGCCGTGATCTGCCGGATCCGGCTGGCCTTCTGCACCGTGCCGCGCAGGGCGGCGATGTCCGGCGAGACGGCGGCCGGAGCCGACGGGGCAGCCGCGGCCGGAGCCTGCGCGGCCGGGGCCGGGGCAGCAGCCGCGGGCGCCGGAGCGGCCGCCTTCTGCTTGGCCTCGGCCGCCGCGAGCACGTCCTGCTTGCGGATGCGGCCGCCGACACCGCTGCCGGTCAGCGTCGCCAGGTCGATGTCGTGCTCGGACGCGAGCTTGCGCACCAGCGGCGTGACGTACGGGCCGTCGGCCGAACCGTTGTCCTCGGCCTTGGCGGCCGGGGCAGCGGCGGCCGGAGCCGGGGCAGCGGCCGGAGCCGCCGGGGCGGGCGCGGCAGGTGCCGGGGCAGGAGCGGGCTTGCTCTCCTGAACCGGGGCGGGAGCCGGGGCAGCCGGGGCCGGAGCGACGGGCGCCGGAGCGGCGGCCGGAGCCGCACCCGCGGCACCGATCACCGCGAGAACCCCGCCGACCTCGACGGTCTCGTCCTCACCGGCGCGGATCTCGAGCACCGTGCCGGCGACCGGTGACGGGACCTCGGTGTCGACCTTGTCCGTGGAGATCTCGAGCAGCGGCTCGTCGACCTCGACCGGGTCGCCGACCTGCTTGAGCCAGCGGGTCACGGTGCCCTCGGTGACGCTCTCGCCCAGCTCGGGCAGCTTCACCTCGGTGCCCTGGCCACCCGACGCCGGCGCGGTGTCCGGACGCGACGGGGCCTCGGCCTGAGGAGCCTGCGCGGCGGGCGCCGGCGTCGGCTCCGGCTCGGGCGCCGCCTGCGGTTCCGGAGCGGCTTCCTGCGCGGGCGCGGCGGCCGGCTCGGCAGCGGCGGGGACGCCGCCGGTGCCGTCGTCGATCACCGCGAGCTCGCCGCCGACCTCGACGGTCTCGTCCTCACCGGCGCTGATCTTCACCAGGGTGCCGGCCACGGGGGACGGGACCTCGGTGTCGACCTTGTCGGTGGAGATCTCGAGCAACGGCTCGTCGACCGCGACGGTGTCGCCTTCCTGCTTCAACCACCGGGTGACGGTGCCTTCTGTGACGCTCTCACCGAGCTCCGGCAACGTGACGGAGTAGGCCATCGTTCGCTGACTCCTCTTGATCTGTAAGTCGTGTCTTGGATTGTGCTGGTGAGACGTCAGCTGTGCACGTGCAGCGGCTTGCCCGCGAGGGCGAGGAACGCTTCACCGAGGGCCTCGGTCTGGGTGGGGTGCGCGTGGATGAGGGGGGCGACGTCCTCCGGGAACGCCTCCCAGTTGTAGACGAGCTGCGCTTCGCCGATCAGCTCGCCGACGCGGTCGCCCACCATGTGCACGCCGACGACCGGGCCGTCGGGCGCCTTGACCAGCTTCACGCCACCGGAGGTCTTGAGGATCTGGCTCTTGCCGTTGCCGCCGAGGTCGTAGGTGTAGGTGGTGACGTCGTTGCCGTACTTCTCCTTGGCCTGCGACTCGGTGAGCCCGACCGAGGCGACCTCGGGGTGCGAGTAGGTGACGCGCGGAATGCCCTTCTCGTCGATCACGCGCGGGGCGAGCCCGGCGATCTCCTCGGCGACGAAGATGCCCTGCTGGAAGCCGCGGTGGGCCAGCTGCAGGCCCGGCACGATGTCGCCGACGGCGTAGACGTTCGGCAGGTTCGTGCGCAGGCGGTCGTCGGTGAGGACGAAGCCGCGGTCGATCTTGACGCCGGCCTCCTCGTAGCCGTGGCCCGCGGAGTTCGGGCCGCGGCCGACGGCGACCAGCAGCAGGTCGGCGTCGATGGTCTCGCCGGACTCCAGCGACACGCTCACGCCGTTGTCGTCCTGCTTCGCGCCAGTGAACCGCACGCCCGTCTTGAAGGCGATCTTGCGGCGGCGGAACGCGCGCTCGAGCTGCTTGGACGCGAACTCGTCCTCGGCGGGCACCAAGCGCGGCAGGGCCTCGACCACGGTGACGTCGACGCCGAAGGAAGCCCAGACGCTCGCGAACTCCACGCCGATCACGCCGCCGCCGAGCACCACGACCTTCTTCGGCACCCAGTCGAGCGCGAGCGCCTGCTCGCTGGCGATGATCCGGCCGCCGAGCTCCAGGCTGGGCAGGGACCGCGAGTACGAACCGGTGGCGAGGATGACGTTCTTGCCCGTGTAGCGGGTGCCCTCGACCTCGACGGTCGTGCCGCCGACGAACGTGCCGGTGCCCTCGACCAGGTTGACCTTGTGGGCCTTGGCCAGACCCTGCAGGCCCTTGTACAGGCGGGCGACGACGCCGTCCTTGTACTTGTTGACCCCGGCGATGTCGATGCCTTCGAACACGGCCTTGACCCCGACCGACTCCGCTTCGCGAGTTTCGTCGGCGACTTCGGCGGCGTGGAGCAGGGCCTTGGTCGGGATGCACCCACGGTGCAGGCAGGTCCCGCCCAGCTTGTCCTTCTCGATCAGCGTGACGGAAAGGCCCAGCTCGGCCGCGCGGAAAGCCGCGGCGTAGCCGCCCGATCCGCCTCCCAGGATCACAAGGTCGGCGGAGGTGTCGCTCACTTCAATAACTCCTCGGCAGCGGTGTAGGGGTGAAGCTCGGTCGTCGCGCAGCCCCGGTATAACCGCGCGCGCGACACCAGCCATCTTGTCACTACGCCGATCCGGCCGACCAACCCGGCCGTGCGACACCGACCACACCTGATCGTGGGAATAATGGAGTTCGTACTCCTGCAGGAAGAGAGGTGGTCGGAGTGGGGATCTTCGACTCGCTGCGTCGGCGAGGCCGAGGCGGCAGACGTCCGGGAACGATGCGCAAGGCCACCTCCGAAGACACCCGTCACCTGGAGGAATGGGCCGCGTCGCGGCGTGGAGTG
This sequence comes from Amycolatopsis sp. NPDC005232, assembly GCF_040607795.1. Taxonomy (NCBI): domain Bacteria; kingdom Bacillati; phylum Actinomycetota; class Actinomycetes; order Pseudonocardiales; family Pseudonocardiaceae; genus Amycolatopsis; species Amycolatopsis sp. NPDC005232. The sequence goes on along the minus strand of NZ_JBEXHL010000062.1, from coordinate 17,995 downwards.
GAGGCGTACGTCGAGCCCCGCACCACCGTGACGGAAGCCACTGTGGTCCTCATCGCCCACGACGGCGAGTGGACCCGCCGGCGCATCGGCAGCCTCCAGGCGGCACTGCACTTCGGCGAGAAGCGGTCGATTCCCGTGTACGAGGTGTCGCGGGTCGGCTACCCCAAGCGCATGCGCGAGTACACGGAGCGGAAGAAGCGCGGTCAGGTCTAGGAATTGTTCCGGCTAGGCGCTCGCCTCCAGCAGACCGAGGTGGTGCTCCAGCAGCGCGCGGAACGACGGGTGCGCGGTGCTGCCGAACGCGAGGTCGACCTCCACGGCGTGGCCGGTCTCGGTCAGCAGCACGAGCGCGGGATCGGAGACGATCACCACACCGGAGTCGGCGCGTAGTTCCTGGGCGGGCAGCAGGCGCGGGAAGGTGACGTCGTCGGGCAGGCCGTTCGCCGTGCGGAGGAATTCGCGGTAGTCGGCGGGAAGCGCGGTGCCGAGCCGGAGTTCGGCTTCTCGGAGCTCCGCTTCGGACGCCGGCGGCGGCGCGGTCTGGCCGCGTTCGCGCATGATCGCGGCGACGAGCTCGGGCCAGCTGTCCGCGTGCGTCGGGTAGCGCTCGCGCAACGCGGCGATCAGCGCGCCGGCGCACTGATCGGGCCACTCCGGGCCGAGCCCCAGCGGATCGGCGCCGGCGACGAGCCGCGGGGCCAGCGCCCGCGTCGCGGCCAGGGCGGCGACGTCCGGGGCCGGGTGGTTCTCGGTGAGCCTCGCCCACTGGTCGAGGTCGCCTTCGGCCAGCGCCGTGCGGACGCGGTCGGGCCGCCCGGGCGCCAGCGCGGAGACGACGTCCGCGACGGGTGAGCCGTCGAGTACTCCGTCCAGATCGGACACTTTCCGCGTCAGGAATGCTTGGTGGGCAAGCTCTTCCGCGTCGAGGTCGAGCGGGACGAGCTCGTCCGCCCACTGTGGACGGCCGCCGCGCGCCTCGAACAGCATCGCCCACGCGCGCGCCCGCACGGCGTCGTCGGCGAGCTGCGTCGCGGGCCGCTCCGCCACCGCGCGCCAGTGCGCGACGAGCCGATCGGCGGCCGTCCCCGCGCCCGCCGCGGCGAGCAGCAGCGCGGCGTGCCCGACGCGCCGGTCGAGCACCGCCTCGTCCCCGGTGAGCACCTCGCGGACCGCGGCTTCGAGATAGGCGTCGGCGTCCATGGCGCGAGCGTCCCACACGAACGCCGAAGGCCCCTGCCGAATCGAGCGGCAGGGGCCTTCGGAAACCGAGCGAAACCGTACGAAACCGTCAGCCCTTGTCGGCGATGTCGGCCAGAACGGCGGCGATGGTGCGGACGGGGACGCCCGTGCCGCCCTTGCCGGTGTAGCCCCAGGGGCCGCCGGTGTTGAAGGCGGGGCCCGCGACGTCGATGTGGGCCCACGGCAGGCCCTCGGCCACGAACTCCTTGAGGAACAGGCCGGCCGCGAGCATGCCGCCCCAGCGGTGGCCCGTGACGTTGGCCAGGTCGGCCAGGCGGGAGTCGAGGTCGGCGCGCAGCTCCTCGGGCAGCGGCATGGCCCAGCCGCCCTCGCCGGTGGCCTGCATGATGCCCGCGACGCGGTCGCGGAACTCGTCGGAGCCCATCACGCCGGCGGTGCGGTTGCCGAGCGCCACGACCTGCGCGCCGGTGAGGGTGGCGGTCTCGATGAGGTAGTCGGGGTTCTCCTCGGCGGCGCGCACCATCGCGTCGGCCAGGACCAGGCGGCCCTCGGCGTCGGTGTTGAGGACCTCGACGGTCTTGCCGCCGTACATGGTCAGGACGTCGCCCGGGCGGTAGGAGCTTCCCGAGGGCAGGTTCTCCGCCAGCGGGATGTGCGCGGTGACCTCGAGCGGGTACTTCAGCTTCGCGGCCAGCACGACCGACGCCAGCACCGCGGCGGCACCGGACATGTCCGAGGTCATGTGGTCCATGCCCGCGGCCGGCTTGATCGAGATGCCGCCCGAGTCGAACGTGATGCCCTTGCCGACCAGTGCCACGCGCTTGCTCGCCCTGGCCGGCTTCCAGCCCACGCGCAGCAGGCGCGGCGGACGCTCGGAACCGCCGCCGACGCCCAGGATGCCGCCGAAGCCCTTGCGCTTCAGCTGCTTCTCGTCGAGCACCTCGAAGTCGAGGCCGTTGTCCTCGGCGAGCTTCTTCGCCCGGTCGGCGAACGAGGCCGGGAACAGGTCGTTGGGCGGGGTGTTGATCAGGTCGCGGGTGATGATCACCGACTCCGCGATGGCGGTGGCGGCCTTCAGCGTCGCCTTGTGCTCGCGCGCGGTGCCGTCCTGCGGGCTGACGAAGTCGGCCTTGGCCAGCGGGGCGTCGCCCTTCGAGGAGCGGTACTCGGTGAAGGTGTACGCGCCGAGCGCGGTGCCTTCGACGGCGGCCTGCAGGTCGAGCGCGGAGAGCGTGACGAACGCGCGCTCCGTGCCGGCCAGCGCCCGCGCGGCGGCACCGGCGGCGCGGCGGACCTGCTCGGCCGTCACGGCACCGTCGGTCGCCTTGCCCAGGCCCACGGCCAGCACGACGCCGGCGGCGAGCTTGCCCAGTGTGGGCAGCTTCACGACCTGCTCGGCCTTGCCGGTGGCGCCGAGCGTGGCGAGCACCTCGGCGAGTTTGCCGTCGAACGCGGCGTCGGCGACCGCGGCGCCCGCGGCGAGCACCGGGCCGTCCTCGCCCTGGAGGGTGCCGATCACCACCACGTCGGCGCGGGTCTTGGCGAGCGCCGCCTCGGTGTTCTCGGACAGGGCAAGCTTCGGCACGGTCACTTCTGGCTCCTCGCGCGTTCGCGGTGGTACCGGGCGACGTGCCCGGACGGATCGTGAGCCATGCTAATGACAAGCGCGGCCGGACGTCGGGAGGGGACCATCGTGCGACTCGGGGGCGGGCTCCTCGTGGTGCTGGCGGTGGGAGCCGCCGGGGCCGGCTACTGGGTGCTGGCGGGCGTCGTGCTCGCGGCGATCGCCGCCGGTGTCACGGCCCGGCTGCCCGAGCTCGGCGATACGCAGGCCGAGCGCTGGACCGGCGGGATCACGCGGCTGGCACTGGTGGCCGAGCAGGCGATCGTCTTCGGCGCGTACGTCGTCCCGGCGCAACCCGCGTATGCGGCGGCCGGGCTCGTGGTCGTGGCCGCCGTGGCCGATTTCGCCGGCCTGCGACTGCCCGCCGCCGTGGTCCGCTGGCTCACGATCGTGCTGATCGCCGCCGCGGTGGTGCTGATCGTGCTGTGCGCCGTGGTGGTCCCGGTCGTGACGACCTCGCCGATCGCCGCGCCGGACGTCGCCGGGGTCATCGTGGCGGCGGTGGTCACGCTGCCGTTCCTGCTGCCGGTCGCCGCGGACCGCGTCACCCTTCGCGCGCTGACGCTCGGCGGGCTCGCGGTGCTGGTCACGATCGTCGCGCTCGTGCAGCTCGGCCCGGACCGGCTCGGGCTTTCGGCCACGTCGATCCGCGACCTCCTCTACGCCGCCGACGCGGGTCAGCTGCAGCCGCTGCTCACCGTGGTCGTCGTGCTCGCGACGGTCCCCGCCGCGCTCACCACGTACACCGACGCCCGCGAGCGGTACGCGCCGGACAAGGGCTGGCTCGCCGCCGCGGGAGCCGTCGTCACGCTGGCCGCGGCGCTGTTCGCGACGCCGTACGCGGTGCTGGTCGTGGCCGGGCTCGGCACCGTGCTGGAACTGGTGCTGCGGGCCCGCCGCTACCGTGACGCCCATGCCCGCGAGTGATCACCTCTGGGAGCCGGGGGAGACCGTCGTCGAACGGTTCCTGCGGCCCGACGGCAGCATCGGCCAGCACCACCCCCTGCGCGTGGTTTCCGACGACGGGCAGGTGCTGCTCGGCTGGCTCCCGATGGGCACGCCGATCGTCGGCAGCCGGCTCGCCGACGGCCGCTCGATGCGCGAGGCCCCGCTGGAAGAGCGCTTCCGCGTGCCGCGCGTGCCGGTGCCCGACACGTGGCGCGGCACTTCGACGCTGCGGATGATCCCGGAGGGCCAGTGGTCCTCGGTGTGGTGGTTCTTCGAGCAGGACGGCACGTTCCGCGACTGGTACGTGAACCTCGAGATTCCGCTCGGACGCACCGCGAGCGGCCCGGACCGCATCGACGGCGTGCTCGACGTAGTGGTGACACCGGGTACCGGCTGGCGCTGGGACGACGAGGACGAGGCCGAAGAAGCGCTCGCTGTCGGCCGGCTCACGGCCGGGGAGCTCGACCGGCTGCGCGCGGAGGGGGAGCGGATCGGGGCGCTGGCCGACGCCGGCGCGTTCCCGTTCGACGGCACGCACACGGACTTCCGGCCGGATCCGTCGTGGCCCGCGCCGGAGCTGCCGGCCGCTCTGCTGTGACGCCCGGACCGTGGCTCAGGTCGCGGTGAGCAACAGGATCGCGGCGAGCACGACGTTCACCACGAGCAGGATGATCACCGACCGGGTCGGCAGGTCCCTCGCGAACACCTGGCCGTGGAGGCTGCGCCACCAGTAGACGCCGAAACCGCCCGCGGCGAGGCCGAGGACAGCGCCGAAGCCGCTGCCCAGCAGTGCCCAGCCCACCATGCCGAGCAGGCCGACGCCGAACGTCAGCAGCACCGCGGTCGCGAAGATCTTCACGTCGAGGCCGACGCCCGGCTGTGCGGGTCGGCGTCCCTGGGAGGTTGCTGGGAAGCTCACCTGTCCATCGTAAGGGCATCCGCGTCTCACGCACCGAACGTGCGGGTGTGCGGCGCGTGAAACAGGCGGTCTTCCGACTAACGCGCTTCCGACCAAGCGCTAAAGTTGGGCCATGACGACAGCGACGCACTTCTCCCGAGTCCCGCACCCGAACCCCGCGACTCCCGAGCGCGTCGCCGAAGTACTCGACAAGCCCGGGTTCGGTCTGTACTTCACCGACCACATGGTCACGGTGCGCTGGAGCGAGGAGCGCGGCTGGCACGACGCCAAGGTCGGGCCGTACGAACCGTTCTCCCTCGACCCCGCCACGTCGGTGCTGCACTACGGCCAGGCGATCTTCGAAGGCCTCAAGGCCTACCGCCAGGCCGACGGCACGGTCGCCGCGTTCCGGCCCGAGGCCAACGCCGAGCGCTTCCAGGCCTCGGCCGAGCGCCTCGCGATGCCGCAGCTGCCCGTGGAGGTCTTCCTCGAGTCGCTGCGCGAGCTGATCGCGGTCGACGAGCGCTGGGTGCCGACCCGCAAGGGCGACTCGCTGTACCTGCGGCCGTTCATGATCTCCACCTCGACCGGGCTCGGCGTGAACAAGCCGGCCACCGAGTACCTGTACACGCTCATCGCCTCGCCCGCCGGCTCGTACTTCGCCGGTGGCGTGAAGCCGGTCAGCGTGTGGCTGTCCACGGAGTACGTGCGGGCGGCGCCGGGCGGCACCGGCGCGGCGAAGTGCGCCGGCAACTACGCGGCGTCGTTCGTCGCGCAGGCGCAGGCCGTGGAACAGGGCTGCGACCAGGTGGTGTGGCTCGACGCCGTGGAGCGCCGCTGGGTCGAGGAGATGGGCGGGATGAACCTGTTCTTCGTCTTCGGCTCGGGTTCCGACGCCCGCGTGGTCACGCCGGAGCTGTCCGGCTCTCTGCTGCCGGGCATCACGCGCAAGTCGCTGCTGCAGCTGGCCGAGACCGCGGGTCACCGCGTCGAGGAGCGCCGGATCTCCACCGACGAGTGGGAGAAGGCCGCCGCCTCCGGCGAGCTGACCGAGGTCTTCGCCTGCGGCACCGCGGCGGTGATCACGCCCGTCGGGCACGTGAAGCACGCCGGCGGCGAGTTCACGATCGGCGACGGGCAGCCGGGCCCGATCACCATGAAGCTGCGGGAGGAACTGGTCGGCATGCAGGAAGGCGACCTGGCCTTCCCGGACGGCTGGATGCGTCCGCTGATCTGATCCACTGTGGACACGAAAGGGCCGCCCGGGTTCGTCCCGGGCGGCCCTTTTCGTTGACTGGCTTCAGGAAGCCGGCACCGGCGTGAGCGGGCCGGACACTCCGGACTGCTCGTGCGTGGTCATCTCCGCGAGCACGCGCGCGGCCATCATCAGCAGCGGCAGCGCGGTGACGGCGCCGGTGCCCTCGCCGAGGCGGACGTCGAGGTCGAGCAGCGCGCCGAGGTCGAGGTGCTCCAGCGCGAGGGCGTGGGCGGGCTCGCCGGTGAGCTGGCCGGACATCCACCAGCGGCGCGCACCGGGCGCGAGCTCCTCGGCCACCATCGCCGCCGCGCAGACGACGAGACCGTCGAGGACGACCGGGGTACGGCGGACGGCCGCCTGGGCCAGGAAACCCGCCATGGCGGCGATGTCGGCGCCGCTGGAGGTGCGCAGCAGGGCCAGCGGGTCGGCGAGGACGACGCGGGCGCGGCGCAGCGCGTCGCGCACGGCGGTGGCCTTGCGCATCCACGCGTTGTCGTCGATGCCCGAACCGCGCCCGACCACGGCCACGGGCTCGGTGCCGGTGAGCGCGGCGACCAGCACGGACGCCGGGGTGCTGTTGCCGATGCCCAGGTCGCCCGCGATGAGGAGATCGGCGCCGCCGTCCACCTCGGCGTCGGCGACCTTGATGCCGGCCAGCACGGCCGCGCGCACCTCGTCGTCGGTGAGGGCGTCCTCGACGTCGATCGAGCCGGAGCCGCGGCGGACCTTGTACTCGCCGATGGAGCGCATGGCCGACTCTTCGGTGTCCACGGCCATGTCGACCACGCGCACGCTGGCGCCGGCTGCGGCGGCGAGCACGTTGATGGCCGCGCCGCCGGTCAGCATCGTGCCGACGAGCTGCGACGTGACCTCCGCCGGATACGCGGACACGCCCTTCTTCGCGATGCCGTGGTCGCCGGCGAACACCACGACCCGGGGCCGCGTGAACGGCCGCGGCGGCGCCTGGCCCTGGCACGACGAGATCCACACGCCGAGCTCCTCGAGCCGCCCCAGCGACCCCGCGGGCTTCACGAGCTTGCCGTGCAGGGCGATCGCCGCCGACCGGGCCTGGTCGCTGGGTGGTTCGATCTCGCCGAACTCGATGCTGGTGTCCGCGTCCACGCCAGGCCTTTCTCTCGCGGGAGTCCTCACGGGTCAACCTACCGGCCGCCGGAGAAAAAACTTCCGCGACCGTGTCGAACCGCGGCGGTACCGTTCGACGCGTCTTCGAGAGCCGCCCAGCAGGGGCGGAACCGGACGGAGGGGAGCCCCCGATGGGCAGGATCGTCAACGCCACGTTCATGACGCTCGACGGCGACATCACCAATATGGCCGCCTGGCACTGGGACTACTTCAGTGAGGAGGCCACCGCCGCCGCGCAGGCACAGCTCGACCGCAGCGACGCCCTCATCATGGGCCGCAAGACCTACGACGGGTTCTCCGCCGCGTGGCCGCAGCGGAGCGGCACCGACCTGTTCGCCGACCGGATGAACTCGATCGACAAGTACGTCGTCTCCTCGTCGCTGACCGATCCCCAGTGGACGAACAGCCACGTGCTCGGCGGTGCCGACGGCGACGCCGTGGCCGCGGTGCGTGAGGTCAAGGAGCGCACCGACCGCGACATCCTGCAGTACGGCTTCGGCGACGTCACCCGGCTGCTGCTGGCCAACGGCCTGCTCGACGAGCTGCGCGTGTGGCTGCACCCCGTGATCTCCGGCGCGGCCAAGCCCGACGAGCTGATTTACCGCGACACCGCGAGGGCGAACTTCACGTTCAACGGCAGCGAAGTGTTCGGCAACGGGATGGTGATCCTCAGCTACACCCCGGCGAACGCGGCCCAGTAGGGTCGCCGACCGTGGAGACGACAGCGGCAGGGGTCGTGCTGGCCAGCGGCGCCGGCACGAGGGTCGGCGCGGCGCTCAACAAGGTGTACCTGCCGATGGCGGGCCGCCGGGTCGTGGCGTGGTCGCTGGCGGCGTTCGCCGCGGTGCCCGAGGTCGGCGTGCTGGTGCTCGTGATCCGCGAGCAGGACACCGAGCTGGCCGACGAGGTGCTGGCCGGGCACCCGGGGAAGGTCGAGGTCGTCACCGGGGGTGCGACGCGGCAGGGGTCCGAGCTGAACGCCCTGCGCCACCTCGCCCCGCGCATCGAGTCGGGCGCCGTCGACGCCGTGCTGATCCACGACGCCGCCCGCCCGCTCGCGACCCCGGCGCTGATCGGCGACGTCCTCGCCAGGACCCGCGAGTTCGGCGGCGCCGTGCCGGGACTGGCCGCCGACGACGTGGTCTCGATGGCCGCCGACGGTTCGGTCGCCGCGCCGCTGCCGGGCGCGATCCGCGTGCAGACGCCGCAGGGCTTCCTCGCCGCGCCGCTGCTGGCGGCCTACGAGCAGGCCGAAACCGAGGGCTTCCTGGGCACGGACACGGCTTCGTGCATGGAACGGTTCTCCGCGCTGCCGGTGCACTGGGTGCCCGGCGGCGCGGAGAACCTGAAGATCACCTACCCGCACGACCTCGCGGTGGCCGAGCGGTTGCTCTCCCGCTGAGCAGGCTGCCCAGCGGGAGAGATCACAGCGCCGGGCTGCGGGTCAGCGACGCGTCGCGCTCGACGACGGACTCGAGGGCCTCGTCGATCGCCGCCATCAGGTCGTCGTCCACCTTCACGCCGGCGGCCTTGACGTTCTCGTGCACCTGCTCCGGGCGGGAGGCGCCGATGATCGCCGAGGCGACGTTCGGGTTCTGCAGGACCCACGCCACGGCCAGCTGCGCCATGCTCAGCCCGGCCTGCGCGGCCAGCGGCTCCAGCTTGGCGACCGCGGTCAGCGTCTCGTCGTTGAGGAAACGCTTGACCATGTTCGCGCCGCCGTTCTCGTCGGTCGCGCGCGAACCCTCCGGCAGGGGCCGGCCCGCCTTGTACTTGCCGGTGAGCACGCCCTGCGCGATCGGCGACCAGACGATCTGGCTCAGCCCCTCGCGCTCGGACGCCGGCACGACCTGCGACTCGATGACGCGCCACAGCATCGAGTACTGCGGCTGGTTGGAGATGAACGGCACCTTCAGCTCACGCGCGAGCGCCGCGCCCTGCGTGATCTGGTCGGCCGACCACTCCGAGACGCCCACGTAGAGCACCTTGCCCTGGCGGACCAGGTCGGAGAAGGCGAGCATCGTCTCTTCCAGCGGGGTGCCGTGGTCGAAGCGGTGCGCCTGGTAGAGGTCGAGGTAGTCGGTGCCGAGCCGCTGCAGGGACGCGGTGGCCGACTCCAGGATGTGCTTGCGCGAGAGGCCCTTGTCGTTCTGGCCCTTCGGCCCCGTGGGCCAGAACACCTTCGTGAAGATCTCGAGGCTCTCCCGGCGCTGGCCCTTCAGGCCGCGCCCGAGCACGGACTCCGCCGCCGTGTTGGCGTACGTGTCGGCCGTGTCGAAGGTCGTGATGCCGGCGTCGAGCGCCGCCTTGATACAGGCCTGGGCCTGCTCCTCTTCGACCTGGGACCCGTGGGTGAGCCAGTTGCCGTAGGAGATCTCACTGATGTTGAGGCCGCTGCGGCCGAGTCGTCGAAACTCCATGCCGCTCAGCCTAGGCGGAGGTTGTTCGCCTTGCTAACGAACCTCCCCGATCGGGCAGTGGTGGTGCTCACGGGTGGTCGGCGCCGCCGTTCAAGGTGCGTTCACAGCGCTCACCGGGTGCTCGCCGGCAGGAAGCCGGATACGACAACGGCCGCCTCACCTGCGAAGGTGTGGCGGCCGTCACGAAAGCGCTCAGCCGGGGATCGGGTCGCCCGGGCGCAGACGCGGCTTCGGGACCCGCAGCTTGCGGATCTGGCTCGCGCGCACGAAGGCGTACCAGCCGACGCCGCGGGTGGGCTCCTTCGGGAACCGCTCGCGGGCGAGGCGGGAGATCTTGCGGCCGTTGACCACGCCCTCGATGGCCATGACCAGCAGCATCGCCATGCAGATGAGGGTGATGTACTGCTGCGCCGCGGGCACCGGGATCAGCAGCGCGAGGAACACGAGGATCGCAAGCGGCATGAACAGGCCCAGAATGTTGCGGCGGGAGTCCACGAGGTCGCGCACGTACGCCTTGACCGGGCCGCGGTCGCGCACGGGCAGGTACTTGTCGTCACCCGACATCATGCGTTCGCGGCGCTCCTTGGCGGCAGCCCGGCGGTCGTCCTTGCTGACCGGGTTCTCCTTGCGGAGCTGCTTGTTGCGCTTCATCGCCTCGCGCATGCTGGTGGGCGGCGGGGCGACCGGTCCACGCTTGCGCCCTTCCGCTTCCCGCCGCGACGGTGTCGCCCGGCCTTTGCCCGGCGTATACGCCTTCCCGGTGGTCGACGCGGGGTCGACGACGTCGGCGTCGACGTCGTCGGCGGGGGTCTTGGTGGTGCTTCGGCGCAGGAACCTCACCTCACCAGGGTATTGCAGGCGTCACGACGATGTTCGGCAGGTCGTGCGATGTGCGACGATGGAGGGGGAACAGATCGGGTACCCGGAGAGTTGAACTGTTTCGGACGAGAAGTACCCGCAGTGAGTTCGACCTAGAGGGAGTGCCATGACGACCGCTGAGCAGACCGGTGCGGCGCAGGCCGAGACCGCCGAGGAGACCCACGGCGTGACATTGACCGACGCCGCGGCGGTCAAGGCGAAGGCCCTGCTCGAGCAGGAGGGCCGCGACGACATGCACCTGCGCATCGCCGTCCAGCCCGGTGGCTGCGCGGGCCTGCGCTACCAGCTGTTCTTCGACGAGCGCGAGCTCGACGGTGACCTCTTCCGCGACTTCGACGGTCTGCGCGTGGCGGTCGACCGGATGAGCGCTCCGTACGTGTCCGAGGCTGTGATCGACTTCGTCGACTCGATCGAGAAGCAGGGCTTCACGATCGACAACCCGAACGCGACCGGCTCGTGCGCGTGCGGTGACAGCTTCCACTGAGCCGCGCGCTCGGTCAGCAAGCACAGATCAGTCAGCAAGCAAAGACACGAAGAAGGGCCCCAGCCGACTCGGCCGGGGCCCTTCTTCGTGCTCGGAGGCGGGGTGCCGGGGCCTCAGACGTAGGCGTCGAGGTCGGCGACCTGCGCGTGGCAAGCATCGTCGACCTGCCACGGCCGCGCGGCCCGCGGGTGCGGCATCCGGTCGGTCGTGAGTCCCTCGCTGCGGAGCGCGGACGGGATGTGGGCGCAGTCGGCGATGAGCTCGCCGAGGTCTTCCGGTTCAGTGGCCGTGTTCACTTCCGTAACGCTATTGATCCTTCAGCGACTGGGAAAGCGGTACCAGCCGGTAGTGTCGGCCGAGGCGCGGGAACTACCCGGACGGGTCATGACCTGCGGGTAACCACGCCAGAGTCGCACGCACACGACAGCCAGAGGAGAACCGGTGGCAGACAAGGCCAGGATCGCCGTGTCCGGCAGCATCGCAACCGATCACCTGATGCACTTCCCCGGCAGGTTCGCCGAGCAGCTCGTGAAGGAACAGCTCCACCGGGTGTCCCTGAGCTTCCTGGCCGACGACCTCGTCGTCCGCCGCGGCGGCATCGGCGCCAACATCGCGTTCGGCCTCGGCGTGCTGGGCGTGAACCCCGTGCTCGTGGGTGCCGTGGGCTCCGACTGGGCCGACTACGCGTCGTGGCTGGAGCGCCATGGCGTGGACACCTCCGGGGTGCTCGTGTCCGAGGTCGCGCACACCGCGCGGTTCGTGTGCACCACCGACGAGGACCTGTGCCAGATCGCGACCTTCTACGCCGGCGCCATGGCCGAGTCGCGCAACATCGAGCTCAAGCCCATCGCCGACCGCACCGGCGAGTTGAGCCTCGTGCTGATCAGCCCGGACGACCCCGAGGGCATGGTCCGCCACGCGCAGGAGTGCCGCCAGCGCGGCTACACCTTCGCTGTCGACCCCTCGCAGCAGCTGGCCCGCATGGACGGCGCCCAGGTGCGCGACTTCATCGCGGGCGCCAAGTACCTGTTCAGCAACGACTACGAGTGGGAGCTGCTGCTCCAGAAGTCGGGCTGGACCGAGGCCGACGTGCTTGAGCGCGTGGGCATGCGCATCACGACGCTGGGCGAGAAGGGCGTGGAGATCATCGGCCGCGACGGCCTCGCCCTGCAGATCGGCGCCGTCCCGGAGCGCGGCAAGGCCGACCCGACGGGCGTCGGCGACGGCTTCCGCGCCGGCTTCCTCGCCGCGCTCGAAGGCGGCCTGGAGCTGGAGCGCGCCGCGCAGCTCGGCTCGCTCATCGCCGTGCTGGTCCTGGAGACCGTCGGCACGCAGGAGTGGATCTTCGACCGCACCGACGCCCTGGCCCGCCTCGGCGACGCGTTCGGCCCGGAAGCGGCGGACGAGATCGCCACGGTGCTGCCCGCCTGACGCACCTCACGACTGTGGCCGCCCCGAACGTCCGGGGCGGCCACAGTCGTGTCCGGGGTCGTCGCGGAACCGCTGCCGGACGGCGTCCGGGGTGACGTTGGCCACCCCGGACGCCGGAAGCTCAGAGCTTCACCGGGTACACCGGCTCCGGAATCTCCGGCTTGATGCGGTGCTCGACGAAGATGCCGTGCCACAGCATGAACACCAGCAGCGCCCAGATCTGGCGGCTGCGGTCGAGCTGGCCGGCCTTGTGCTCCTCCAGCAGGCGCAGCACGGCGGGCTTGTCGAGCAGCTCGTCGGTCTTCGAATCGTTGATGATGCCGCGCGCCCAGTCGTACATCTCGTTGCGCAGCCACAGGCGGATCGGCACGGGGAAGCCGAGCTTGCGGCGGTTGAGCACGTGGGCGGGGATGATCTTCGCGAGTGCCTGGCGCAGCGCGTACTTCGTGGTGCCGTGCGCGAGTTTCTGGTCCAGGGGAATGGAAGCGGCGACCTTGAACACCTCGGCGTCGAGGAACGGCACGCGCAGCTCCAGCGAGTTGGCCATGGTGACCTTGTCGGCCTTCACGAGGATGTCGCCGCGCAGCCAGGTGAACAGGTCCACGTGCTGCATGCGCGCCACCGGGTCCCAGCCGCGCGAGATGTCGTACCAGGGCGCGGTGACGTCCTTGAAGCCCACACCGTCCTGATAGGTCCGCAGCACGTTGCGCAACTGGTCGTCACGGAAGTTGCGGGCGTTGCCGTAGTAACGGTCCTCCAGCGGCAGCGCGCCGCGGCGCAGCAAGTCCTTGCCCCGCGTGCCTTCCGGGATCTTCGTGGACACCTTGCCGATGAGCTTGCGCACACCGCCGGGCACCTTTTCGAACGGTGCCAGCGAAATCGGCTCGTTGTAGATCGTGTAGCCGCCGAACAGCTCGTCGGCGCCCTCGCCGGAAAGCACGGCCTTCACGTGCTTGCGGGCCTCGCGCGCGATGAACCACAGGGGCACCAGCGCCGGGTCGGCCACCGGGTCGTCGAGGTACCAGACGATGAGCGGCAGGGCCTCCATCATCTCGTCGGCGGAAACCGTGCGCACCACGTGCTTCACGCCGATCGCCGCGGCCGACTCGGCGGCCACGTCCACTTCGGAGTAACCCTCGCGCTCGAACCCGGTGGTGAACGCGATGAGGTTCGGGTTGTGCTCCTTCGCCAGCGTCGCCGTGGCCGTGGAGTCGATGCCGCCGGACAGGAACGCGCCGACCGTCACGTCCGGGTCGGAGATCATGTGCTTGCCCACCGAGTCGCGCATCACATTCGCGATGCGCTCGTACAGCGCTTCGGCCTCACCGGCGCCGTTCACCGGCTTCGCCGCGAACTGCGGGTGGAAGTAGCGGGTGAACTCGACCTGCCCGCCCGGCACCACGCGGAACGAGGTGCCCGACTCGACGCGGCGCACCGCCGTGTGCAGCGACTCGGGCTCCGGCACGTACTGCAGCACCAGGTAGTGCTGCAGGGCCTTGCGGTCCAGCTCCTGGGCCACGCCGAGCGTGTCGGTGAGCTCCAGCAGGCTCTTCTTCTCGCTGGAGAACGCGACGCCGCCGGGGCCGGCGGCGTAGAACAGCGGCTTGATGCCGAACGGGTCCCGCGCGCCGAACACGACCTTCTCGGCGGAGTCCCAGATCATGAAGGCGAACATGCCGCGCAGCTTCTTCACCGCGTCGGCGCCCAGGTAGTGGTACGCCGCGACGATCGCCTCGCCGTCGCCCTCGGTCTCGAACTTCGCGCCGAACTTTTCAGCCAGCTCTTCGCGCAGCTCACGGTAGTTGTAGATCTCGCCGTTGAAGTTCATCGTGTAGCGGCCCGGCGCCTCCGGCGGACCCCAATGCAGCGGCTGGTGGGCGTGGTCGACGTCGATGAACGCCAGCCGGTTGAAGCCGTAGACGACCTCGCCGTCGGCCCAGGTGTCCTGCTCGTCGGGGCCGCGGTGGCGCTGGCAGCGCATCGCCGTGCCCACGGCTTCACGGGCGTTCGCCGCGTCGGTCTCGGTGCCGCAGATCAGTCCAAGCAGGCCGCACACGCGTACTCACACACCTCAGGGTCTTCGCCGGTCCGGGGAAGGGCCCAGTATGCCGCGAACCGTGCACCGCGGACCGCATCGGGTGGACGCGCGCGCGTTGTGGTCACCCCTTGGACAGCGGGAACCGTGAACTCGGCTAGGCTCCGCCTGTCACGAAGATCGGTCGAGGAGGCTCTGGGTGAAAGGGCGAGGCGCAGTGGGAAAACCAGCGCACACCCCACGGGGTAAGCGAGTCGGCCGCGTCGCTGCGCTGGCCGCGCTGGTGGCGCTGACCGCGACGGGCTGCTCCGGGGACGCGATCCTCCGATTCGGCTGGCCGGTCGGGGTCACCCCGCAGGCCGAAGAGATGCAGAACCTCTGGACGTGGACGGTCGTCGCCGCGCTCGCCGTCGGTGTCATCGTGTGGGCCCTGATCTTCTGGACCGCGACGTTCCACCGCAAGAAGAAGAACTCCGCGGTCGAGGGACCCGACGACCTCCCGCGGCAGTTCCAGTACAACATCCCGCTCGAGATCTTCACGGTCGTCGTCCCGACGATCATGGTCTGTGTGCTGTTCTTCTTCACCGCGACGACCGAGAGCAACGTCCTGGACAAGAAGCCCGACCCGGACGTGACCGTCGACGTGGTGGCCTTCCAGTGGAACTGGGAGTTCAAGTACGACGACGCGAACGCGAAGCGCCCGGACGGCACCCAGGTCAGCACCGTCGGTTCCTCCGGCGAGATCCCGCTGCTGGTGCTCCCCACGAACAAGACGATCGAGTACCGCCTGCGGTCCACCGACGTCATCCACTCGTTCTGGGTCCCGGAGTTCCACTTCAAGCGCGACGTCTTCCCGGACCCCGAGAAGAACAACCAGGACAGCTCCTTCCAGAACTCGATCGACCGCGAAGGCTCCTTCGTCGGCCGGTGCGCGGAACTCTGCGGCACGTACCACTCGGTGATGAACTTCGAGGTCCGCGCGCTCTCGCCGGACAAGTACGACCAGTACATCAAGCTGCGCACGGAAACGAACCCGAAGACGGGCCTGCCGAACACGGCTTCCGAGGCGCTGACGGCGATGAACTGCGGCGAGCTTTGCACCCCGCACTCGGTGACCACGCAGCCGTTCAACACCGACCGCACCGCGCGCACCGCGTCCAACTGACCGGTTCCGGCGAACCAGAGGAGTAGGGGAGAAAGTCCCATGAAGGTCGAAGCCCGGATTTTCTACATGGTGGCGGCGTTCGCCGTCGTCATGGCCGTCATCTACTGGGTCATGACCGCCCTCTACGCGACCGACCAGAAGGCCGAGCCCGTCGGCATCGTCTCGCTCTTCCTGACCGGTGGTCTCGCGTTCCTCGCGGGCAGCTACATGCAGTTCGTGTCCCGCCGGATCGAACCGCGCCCCGAGGACCGCGAGGACGCCGAGATCAGCGACGGTGCGGGCGAGCTCGGCTTCTTCAGCCCGGGCAGCTACTGGCCGATCGCCATGGCGGCCTCGGCCGCGCTGGGTGGTCTCGCGCTCGCGTTCTTCCACATCTGGCTGCTGGTCATGGCGCTCGTCGCCCTGCTCATCGCCGTGGGCGGGCTGGTGTTCGAGTACCACACGGGTCCGAACCACGAGTGACGCTTTCCCCGGTCGTTCGCGACCGGGGCCTGCCGCCGCGCTGGGGTGCCAGCGCGGCGGCGAGCACCGCCAGCATTCCCAGGCCCTCCGGCCACGACAGCCGGTGGCCGAACGCCAGCACGTCCACCACCACCGCGACCACCGGGTACAGGTAGGACAGCAGCGCCACCGTCGTGGTGGGCAGGTTGCCGATGCTCGCGTACATCAGCACGTACATCACCGCCGTGTGCACGGTGCCGAGCAGCACCAGCCACAGCAGCCCCGGAACCGAGTGCGGTAGCGGCGTGAACGCCAGCGCCGGGGCCAGCAGCACCGTCCCCACCGCCAGCTGCACCGCCGCGAGCAGGTGCGGGCGCACGTGGGTGAGCTGCTTCGCCACGAACGACGTGCCGGCGTAGAGCACCGCCGCGCCCAGCGCGAGCGCGATCCCCGCGAACCGCACCGGTTGCCCGTCGTCGCCGTGGGCCGAGAGGGAGATCACCACCACGCCGGCGAACGCGACGCCCGCCCGGGCCAGGTGCGTCTTCGCGACTTTTTCACCCAGGAACGCCGCCGCCAGACCCACCAGGATGAGCGGCTGCGTGTGGTAGACGACGGTGCTCACGCCGATCGACGACAGCGTGTACGACGTGAACAGCAGCACCCAGTTGGCCACCAGCAGCACGCCGCCCAGCGCGGCCAGCAGCAGGTCACGCAAGGACGGTCGCCAGCTGCGCAGATAGCCGCGCGCGAGGCACCACACCACGAGCAGGACACCGCCGACGAGACAGCGGGCGAACGCGACGGCGGGCGCGGCGGCACCGCTTTCCAGCACTACCGCGCCGATCGTGCCCGACAGGGCCATGGCAGCCGACCACTGCAGGACCGGGCGGGTTTCGGGGTTCTTCATGCCTCACAGATTCGGCCCGCGAGGCCCCCGCGAACAGTGTCAGAGATGACAACGACCGCAAAACTTGTGACACGCTGGGGTGCGTGGATGTGCAACGGGTCGCGGTGGTGCTGGCCGACCGGGTCTCACCGTTCGAGCTGGGCGTCGCGTGCGAGGTGTTCGGCACCGACCGCAGTGCGGACGGAATCGAGGGCTGGGAGTTCGGCGTGTGCTCGCCGAAGGGGTCCGAAAACCACACAGTGGACACCTGGTCCGGTTTCGGGCTCACGGGACTGTCCGGATTGGACTTCGCCGCGACGGCCGATCTGCTGATCGTGCCGACGTGCGAACCGCGCACGATGGCGCCGCCGGAACCGGTTCTTGAGGTCCTCCGTGACGCCCGGGAGCGCGGCGCGTGGGTCGCCGGGTTCTGCGCCGGCGTGTTCTCCCTCGGCTACGTGGGCCTGCTCGACGGCCGGCGCTGCACCGTGCACTGGGTGTACGAACAGGACTTCCGCCGGCTCTTCCCGAAGGCTCTCGTGGACCCGCAGGCGCTGTACGCGGACGACGACGGCGTGTCGACGAGCGCGGGCACCGTCGCGGCCGTGGACCTGTGCCTGCACCTCGTGCGGCGGCTGCGCGGCGTCGCGGCGGCCACCACGCTCGCGCGGCGGATGGTCGCGGCCCCGCACCGCGCGGGCGGGCAGGCGCAGTTCGTCGAGGCACCGCTGCCCGCCACCGCCTCGCCGGACGACGCCGTGGTCGCCGAGGCGCTGGAGTGGGTGGAACGGCGGCTGGACCGGCCGTTCACCGTCGCGGAGCTCGCGCGCCGCAGCGGGCTGGGGGAGCGGACGTTCCTGCGCCGGTTCTCCGCCGCCACGGGCACCACGCCGCACCGCTGGCTCACCGAACGCCGGCTCGACCGCGCGCAGGCGCTGCTGGAGGAGGGCCGGCTGTCCGTCGAGGACATCGCGACGGCCTGCGGCTACGCCTCAGCGGCCGCGCTGCGCCACCAGTTCACGCGCCTGCGGGCGACCACCCCGAGCGCCTACCGTGCGGCCTTCCAGGGCTCCTGAGCGCGTTTCTCTCTTGCCCCAACCACCCCAATGTGGCGGGGGGGGGGGGGGGTGCCTTCATCCCGCCCCACGTCTGTTTTTTATTTTTTACTGGGGGGTGTGGG
>NZ_JBEXHL010000061.1:0-32943 GCF_040607795.1 Amycolatopsis sp. NPDC005232 | reverse complement strand
GGCCCGCCCGCGCACGAGGTGTGGCTGCCGCCGTTGGACGAGTCGAACTCGCTCGACACGATGCTGCCGAACCTCAACCCCACCGACGACCGCGGCCTGTCCCCGGTCGGGTTCTTCGGCAACGGTCGCCTGCAGGTGCCGCTGGGCATCGTCGACCGGCCGTTCGAGCAGCGGCGCGACCTGCTGTGGGCCGATTTCTCCGGTGCCGCCGGTCACGCGGTGATCGCCGGTGGCCCGCAGGCCGGCAAGTCGACCATGCTCCGCACGCTGATCATGTCGATGGCGCTCACCCACACGCCCGACGAAGTGCAGTTCTACTGCCTCGACCTCGGTGGTGGCACGCTCGCCGGTCTCGCCGACCTGCCGCACGTCGGTGGCGTGGCCGTGGCCCGGCGCGAGCCCGACAAGGCCCGCCGGATCGTGGCCGAGCTGACCACGCTCATGACCGAGCGCGAAGGCCGGTTCGGCGCGCTGGGCATCGACTCGATGACCGAGTTCCGCAACCGCAAGCGCCGCGGCGAGATCTCCGCCGAGCAGGACCCCTTCGGCGACGCGTTCCTGATCGTGGACAACTGGCGTGCCATCCGCGACGACTTCGACGAGCTCGAGGCGTCGATCACGCGGCTGGCCCAGCAGGGTCTGTCCTACGGCATCCACGTGGTCATCTCGGCCAACCGGTGGGCCGACCTGCGTCCGGCGATCAAGGACATGCTGGGCACCCGGTTCGAGCTGCGCCTCGGTGACCCGACCGAGTCCGACATCGACCGCCGCGTCGCGGTGAACGTGCCGGCCGGCCGCCCCGGCCGTGGTCTGACCCGCGAAAAGCTGCAGATGCTCACGGGGCTGCCGCGCATCGACGGCTCCAGCGACGCCGAGTCGCTGGCCGCGGGTGTGGCCGACGCCGTGGTGAAGATCCGCGGCGCCTGGCGTGGCCGCACCGCACCACAGGTCCGCCTGCTGCCGGAGATGATCACCTACGACGAAGTCCTCAAGATCGACGCCAACCGCAACACGAAGCTGGTGCCCTTCGGCGTCAACGAGGACAACCTCGCTCCGGTCTACCTCGACTTCGACGCCGAGCCGCACTTCTTCGCGTTCGCCGACGGCGAGTCGGGCAAGACGAACCTGCTGCGCCAGATCGGCCGGGGGATCGCCGAGCGGTACTCGCCGCAGGAAGGCGTGATCCTTCTGGTCGACTACCGGCGCACGATGCTCGGCTTCCTCGAGGGCGACTCGCTGCTCGGGTACGCCGTGTCGTCGAACCAGCTCGACAGCATGGTCCAGGACGTGCACGGGTCGATGACCCGGCGCCTGCCCGGCCCGGACGTCACGCAGGACCAGCTGCGCAACCGGTCGTGGTGGACCGGGCCGGAGCTGTTCATCCTGGTCGACGACTACGACCTGGTGGCCACGCAGACGTCCAACCCGCTCAAGCCGCTGGCGGACTTCCTCGCCCAGGCCAAGGACGTCGGCCTGCACCTGATCATCGTGCGCCGCACCGGTGGTGCGTCGAGGGCCTCCTACGACCCGGTCATCGGCAAGCTCAAGGAGATCGCGGCGCCGGGCATGGTCATGAACGGCTCGAAGGACGAGGGCGTGCTGATCGGCAACATCCGACCCGCCGCGATGCCGCCGGGCCGGGGCGTGATGCTCAGCCGCAAAAACGGCAGGCAGCTCGTGCAGGTCTCGTGGATCCAGCCCGACTGAACCGAAAAGGCAAGCTGTGGCGTGAGTTGTTGACGGTGCCGGGGGGAGTCCACTGTGGCCGGATAACGGCCGTGGAGTAGGCGAACGCCGCGTGTTGCGCTTACCTGGGATGGGCGCACTTTACGGCGTCTTCGCCGAACTCTCAGACGGGCCCCGACGGGCTCGCTTTCGTCACCGAGGGACGGCTCTACGCCGCCCGCCTGACGTGAGCCAGATCGCCGCAATTGACCTGACGGCGGCCTCCTCACCCCGGTACGCCCTTCCGGAGGTTGTCCCTATGCGGTCCGGAGCTGCGGGTGACTGGAGCGATGCCGGCGTAGGCGACCAGGTGTCCGGAGCTGGCGAAGTTCGAGGCGTCGCCGATCTCGAGGAGGATGCGGGCTACGGTCCTGGCGCCGATGCTTGGCATCAAGGTCAGGACCCCGGTAAGAGGGTGCGGATCGAGCATCCCTTCGACCTGCTCAGCGGCGGCTTTGCGTTGCTGGAGAACCGTTTTCAGGCTGTCAGCCAGTCTGGGAAGCTCGTCGCCCATGCGTGGTGCGTGGCGATCGAGGTGAGTTTGCGTCGGCCGGCTTTGGCCATGCCGGCCGGGTCGTCGTCGAACCCGGCCAGCACGTCCAGCTCGGCCAATGCCTCGTCGCCGAGGTCAACCGGGCGCGGGACAGGGACCGGGCGGCGTCACGCGATGACCAACGCGTCGCGGGCATCGGTCTTGGCGAGGCCGGGTAGAGATCGGCAATGCGGCGCATGGCCAGGCCTGGCAGGTAGGCCACCCGGTGACCGGCCGCGCGGGCGACCGCGACTGGCAACGCCCCGATCGTGGCCAGCTGGCCGACCACGATAGGCAGCGTTCCGTGCTGGGCGAGCTTGTCGAACAAGACCCGCAGTTCGGTTCACTGTTCGGGCGGCGGCCCGTCGTGCAGCCGTGTGCCGTCGGGGTCCAAACCGGCCGCGTGATGATCACCTATGCCGACATCCAGGCCGAGGAACACCCCGAAACTGCTACTCATCCACCATGCCGTTCGGTCGTCGCGACATGGTCACCGGTCTGGCATCGATGGCCGGCAAGCAAGCCTGCGACGAGACCTACCCAGCGGTGGCCGTGTCCTATCAGCGGTCCCTCGATGCCACCAGACCCAGTGACGTCACGCCCCCCGGATCATGCCTGCGACGAGGGACAAAGTCATGGCGGAGCTGGTGACCACAGCTTCTTGATCAGGAACCACGAATAATGGTGACGGGGGAGGAGGGTTCCCGCGAGAACCTTGGCGGCCGGCGGTCGACTGACCCCGCCGGAGGAGCTGGCTCGGCGCTGAACTGCATTTTCCGCGGCTCGCTACGCAGACCAGCGAAGAGCCGGTCGCCCAGGAGGCGGGCGCTTCGGCACCATCCACGCCGCGTCCGACAACTGTTGTGTCCGGACTCCTTGTTCCAGAGCTCGAGCTGATGGCCTCAAAGGCGCCCGTACCCTCTTGGTCTGACAAGACAGCCGTTCGGTGTATCATGCGTGACATGGATATCCTCGAGCGCCGTCCGGTTTACGAACAGGTCGCCGACGCGCTGCGCGAGGCGATCCTCAGCGGGGAAATGGAGCCCGGCAGTGCGCTCCCATCCGAGCGCGAGCTCTCCGAGCGGTTCGGTGTCGGGCGAACGACGGTTCGCGAAGCGCTGCGCGCATTGCAGACCAAGGGGCTCGCGGTCGCGACCGGCCCGACATCGCCGTTGCGCGTCATCGCGCCGGAGGCGCTGACGACCGACCCGTTGCGCGACACGCTCGTACACCTGCTGCGGCTCGGACGTGTCCCGCTCGAAGACCTCATCGGCCTGCGCATCGCGCTCGAGGGCGCCGGCGCCGAGAGGGCCGCGACCCGCGACCCGCGACCCGACCTCACCGCCGCGCGCGACCAGATCGCGTTCATGCGCGCGGCCGGAACCGACCTCAAGGCCTTCGAGACCGCAGACGTCGGTTTCCACCTCGAAATCGTCAGCGCGTCCGGCAACCAAGCGCTGACGATCATGATGCTCGCCGTGCGCGACACCGTGTCCAAGACTCTGTTGTCGCACCTGGAGGAGCTCACCCGCCCGAAGCCCGTGCTCGCGCAGCTGATCGCTGAGCACGAGGCGATCCTCCAGGCCGTCATCGACGGCGACGGCGAGGCCGCGCGACGCCTCGTCGGCGAGCACCTGCAGGGCTGCGAGGAGCTGCGCCACCGTTACGAGCCCGCACCGTAACCTCGGCTGTCACCGCGGTCGGCACGGCGCCGTCGAGCGCTTTCGGCTCTGCGTGCACGCACGTCGATCGCCTGATGTTCGCGGTCCGGCGATGAGCACACAGCGAGCCCTTCTGCGGTGCCGTGCACCGAGTGCCTTGTGCTCCATGCCGGGTGCGGTTCAGCTCGCCTCTTCGGCCATGAACGCGGCGATGCGCTCGCCGATCATGATGGCGCTGGCGTGCGGGCCGCGTCGGGTCAGCGTCGGCATGATCGACACGTCTGCCACCCGTAGTCCTTCCACTCCGTGGACTCGGCCCCGCGGATCGACGACTGCCGTGTCGTCACAGCTCGGTCCCATCTTGCAGGTCCCCGCCGTATGGGCCGCGGAGGCCAGGTTGGTGAGGATCCACTGGTCCAGCTGGCTGTCGCTGCTCAGCTCGGTTCCCGTCAGCGAGGTGAGCCGCGTGCCCATGCCGTGGTAGGCAGGATGTTCGAGCAGCCGCGCGACAAGGCGCACGCCGTCGCGCATGCGCCGCAGGTCCTCCGGTTCGCTCATGTACCGGAAGTTCAGCTTCGGAAGCACGCCGGCATCGGCTGATCTCAACGTGAGTTCACCGCGGCTCAGCTCCACGCTCAACTCGACGAACATGTGCAAGTCCTTGCGCTGCTGAAAGTCCCGCAGGGCCGCCTTCGCGGATCCACCCCACACACCCTGCCAGGTTGCCCAGGGCCTCCTGAGGAACAAAGCGCCCCTGGCGCGGTCCACGAGGGACTGGCTGCGTGCGCCGAACAGCATGGTGGACTTCGAGTAGATCGCCGGGAGGAGGCACATGTCGTCGACGATCGGCGAATCCGTGGCGGTGTAGTTGAGGATCACCGGGCCCACCGGCAGTCGGCCGCCGGGGACCGGTCCCGCGGTCGTGGTGCGGTACGGGACGGCAACGAACGGATGGTCCATGAGGTTCCGGCCTACATACGGCGAGTCGTGTACGACATCGATCCCGAACCGCCGCAGCTCGTCGGCCGGTCCCACGCCGGAAAGCATGAGGAGGTGAGGAGTATTGATCCCGCCCGCGCACAGGACCACCTCATCCGCGGAGACCGCGCCGTCGACGCCGTCGCGCTGGTACGCAACGCCGTCTGCCCGGCCGCCGGAGAAGGTGATGGCGCGGACGAACGTGCGGTCCTGGACCGTCAGGTTCGGGCGGCGCTCGGCCGGAATCAGGTAGCGGACAGCGGCGTTCATCCTGCGGCCGTTGTCCGCGTTGGTCGGCGTGAACGCGACCCCGGCCGAGGTCGCGCTGTTGACGTCCGAGTCCTCGGGGAACCCGGCGGCGAAGCAAGCCTGGCGGAACGCGTCCAGGATCGGGACCGCCGCCGATTCGGGATGGCACCGGACCACCATCGGACCTTGAGTGCCGTGCCCCGGCGCGCCGCCGAAGTCCAGATCAGTCTCGGCCTTGACGAAGAAGGGAAGGACGTCCTCATAGGACCATCCGACGTTCCCCGCGGCGGCCCAGCCGTCGTAGTCCGCCGGGGTTCCCCGCCCGTAGAAGGCACCGTTGACGGCACTGGATCCACCGACAGCCTTGCCGCGTGCGACCGAGATGGTGCGGTCATCGGTCAGCTGAGCCATGAAGGGCC
Source organism: Amycolatopsis sp. NPDC005232 (assembly GCF_040607795.1). Taxonomy (NCBI): domain Bacteria; kingdom Bacillati; phylum Actinomycetota; class Actinomycetes; order Pseudonocardiales; family Pseudonocardiaceae; genus Amycolatopsis; species Amycolatopsis sp. NPDC005232. The sequence goes on along the minus strand of NZ_JBEXHL010000061.1, from coordinate 27,379 downwards.
AGTTGTCGATGCTCCCCGGCATGGCGAACGCGCCGGAGTGGCAGTACTTCAGCGCCGGCGGATAGCTGTCGATCTCCCCGTAATGTCGGCCGGCTTCGAGGACCAGCACGGACCGTTGCGGATCTTCGGACAGCCGCGCAGCGAGCGCGCTGCCCGAGGCGCCTGAGCCGATGACTACGACGTCGTAGTGGCGATTCGCGCGTGGCATCGGTCAGCACCCGGCCCGCGTGGGCGTGGGGCTCGACGCGAAGAGCAGCGCCTTCAGGCCCTCGTGTGCGCCTGGCCGAAACGGCTCGATCTCTCCCATTGGCCACAACCTTCCGGATCGACAGCTCTGTCGTCGTGGACGCCGTCCACAGTGGATCGTCGTTTGGTCTGCTACGCCGTGCTCACGTACCCGCGGGTTCGCCGAGCCGCGCCGCGGATACGTGAACACCGGCTGTCCGGGAAACGCGTCAGTCGTGGACGGCGAGTTCGCCCAGCTCCGACCAGGTTTCGCCCGGCGCGGTCGTGTTGATGATGCGCGGGGTCGACACGAGGTGCGGCGGCAGTTGTGCCTGCGCCGCCTTGAAATGCGCCGATCCGACGTGTGCTGCTCCGGCATCGTCGTCACGGAAGGCCTCGATGAGCACGTATTCGTCCGGGTTCTCCACGCTGCGGGACCAGCTGAACCAGAGGCAGCCCGGTTCGGCCCTGGTCGCGGTCGTGAAATCGGCTGCGATGTCGGGCCAGCTGTCCCCGTCCTCGGGCTTGACGTGGAACTTGGCGGTGATGACGATCACGGGTCTCCGATCGGGTTCTCATGGTGCGGATCAGGAAATCAGGACGGCACAACCGTCGGAGGCGTCACTTCGCGGGGTGAGACTGCCAAGCTCCGGGAACCGGCATCGTGAACAGCCCTGGCGGGGCCTCGATCACGACGGGAATGCAGTTGAACACGCTGGCCGCGGCGGCGTGGAACACCCCCTGGGGCAGGGACGCATCGCGTTCCGGGACACGGGGATCGAGCGAGGGCGCCAGGTCGACGGTCGTCCGCGACGACGGTGACCCTTCGATCTCCACGACGAGCCGGACTTCATGTGGTAGTCCGGGAAAGTCCGGGTGATCCCGCTGAACGGTGTAGATGAACTCGAAGTCCATGAACGGCTTGGTCTCCCCGAGGCGCGCCGCGGACCACTTGAAAGCCGCACCGCACACCGATCCCTTCTTGATCTCTCCGACCGGAATCTCGAAGTCCCGTGTGGCAAGGAACAGCTTGAACCCGCCCTCGACCTTGTCGAGTTCCACTCCGATGTTCTTGGCCAGCAGGTGAAGCCACTCCAGCACGCTCTGCTGGAAATACCCGCCCTCCTCCATCCACGGCTCGAACTCCGCCGCGGGCTTACCCAGTCCCAGGAGCTCGACCATCATGTTGAGGTTCGGGTTGGGCGAGAAGTCGTCGATCTCCGCCAGGTAGATGTGATCGACGTTCAGCGACATGCGGGTCAGCGCCGCGCCCAGCCATGGCACCACCACATCCGGGTTGGCGCCGGCGGACATCAACGTCGTCCCACCTTCGCGGCACGCGTCCTCGATCTGCTGAGCGTAGTCCGGGCTCCGCTTCTCGGGAACGAAGTACGGCCCGGTCGACGAGACCACGTTCTTCCCGGACCTGAGCAAGTCGAAGACATCGCGGTCGCGCGCCTCGATCGGCCCCTGCCCGGCGGGGCAGTGCACGACGACGTCGGCGTCGAGTGCGATCAGCGCGTCACGGTCGTTTGTCGCCAGCACGCCGGTCGGCGGCAGGCCGACCAACTCGCCGGCGTCCTTGCCGACCTTCTCCGGCGTGTGGACCCACACCCCGACCAGTTCCAGGTCCGGATGCTCGATGATCGCTTTGAGCGTCGTGCTCCCCACCGCACCTGTCGCCCACTGTATTACTCGGATCGCCATAACTTTCTCCTTGAACCCAGAGGATCTACCTGCGCCGCGCCCTTGAGCCTCGGTCACCGGTCGGTCCAGCACCCCGATCTGCGGATTTCGGGACTGGTGGCGAGTTCCGTTCGGGGCAGCGGCGATCGAGACTTCTCGCGCGCCCCGTCGAGGCCCAGTGCGGGCACGAACGTCTTGGTCTGACGAGCCATTGCCACCACCTCCGTCCGGCGGCCGGCCAGGCGTGATCAGCCCGCCGGTCTCAGGTTTGTGACCTCGACACGACTCAGCCCTTCTACCGGGCCCTTGAGGCGCGGCCTGTTGAGATAGCAATGTAGGCGTTGGACTGCTGGCCTGACAAGTATGAATTTCTCTGTCGATCTGCGGTCAGACGCGGAGGGGCGCTGAAATGTCCTGCCTTGCTGTGGTTTTCCGCCCGCCGTGGAGCACTCGGCCAACCTTGGCGAGTACCTGCGTGCACACAAGGTGTGACGAGATCTCCCTGCTGGTCTGACTAAGGCGCGGAGTTCGCGGCGCGGCTCAGCCGACGTAGCCTGCGCCGGCGACGAACTTCGCGGCGTTCTCGACCACACTTCGCGCGAGACGCTTCGCGCTGAAAGCACTGCCCGCGCCGGCGAAGTGCCCCGTGATAAGCACGTTCGGACATTCCCACAGCGGGTCATCCGACGGCAACGGCTCGGGATCGACCACGTCCAACCCGGCGGCGCCGATGTGCCCGCTGCGCAATGCCTCGACAAGCGCACGCTGATCAACTATCCCACCACGAGCGACGTTCACGAGGTGCGCACCGGGTTTGCAGGCCGCGAGCTCGGCAGAACCGATCAGGTGCTTCGTGGTCTCGGTCAAGGCGATGGCGATCACGACCGAGTCGGCCTCGGCCAGTGCCGCGCGCAGCTCGCCCAGCGGCCGGACGTCGCTCACCAGGTCGTCCGGGCGAGGCGAGCGAGTCACCACCGTGATCCGCGCACCGAACGCGGCCGCGCGCTTCGCGATCTCGCGCCCGATGTTCCCGTAACCGACGACGAGGAGCGATTGTCCCTCGATCGAACGCACGCCGGCCGGCATCGTTCGCTTCCACTCGCGACTCCGGCCCGCCTCCACACACGCCGGCAACTGCCGTCCGATCGCCAGCAGCAACGCCATCGCGTGTTCGGCGACAGTCGGCGCGAGCGCGCCGTCCGGGCCCGTGACGAGGATGTCTTCAGGGATGCCCGCCGCATCGAAGCCCTCGCGGCCGGCCGACACGAAGTGCATCCAACGGAGGCGGCGACCCGGCCTGCGCAGCACGTCGCAGACCTGGCCAGCCTCGGCTTCGGGTACGTTCCTCAACACCAGGCCATCCAGCTCGGGGAGCGCCTCCAGGAGATCCGCCAGCCCCTCGATGACGACGACCTCCGCACCATCGACTGACCGCAGACCCTCCACGATCAGCTCGCGGGCCAGCTGAGTCCCGAGCCAATAAGCGATCCGCATGCGTTCTCCCACTGTCCGGCCTTGCCTGCGCCAATGATGACCGGCGCGACCACCCGCCTGCGATCCACCTGCGGCGCTCGACCGGCTCGATCTCACGGTGGACGCTGGACCGGCACACTGGGGGTCCGGCCAGTGTGATCTTCCCTCCTCGAACGTTCGGACCGGCAACCGCTGGACAGCCTGCACTTCTGTCGCGGCAAGGCCGCAGAGGCGATCGCAGCATAGCCGGGCACACGTCGCCGATGCGCCTCCACGGCAGACCGCCTACCGGGCGCGTGACCGCGTGGCGTGGTTCCTGGCGGTGCGTACTCGACCCCGACCGGGTCGATTTACGCGCCTGCAACCGTACGCTGGGCCGCCCACGGACTGGATGAGACACTCGTCCCGGCCTTCGCAGCGCCCCGAGTACCAGCACCTCGCCGGTCATCGCCGTGGTCGGGCAGCCGTGCCAGGTCTAGCCGGCGTCGGATGTGAAGCGGGCGTGCAGGGAGCCGGCAAGAGTGGCCACGCCGATGACAGCGGCGGCGAGGAACAGCCCCGCAGCGCGGTGCCAGTGCACGAGCGCGGCGCCGATCAGTGCGCCGACGATCATCAGGACGACGGCGGCTGCTCTTCGGGATGCGAGCCCACGGAACGCCGTGCCCCAGCCGCTCGTCAGGCCCAGGTCCGCGGCCATCCCGGTGATCGTCGAGGTGATGACAACGGTCGTGACGTCCTTGACCGCGATGAACCGCGCCGTCGCGGCCTGCGCGCCCATCGCAGCGCCCAGCGCGGTGGTGACCGCGATCCGGACCCCCGGGGTCGGTACCTCCTCGGCGAGGAGAACCACAGCGGCGATGAGGACGGCCAGGGTCACCACGGCGAGCAAGCCGCTGACGCGCGGGTTCCAGCCTGCTCGTGTGCCACGCAGCGAGCGCCCCGCGGCAGCGGCACCTGCCATGAAACCGACCAGCGCGAGCGCCGGGCCGGTGATCGGCAGGTCGTCACTGCCGACCAGAGCCATCCCGAGTACGACGACGTTGCCTGTCATGTTTCCCGTGAAGACCTTGTCGAGACCGAGGTAGCCGACGGCATCGACGATGCCCGTGGAGAAGGTAAGCGCGAGCATCAGCTGGAGGTGCAAGCGGCTCGCGGGCAGCGATCGGAGCCGAGCCGGAACACCGTGTCCCTCGGTACCGCTCCGGTTGAGTCCGCGTGGGGGCTGAGGCGAGGAGATTTTCATGTCCTCAACCTCGGCCCGTTCCGCACCGGAACCACGGCGGGCACCGATGCCGAGACCGACTCGACCGTCGATCCGGGTCGGATCGCACTTGGACGGCCACTTCCGACCGCAAGCACGGCCCCGTTGCCTGTTTCATCCTGGTCATCACCCACCACCTGCTCGACGTAACACCGATCACCAAAGACCTTGGCCGGGGGCTGAACCCAGGGACTGTTTCGAACAGCCCGGGCGGGTCAGCTGGTCGCCCACGGCGCCTTGTCCGGGTTCAGGAGCCCAGCCGGATCGAACACCGTCTTGATCGCCCGCTGGAGGTCCAGGGAGCCCGCCAGTTCGCGTGCCGCCGCGTCGCGCTTGAGCAGACCGACGCCGTGCTCGCCTGTGACGGTCCCGCCGAGCTCCAGCGCGAGCGCGAGGATCGCGTCGAACGCGGTGCGTGCCCGCGCGACGGCGTCCGCGTCGGTCTGGTCGTAGACGATCGTCGGGTGCATGTTGCCGTCGCCGGCGTGACCGAACGTGCCGATCAGGACTCCTGCGCGTTCGGCGATCCGCTCGATCCCCCGGAGCAGCGCCGGCACCGCGGTCAGCGGGACCGCGACGTCGTCGAGCAGTGTCGCGCCGCGGCGCTCCAGCGCGGGCAAGGCCAGCCGCCGAGCGGCGATGAGCAGCTGCCCCTCCGCCTCCTCGTCGGTGATCAGAACCACGTCGGCTCCGGCCTGCTCGCAGAGCTTCGCCATCGCGGCGATCTCCTCGGCGCCCTCGAAGCGCCCCGCATCGCTGCGGGCGAAAAGCATCGCCTCGGCGTCGAGGTCCAGCTCCATCGGCTGAAGGGTCTCGACCGCGCCGATCGTCGTGCGGTCCATCAGCTCCAGCATGGACGGGCGGTGGCGGCGGGTGATCGCGTTGATCGCCTCGCCCGCTGCGTCGAGCCGAGGAAAGCTCGCCGCGAGAGTGTGGGCGGCGGGTGGCATCGGCAGCAGCCGGACGGTCGCCTCGGTGACGATCGCCAGGGTCCCCTCGCTGCCGCACAGCAGGCTCGTCAGGTCGTAGCCCACGACGCCCTTGCGCGTCGCGCGGCCGACCCGCAGAACCTCGCCGTCAGCGCGCACTGCCTCCAACCCGAGCAGCGCGTCGCGCGTCACCCCGTATTTCACGCAGCACAGGCCGCCGGCGTTGGTCGCCACGTTGCCGCCGATCGTCGAGAACTCGTAGCTCGCCGGGTCTGGGGCGTACTGCAGCTCTTCGGCCGCCGCCGCCTTGCGCAGCGCGAGGTTGATGACACCCGGCTGAACGGTCGCGGTCAGCGCCGCGGGGTCGAGGTCGAGGATCTTCGACATGCGCTCGAGCGAGATGACCAGGCAGCCGTCGATCGCGTTGGCGCCGCCGCTGAGCCCGCTGCCCGCCCCGCGCGGGACGATCGGCACACCGGCCCGCGCCGCGGCGCGCACCGCGGCCTGGACCTCGGCGGTCGTCGTCGGCCGCGCCACCGCGGCCGGCGTGCCGGCCGCCAGCAGGCCGGGCGCGGCCTGGTCGTGGCGGTAGGAGGCCAGCACCTCGGGGTCCAGGATCAGCCGACCCGCGCCGGCGGCCGCAGCCTCCCGGACCAGAGCGGTCGTGGCGTCGGTGCGGGTTGCGCTCATCGGGACCTCTCGCTGTAGAAGCGCCGCAAGTGCTCGACGGACAACCGCCGCGCTGTTTCCCCGTCGCCGTCGGTCACCGCCTGCAGCATCGCCTCGTGCTCGGCGATCAGCTGCTTCAGCCTTGAAGGTGGGTCGGGGAGCGCCTCCAGGTGCGACAACAGCGCCTGGGAGATGGAATCGCGGACCGCGAGCATCATGATCGTCAGCGCCTGGTTGCCCGACGCGCGGACGACCTCGAGGTGGAAGCGGATGTCGGCGACATCGAATGCCGCGAGGTCCGTACCGGCCGCGCGCATGAACGCGATCTGGTCACGGGCGAGATTGAGGTCGGGTCGTGGATCGCGCGTGGCGGCCTGCTCGAAACCCGCACCCTCCAACGCGGCGCGCAAGCCGATGAGGTCGTCGAGCGGCACGCGCCCGAGCCGCAGCAGGTGCACGAGCGTGTCGCGCAGCGGGTCGGTGGCCAGTTTGTCGACCGCGACGACGCGCAGCGGCGACGTCGGGCCGGTCGCGACCGCGAGCCCCTTGGTCTGCAGCGCGCGCAGCGCCTCGCGGATCGTTGTGCGCCCCACACCGAACCGCTCGGACAGCTCCCGCTCGGGTGGCAGCGCGCTACCGGGCGGCAGTTGCCCGCTGAGGATCAACTCGAGCAGCTGGTCGGCGACCTGTTCATAGACTGGCCGACGGTCCATCGGCTGCGGATCGGACACCATGGCAACTACGCTACAGCCAGGTCCGCTTATCAGACCAGGCTCTACTGAGATCTTCGGCCGGCACCGCCATCCCGTCCCGCGCTGACAGGCAATCGCGACAACCCGTCGCCAGTCCCTCAGGTTGCCAAAGTCCGCTGGTCAAAGGCGATGTGGACCCTGGCGGGGAGTCGCAATCGGACGCCGAAACCGCCATTTTGCCGAAGATCATGCTTGTCAGACCAGCAGTCCAGAAGGTACGCTCACCGCCTCGTGAACTGGATCACATCGGTGTGCTCCGGTGCCGCATGGGAAGGGATGAGCGTGTGACAAAGCGAGTGGAGGGAAAGGTCTGCTTCGTCACCGGTGCGGCGCGAGGTCAGGGCCGGAGCCATGCGGTGAGGCTTGCCGAGGAGGGGGCCGACATCATCGCGGTGGACCTCGCGGCTCGGATCGACACCGTGCCCTACGCCCTGGGCACCAGCGAGGACCTGGCGCGGACGGTCGAGGAAGTCGAGGCCCTTGGCCGCCGGATCGTGGCGGCGAAGGCGGATGTCCGCGACTTCGCGGCGTTGAAGTCCGCCCTCGACGAGGGAGTCGCCCGGCTGGGCGGGCTCGACGTCGTCTGCGCCAACGCCGGCATCTTCAGCACCGCACGCCTGGAGGACCTGGAAGACGCGGCCTGGGCTGACATGCTCGGAGTCAACCTCACCGGCGTCTGGCACACCATCAAGGCGGCCATCCCGCATCTGCGGGCGCGTAAGGGCGGTTCCATCATCCTGACCGGCTCGACCGGCGGCCAGCGCGCGATGGAGAACGTCGGCCATTACGTCGCGGCGAAACACGGCGTCGTCGGCCTGATGCGCACAGCTGCCCTGGAGCTGGGGAGCGAGAACATCCGTGTCAACGTCGTCCATCCCACCACCGTCGACACCGGCATGATCCAGAACCAGTCGACCTACGACGTGGTCGCTCCGGATCTGCCGCGGTCCGATCGGACGCGCGAAACAGCCGCCCCGCGCTTTCAGTCGATGCACACCCTGCCGGTCCCGTGGGTCGAGCCACGCGACGTCTCGAACGCGGTGCTGTGGCTGGCCTCCGAGGAGTCCCGTTACGTCACCGGCAGCGAGGTCCGGGTCGACGCGGGTCAAGTGATCAAACACGTCTGATACGTCGTGGTCCGTACCCGCAACAAGAGATTCGAGATGAGCAATGATGCGCTATCACTCGGCAGCGAGCGGTGAAACCACAACAACGGGTAAGTGGCGCCGGACGACCATGGCAGCCGTCGCGGCGGTGTCCGTCGGCGTTCTGACTGCCTGCTCGAGCGGCGCGGGCGGTACCTCCGGCGGCGGAGGAGGCCAGGCCGACGTCGCGGGAGCCAAGCAGTTCATCGCGAAGTACGAGGCCCCACAGACTTCGTTCAACCTGTCGCCGCTGAAGTCGGCGCCGCCCCGCGGCAAACGAATCGCGCTCGTCCACAACAACACCCCGAATTCGCACAGCAACCTGGTGGGGGAGGAAGCAGCGGCGAAGGCGCTGGGCTGGACCGCGATCCCGTTCGTCTTCGACCCCGGCACCCCGACCGGCTTGCAGGACGCGTATGCGCAGGCACTCGCGGCGAACCCGGACGGCGTCGTGACCGCCGGTCAGGATCTCAAGGACTTCGCACCGACAGCAAGGCAACTCGCGGCGAAGAACATCCCGGTCGTCACCTCGGCGACCGCCGACCCGGTCGGACCACCACTCATCGCGAACGTCACCGACGCGAGCCAGACCGCGCTGGCCGCGCGGATCATCGCCAACTACATCGTCGCGCAGAAGGGAGCGGACGCGAACGTCGTCATGTTCAACATCCCCTCCTTCTCGATCCTCGGAGTTTACGAGACTTCGTTCAGGGACGAGCTCCATAGGCTTTGCCCTGGTTGCAAGTTCAAGTCGGTTCCGGTTCAGGTCACCGATATCGGTACCAAGCTTCCCGCACAGGTCGTCAGCACCGTGCAGACCGATCCGGGCGTCAACTACGCCGTGATGGCGTTCGGCGCCCTCGCGACCGGTGTCTCCGGTGCGCTGCGAGCTGCCGGGATCACCGACGTCAAGATCGCGGGAGAGGCCCCGGACATCCAGAACATCGGCAACCTCGCGAACGGGTCCGAGGACATGTGGGCCGGGTATCCGCTCATCGGAATGGGCTGGAAGTCGATCGACGCGCTGGCGCGGCATTTCAACGGCGAATCGCCGGAAATCGACACCACCGCGCCGGCGCCCTTCCAGATCCTGACCAAGTCGAATGCCCCCAACCCTCCGGTTCTCCCAGAGGTGAAGGACCATGAGAACTATTTCAAGAGCCTGTGGCACGTCGGCTGACCGGCGATTCCTGGAGAAAAGCTGAAATGGCACCCAATTCACCCGGAAAACCGTTGGTCGTCGAGAACCTGTCGAAGACCTTCGGGGGAGAACACGCGCTGCGAGAGGTCGACTTCGAGGTCCGTCCCGGCGAGGTGCACGCCTTGATCGGGTCGAACGGGTCCGGCAAGTCGACGATGATCAAGGTCCTGGCCGGGTTCCACCAGCCCGATCCCGGTGCCAGGGCGCTCATCGGCGAGGCCCCGTTCCACCTGGGCAACTCGCATGACGCGGAGGCCAACGGTATCCGCTTCGTGCACCAGGAACTGGGCTTGATCGGGAACATGGATTCGGTCGACAACGTCGGGCTCGGGCGGGGCTTCGAAGTCTCGGGAGGCCGGATTCGCTGGCGCGTCGAGCGCAAGCGGGTCCGGAAACTGCTCGACCGGCTCGGTGTGCACATCGACGTGCGGATTCCCGTGGAGTCCCTGTCGCTCGCCCAGCGGACGATGATCGCCATCGCGCGCGCGATCGATGTGGGTGCCGAGCACGGCGGGGTCCGCTTCCTGGTCCTCGACGAACCGACGGCATCGCTCGGCGGCCAGGACGCGCGCCGGTTGTTCGAGGTCGTCGAAAGAATCCGAGACGAAGGCGTCGGTGTCATCCTGGTCTCGCACCATCTGGACGAGGTGCTCGGCATCGCCGACCGGGTCACGGTTTTGCGCGACGGCACTCGCATCGGCACCTTCGACAAGACCGGTCTCGACCGGGACAAGTTGATCCACCTGATGACCGGACGCCGGCTCGCCGCGGTGGAAACCCAGACAGCCACCCGCAAAGGGGGTGAACCGGCGCTCTCGGTGCGGGGGCTGACCGGCACGGTCCTCGACGGCATCGATCTGGATCTGTGGCCTGGTGAGATCCTCGGCATCGCGGGTCTGCTGGGCTCGGGCATGGAGGAACTCCCGCCGCTGCTGCTCGGTCTGGTCCGCCGGAAATCGGGCGACGTTCGCGTGACCTCCTCCTCCCTCCGGAGGGTCACGCCCGCGCGCGCACATCGGCACGGCATGTGGTTCGTTTCGGGCGACCGAGGGAAATACGGCGTCTTCCCGACATTCTCGGTGTACGAGAACATCACGATCTCGGACCTCGGGCCGTTCGCGAAGTGGGGTGTGCTCCGGCGTCGCGCCGAGCGGGCCGGTGTCCAGGAATGGATGCACACTTTCGACATCCAGCCACCGTCGTCGACTGCGAACATCATGAACTTGTCCGGCGGCAATCAGCAGAAGGCCGTGCTCGCGAAGGTGTTGCGGACCCGGCCCAGGATCCTGGTCCTGGATGATCCGACGCGTGGCGTCGATGTTGCGGCGAAAGCTGAGATCCACCGGGTGATGGACCAGGCGGCCGCGAACGACACAGCGATACTGCTCTGCTCTTCGGATCACGATGAAATCGCCCGGTTGTGCGACCGGACCCTGGTGTTGCGCAAGGGCGTGATCGCCAGGGAACTGAGCCGGTCGGAAGTCGACGCCGACACCCTCGGTGATCTGGTCATCTGATGGAAAAGGAAGCAGGCGTGAACGAAATGTCTCCCGTGGGCACGGCGCGGGCCGCCGCCGATGGCACGGAATCCGCGGTGCGGCAGGACGTCGGTGCACCGGCCGGCCGCCGCCGGCTCAAGCTCGGCATGGACCGCTACAGCGGGCTGTACGTGCTCGCCCTGATCATTCTGGTGTTCGGTCTCTGGGTACCGGAAACGTTCCTGACCGTCCAGACCTTCAAAGGGATCGCCCTGCAACAGGCGATCACGGCGATTCTGGCGCTCGCGTCCCTGGCGCCGTACGCCGCCGGTGTCTTCGACATCTCCGTCGCCGCCATGCTGGGACTCAGCGTCGTCGTCGTCTGCAAGTTGCAGTCGATCGGCGTGAACGCGGCAGTCGCGGTGGTGCTGACACTCCTGGTCGGCACGGTGGTCGGGGCGGTCAACGGATTCGTCGTCGTCGGGTTGCGCATCAACTCGTTCGTCGCCACCCTGGGCACGTCCTCGGTCCTCGGGGCGCTCGTCTACTGGGTGTCCGACAATCAGCAGATCACCACGGGTATCTCCGAAAGCTTCGTCGAACTGGGCCAAGGCGCGGTTCTTGGCATCCCGTTGCCCGTCGTGTACCTGGCGGTCGTCGCCTTGGTCATCGGTTTCGTGTTGGAATTCCGGCCGGTCGGGCGCAAGTTGTACGCCACGGGCGGGAACGAACTAGCGGCGCGCCTGAGTGGAGTGCGCACCGATCGCCTGGTCGTCGCCTCCTTCCTGATCTCCGGCACCATCGCGGCGCTGGCGGGCGTCATCTTCGCGGCCATGATCGGCTCCGCCTCGCTGACCGCGGGCCCGCCCTTCCTGCTCCCCGCTTTCGCTGCGGTTTTCCTCGGCGCCACACAAATCCATTCCGGCCGCGCCAACGTGCTCGGCACCTTGATCGCGGTGGCCGTGCTCGGTACCGGCGTCAAAGGCCTGTTGCTGGTCGGAGCGCAGTTTTGGGTCAGCGATCTGTTCAACGGGCTGGCTCTGATCGCGGCCGTGGCGCTGGCGGTGAGGCGGAGCCGTAGCGGCGTTTGAGCACCCCACGACGGACCGATCGGGAGAGGACAGGATGACCGGTACACCGGGGCTCAGGGGCATCGCCCGCCTCAAGATCCACGACGGCAAGCTCGAGGAGTTCAAACGCCTGTCGGCGGAGTGCGTCGAGATCATGCGCGCCAGGGACACCGGGACGCTGCAGTACGAGATCTACCTCGACGAAGACGAGACCGAGTGCGTTTTCCTCGAGAGCTACAGCGACTCCCACGCGCTGCTCGACCACAACGAGAACACCGGCGATGTGCTGCAGGCGATGCTCGCCACGGGCACGGTGACCGCCGAACTCTTCAACGCGAGCGACAGGCTGAAGGCCATGTTCGCCGACGCCCCGGTTCGTTTCTTCACGTTGTTCCGGTCCCTTTGACGGCCGCCGTAGCCATCACACGGAGAAATGGGAGAAAACCATGAGCGCACCCGCCGAGGCCCGGCACCGCCTGTTCGTCTGCTGGTCCCTGAACGATCCCCAGGATGAGAAGGGGATCCGCGTGATCTCCGAGGCCATCGCCCGGCAGCAGGACATCCCGGGTGTCCTGTCCATTCAGGACGGTCGGCGGACGGCGCAGGTCGACTGGGAGGGGCCGGAGGACTCCTTCGACTACGCGATGTCGCTGACGTTCGACAACTTCGACTCCGTGCGGGCGTATCCGCCGCATCCGATCCACCAAGCCCTGGTCTCGTTGATCCTCGAGCTGGGTTCGAACATCAAGGGATTCTGGACGGACCTGTAGACCGGACCCGGCTCACGTCAGGAAGGGCAGGACATGCACACATCGAAGATGCGCGAGCGGCGTCCGGTGGTGGCGTCGGAGGACGTCGGGAGCTGGCACGACAGGGTGGACGTGGTCGTCGTCGGTTCAGGGGCGTCGGCGCTGGTGGCAGGGGTGATGGCCGCTGCCGGAGGCGCGAGGGTGATCGCCCTGGAGAAGGCGGCCGAGACCGGTGGGACGACCCGGAAGTCCGGCGGCAACGCCTGGGTTCCCGACGACCACCGGACGCGGGCGCTGGGGCTCGCGGACTCCCGTGACGGTGCGCTGCACTACATGGCGCGGACTTCTCGTCCGGAACTGTACTGGCCCGAGGCCCCCAGCCTGGGGCTGCCGGACTGGGAGTACGAAGGGATCTGCTTGTTCCTCGACGAGGGCGCCAGGGCCTTCGCCGGGCTCGCGGAGATGGGAGCACTCGACACCATCCCGTTGCCGGACATCCCGAACTTCTACTCGGCGGTCGACCGGGTCGTGCACGGCCGGACGCTGGCGCCGCGCGCGCCGAACGGCGATCCGGCGGACGGACCGGAACTGGTCCGGCAGCTGAGCGAGGCGCTCGAACAGCGCGGAGGAAGGATCGAGCTGGAGCACCGGGTCGTGAGCGTCGTCGTGGACGGCGAGCGCGTCGTCGGCGTCCTGGCCGATACCCCACACGGCTCGCGCGCCATCCACGCGGCGCGGGCGGTGATCTTCGGATCGGGCGGCTTCACGCACAACGTGGATCTGCGCCGCTCGTTCATCCGCGGTCCGGTGTTCGGTGGCTGCGCGGCGCGCAGCAACGAGGGTGACTTCGTGTCGATCGCGCAGGCGCTCGGCGCGGACATGCGCAACATGTCCGAGTCGTGGAATGCCCCGATCCAGCTGGAGCGGGCGCTGGCGGGTGATCCGACGTTGACGGGGACCTTCAGCGTCGTGGGCAACAGCGTGCTGTGCGTCAACCGGTACGGCCGCCGGGCGATGAACGAGAAGTCGGTCTACAACGAGGCCACGGCACCGATGCTGCAGTTCGACGGGATCCGTTGCGAGTACCCGAACATGCTCATGTTCGCGGTCTTCGACCAGGCCAACTACGACGCGTTCCGCGGCACCCCGTTCGACGGCGGAGCCTTGCCCGCGGTCGGCGAGGACGACCGTCACGTCATCCGGGGCGCCACGCTCGAGCAGCTGGCCGAGCGCATCGACGAACGTCTTGCCGAACTGGCCGGCGCCATCGGGGGTCTGCGACTCGCCGCGGACTTCTCCAGCCGGCTCGCGGCCACGGTCGACCGGTTCAACGGTTTCGCGCTTCAAGGCCGCGACGACGACTTTCGGCGCGGTGACACCGAGATCGAGCGGTATCTCTATCGGCTCGTGTCGAACGCCATCCAGCTCGGCACCGATTCGCAGCTGGGCGGCGGCGCGTCGAATCAGGCGGCCTCCTTCGGTCCGGGCAAGGCGGGGTGGATGGAACCGGAGGCCAACGGCAACTCCACGATGGCACCGCTCGCCGAGAAAGGTCCCTTCTACTCGGTGATCCTGGCGGCCGGGATGCTCGACACCAAAGGTGGTCCGCGCACCGACACCCACGGCAGGGTGCTCGACGGCAACGGCGCTCCCATCACCGGCCTCTACGCCGTGGGCAACTGCGCAGCGTCTCCGTCGGGCAAGGCGTACTGGGGCGGCGGTGCCACGCTCGGTCCGATGATCACCTACGCCTGGCGCGCCGGCCGGCACGCCGCGGCCCCCGATCGGCGGTGAAACGTTGGCGACACTTGTCAGACCAACAGTCCAAGGGATAGCATTACCGCAAAGTTAGCAAACCTATTTCGAGTCTTCGTGCGGCCGATTGCCCGTTGTTCTGGACTGGCCAGAATCCGAAGATGGCCGTGTCACAGGTCCGGTCAGTCCATCCATCCGCAGGTCTGGGAGGCCCGCCTTGTCTCAGCTGGATTTCACCGGGCAGGTGGCGATCGTCACCGGCGGCGGCCGGAATCTCGGTCGTGGCTACTGCCTCGAACTCGCTCGGCGAGGAGCGGCGGTCGTCGTCAATGACATCGACGGCGATGCGGCCGACGCCGTCGTCGAAGAGATCGAGCGCGAGGGAGGCAAGGGGCTCGCCTCGCGCGACACGGTCGCGACGGCCTACGGGGGGAAAGCGATCGTCGCGAAGGCGGTCGAGAGCTTCGGCACCGTCGACATCCTGGTCAACAACGCGGGCAACGTGCGCGCCGGAGATTTCGCCGACCTGAGCCTCGACGACTTCGAAGCTGTGCTCGCGGTGCATCTCAACGGTGCGTTCTGCGTGACCCAGCCGGCGTGGAGGATCATGCGGGAGCGAGGCCGGGGCCGGATCGTGATGACGGGCTCGGCCGCGGGGATGTATCCCGAACAGGGCTACAGCGAGTACGCCACCGCGAAGGCCGGGATCATCGGGTTCACGCGCGCGCTCGCCGCCGAGGGCAGGGACCACGGAATCCACGTCAACGCGATCCTGCCGCAAGCCGGGGGGTCAGCGATGACGTCGACGGCGGGACCCATCGCCAGCCTGAAGGACGCGAAGTTCGCCGGCCCCGACGCGAGTCTCGGGCCGTACAAGTCAGTCGAGGCCGTGAGCCCGCTCGTGGTCTACCTCTGCTCCCCGGAGTGCGCTCATACGGGCTTGGCCCTGTCCGCGGGAGCCGGCTGGTTCGGCCGGGTGTTCGTAGGCCTCACGAACGGCTGGACGACACCTGAGCTGGGTGTGCCGGCGACCGCCGAAGAAGTCGCGCGGCACTTCGACGAGATCGTCGACACCGAGCGGTACGAGGTGCCGGACGGCGCCTCGGACGAGCTGGGACACATCGCCAAGCGACTGGGACTCGCCACCGGATGAGCGGGGGCGCATTCAATGCGAAATGGGAAGAACAGCGGGAGATCAGAGTGACGAAGGCGATACGGTTGCGAGAACACGATTCGACGCCCGTCGTGGAGACTTTCCTGCCGGACGCGTATATCGAAGGGCCCGCCGTCGAGCTGGCCGCGTTCAGGAAGCCGCGGCTGGAGCCGAAGCTGGCGGTGGTGCTCGCGGCCGACGTCCCCGCGGGCGCGTCGCCCGGCGATGCCGCCCGCGCGGTCACCGGCGTGTTCTTGACCGTCGACATCCTCGACGCGACGGCGGACGGCTTCGAAAGCGCCGCCGGCGGTGGCTTTCTGCTCGGGGAACAGCTGCTTCCGCTGGAGCTCGCGGGCGAACTGCGCCTGCGGCTCGACGGTGAGCTGGTCGCCGCGGAGCCGGTGGCGAGACTGGGTGATCCGGTGACCCGGATCGCGTGGTGGGCCTCCGAGGTCGGCGGCCTGCACGCCGGCGACGCGGTCTTGCTGGGCTTCCCGGCGGCCGGCGTTCGCGCCACACGGGGCACGTTGCTGCTCGAAGGACCACTCGGCGCGACGCTGTCGGCGGACCTGCGGGACGCGGCATGAGCCCCTTGGCGCAGCGCCTCGAGCAGGCTTGGACGACCGGGGTGCCGGTCATGCCGCTGTCCGAATCCGACGGGCTGACCCGCGAGGACGCGTACGAGGTCCAGCACGCCTGGACCGCGATGCGAGTGGCCGGCGGGGAGCGCGTGGTCGGCCGCAAGATCGGTTTGACCAGCGCCGCGATCCGCGCGCAGGCAGGCGTCGATGAGCCCGACTACGGATCGCTCTGGGGCTCGCGCCAGTACGTCGCGGCTGGTGGGCGGGCGGAGGCGCCGGCGGAGACGTTCGTGGCCCCGCGAGTCGAGGGCGAGCTGGCGTTCCTGCTCGGCGCGGATCTGGGCGAGGGCGCCACCGCCCAGCAGGTTCTGGCGGCGACCGAGGCGCTGGCGGTGTCGATCGAGATCATCGACTCGCGCATCCGGGACTGGCGCCTGACGATCGCCGACACGATCGCCGACAACGCCTCCTACGGCGGGTTCGTGCTCGGTCCCTGGTCGCGTGGGTTGCGCCACGCCGATCTCGGCACGCTCGGCATGGTCATGCACCAGAACGGTCACGTCGCGGCCACCGGTGTCGGCGTCGAGTCGTTCGGCCATCCCGCACGCGCCGTCGCCTGGCTGGCACGCAAGCTGGCGAGCTTCGGCGAGCACCTGTCTGCCGGTTCGATCGTCCTTTCGGGCGCGCTGGGCCGTGCCCCGGATGTCGCCCACGGCGACGAAATCACGCTTCGCATCACCAACAATCCGCCACTCACCGTGAGGTTCACATGACCCGCCAGATCACCGCGGCCATCGTCGGCTCAGGCAACATCGGGACCGACCTGATGTACAAGCTGCAGCGCTCGACGCTCATCGAGCCGCGTTACCTGATCGGCATCGACCCCGCCAGCGAGGGCCTTGCCCGCGCGCGGAAGATGGGCCTGGAGACCTCGGCCGAGGGCGTCGACTGGCTGCTGTCGCGACCGGAACTGCCCGACCTCGTCTTCGAGGCCACCTCGGCCAAGGTCCACGCAGCCGCGGCGCCCCGCTACGCGGAGGCGGGGATCAAGGCGATCGACCTGACGCCTGCCTCGATCGGTCCGTACGTTGTCCCGCCGGTGAACCTGGAAGACCACATCGACGCGCCCAACATGAACATGGTGTCGTGCGCCGGGCAGGCGACGATCCCGATCATGCACGCGATCGATCGCGTCGCCGACGTCTCCTACGGCGAGATCGTCGCGGCGATCGCCAGCGCCAGCGCAGGCCCGGGGACGCGCCAGAACCTCTCGGAATTCTCCGAGAAGACCGCGCGGGCACTGGAGAACCCCGGCGGCGCCGACCGGGGCAAGGCCCTCTCGGTCATCAACCCCGCCGAGCCGCCCATGCTGATGCGCGACACGGTCTACGCACTGGTTAAAAACGTCGATCCGGAACGAATCGAGAAAAGCGTCATGGAGATGATCGGTCACGTCCAGGAGTACGTGCCCGGCTACCGCCTGCGGCTGTTCGACGTCGAAGGTGAGCAGGTCACGGTGATGCTCGAGGTCGAGGGCGCCGGCGACTTCCTGCCGGTCTACGCGGGCAACCTGGACATCATCACCGCGGCGGCCACCCGGGTGGGCGACGCGGTGGCCCGCCGCATGACCGGCGCCGAGGTGATGGCATGACTCGCCTGCACGTCGTCGACACCACCATGCGGGACGGAGCCAACTCCTTCTCGCACCAGTTCACCACCGACCAGGTCTCGGCGATCGCCGCGGGTCTCGATCGCGCTGGGGTCAAGCTGATCGAGGTCACACACGGAGACGGCCTCGGTGGCTCATCGCTGCAGCTGGGCCGTGCGGCGCACTCCGACGCGGAGTACATCACCGCCGCGGTGCAGGCGGTCGAGGAGGCACGGATCGCCGTGCTCTACGTCCCCGGGATCGCGACGCTGAAGGACCTCGCCGTCGCGAAGGAGTGCGGTGCACAGGCCGTGCGGATCGCCGTGCACTGCACGGAGGCAGACTGCGCCGAGCAGGCGGTCAGGTGGGCACGAGAGCAGGGGCTCGAGGTCCTCTGCTTCCTGATGATGAGCCACATGATCAGCCCCGAAGCACTGGCAGAGCAGGCCGCGCTGCTCGACGGATACGGCGCGCACGTCGTCTACACGGTGGATTCCGCCGGCGCGCTGACCCCGTCGGGCGCGGCAGCGCGCGTCGCGGCGATGCGGGCCAGGGTGTCGTGCGAGGTGGGCTTCCACGCCCACAACAACCTCGGCTGCGCGGTCGGCAACACGCTGGCGGCGATCGACGCGGGTGCCACCTACGTCGACGGCTCACTGCGTGGCCTGGGCGCCAGCGCCGGCAACGCGGCCACCGAGGTCCTCGTCGCTGCTCTGCAGCGCGACGGCCACGAAACCGGGATCAACCTCTTCGACCTGGTCGACGTCGCCGAGGACATCGTCGCGCCGATCATGCCGCGTCCACAGGTCATCGATGCCACCGCGCTCACCATCGGCTATGCGGGCGTCTACGGCACCTTCTTCCTGTTCGCCAAGCGCGCGGCCGAGAAGTACGGCGTCGACAGTCGTGAAATCCTGCTCGAGCTCGGTCGTCGTGGTGTCATCGGCGGTCAGGAGGACATGATCATCGACGTGGCCGCGGAGCTGGCCGGAAAGGCAGATCTCCCGGCCGGAGCAGGAGTGCGGGGATGAGCACGGTAAAGGAATTCAGGTTCGGGTTCAGCGGTAACGCACTCGACGTCGACAAGCTCGTCGACGAGGCGGTCCGAGCTGAGCGAGTCGGCTTCGACGTGTTCCAGATCATCGACTTCGCCGGCACGCTGTCGCCGCTGGTCGCGTTGGCGGCGGTGGCGCGGGCGACCAGCAAGATCAAGCTCGGCCCGTTCGTGCTGAACACCGCGTTGTGGAACCCGGTGACGGTCTGCCGGGACCTGGCGACGTTGGACCGGATCAGCAATGGGCGCCTGGAAATCGCGCTAGGGTCCGGTATTTCGCTGCCGGACACCCGTGGCTTGATGCCTCAAACACGGGACGAGCGCTTCAATCGGCTGCAGGAGACGGTCGCGGCGATCAAGGCGACAGTGGCCGAGCCCGGTATCACTCCCGGCTTCGTGCAGCGGCCGCGACTGGCGATCGCGGGAACGGTGGACCGGGCGTTGAAGCTGGCGGCCGAGGAAGCCGACACCTTCCTGATCGCCTCGGTCCCGCCGGTACCGAAGGCCGAGGGACTGGCGTCGTACGAGGTGATCCCGGAGCGGGCGGCCACTGCGAAGTACCTGGACCGGCTACGTGACCATGCCGGCGCGCGGGCCGACCTGCTGGAGATCGGCACCAGCGCTTCGGTGATCCTGACCGACGACACCGACGCGGCACTGGCCGAGCTCGCGAAGACACACATCTACCTGAGTCCTGAGCAGATTTTCGAATCGCCCAAAATGTTGGTGGGCAGCTTGGAGCAGGTCACCGATCAGATCATCCGGCGCCGCACCGATCTGGGCATCACGTACCAGTCCCTGCGGGCGCCGACGCCCGAGGAGCTCGCTCCGGTGATCGACGCGGTCAAGTCCAAGTCCTCGGACGACCGGAGGCCGGCATGATCCGCGGTATCCACCACATCGGCATCCACACACTGGACCTGGACCGGCTGAAGTCCTTCTACGAGAAGGCGTTCGGCTTCGAGGCGGTGGGCGAGGAGTTCGACCTCAAGGATGAGCCGGTGGCGTCTCTGGTCGTCGGCCTGCCCGGCGCGGCCGCGCGCGTGGTGATGATGAAGGCGCAGAACTGCTTCATCGAGTTGTTCGAGTGGTCGTCGCCGGCCGGAGGTCCGCTTTCGCCCCGGAAGGCGAACGACTTCGGGTACACCCACTTCATGATCGATGTCTCGGATATCGACGCGGAGTACGACCGGCTGGCAGAGCTGGGCATGACGTTCGTGCACCCTTCCGCTGTGCGCTTCGGCAACAACGCGTCGGTGTACGGGAAGGATCCCGACGGCAACATCATCGAGCTCGGTGAAATTCCCCCCGGCGACAGCATGCACCTCGAAGTCGGCGGCTCGTGAAGGAGTTGTGCCTTGAGCGCTAAGACGATCTACCTGGTTTTCGGTTCGCCGGCCGCTTCGGACAAAGCCGAGGAGGTCAGCCGTTGGTACGAGCCGCATCTGATCGAGATGTGCACGCTTCCCGGCCTGATCTCAGCGCAGCTGTTCAAGCCCAGCAGCGTGCAGCTGCCCCGTCTCACGACCACCCTGCCGCAGACGATGGCGCTCTACGAGTTCGACACCAACGACCTCGAAGGGGCGTTCAAGACGCTGTGGGCGAGCAGCCTGACCCGGAGGATCGGTCCTCCCGCCGAGGACACCTTCACGCTCGACCCGGACTACCAGTCGGCGGTGTACAACCTGGATTCCGAGTATCCCGAAGACCACGGGAACGAGGCTCCCGGTCACGGACTGCCACCGCCGCCGCCGGCGCGCAGGCAAATCATGCTCGTCTTCGGCTCGCCGACCTCTCCGGAGAGGGAGGAGGAGGTCAACGGGTGGTGGGAACCACACCTGAAGCAGGTGACGCGTTCTCCCGGGCTGATCGCCTGCGGCTTGTACCGGCCCAGCAGCGTGCAGCTTCCTCGTCTCACGACCACGCTGCCGCATAACCTGGCGGTGTGCGAGTTCGACTCCGACGACCTCGCCAGGGATGTCGAAGTCTTGTATGCCGGCCATCTGGAGGGCTCCAAGACGGGCGTGTTCGAGCCGGGCAGGTCGATCCCGCCCCCTCCGGAAGGTTCGTTCCTGCTCGACCCGGTCTACCAGACGGGGATCTTCGAGCTGGTGTCCCAGTGGCCGAAAGCCGTCTGAGCGTCGATCGACGCGGTGCACCACGCAAGAGCCCGTCGACATCCCCCACCTATCGGCTGTCTCAGCGAACCGGTCTGACAGCCATCTGTGCAGCGAAGGAGCACGTTGATGAGTACCGAACCCCAGATCGCCGCGGTAGCCCTGTCCCACAGCCCGCTGATGGTCGGGGACACCGAGCACCGCCAGGGTCTTCGTTTCAGGGACGGGATGGCCCGGCTGAAGTCCGCCGTGGAGGCGTTCAACCCCACGCTCGTCGTCTTCTTCGGCCCCGACCACGGGCGCGCGCTGACCGGGATCGCGCCGTGCTTCACGGTGGTCGAGTCCGCCGACGGGTATGCCGAGTGGGACCTGCCCGAGGACGACTACGACGTTCCGCGCGGCACGGCCGTCGCCCTCGGCGACCACCTCGTGGCAGCCGGCGTGGACACCGCTGTGGCCCCGCGGCTGCGACTCGATCACGGTTTCGGCTTGTCCATGAAGGATCTTTTCGGCTCGATCGCCGCGGTTCCCGTGGTGCCGATCCTCATCAACTGCATCGAGCGGCCACTGGCGACAGCGGCGCGTACCGCCACCCTCGGCGCCGCGGTGGGCGAGTTCATCCGCAGGCAGGTACCCGAGGGCGAACGGGTGCTCGTGGTGGGCTCGGGCGGCATCTCACACACCCCTCCGTCGCAGCCGGCCGGTGCCGATGAAATGACCGAGTCCGAGCGTCAGAAGCTGCTCGTCGAACAGCTCGCCGGTGCGGCGAAGGCGATCAACCCGGAGTGGGATCGTCAGTTCCTCGACGGGCTCGCCGGCACGGAATGGGAACGGCTGGCCGAGTTGACCGCCGACGATCTCGTGGCGGCCGGCACCGGCGGAGCCGAGGTGCGGACCTGGATCGCCGCTGCCTTCGCCGGTCGCGGGCCGCTCACGACCGTGGCGTACGAGCCCGTGACCGAGTGGATCACCGGGATGGGCATCGCGGCCAGCGCCACGCTGCTGAAGAGCTGAGCACCGGGATAGGACAGACCGGATTCGGTCGACACGTCGCACGGGCCACGTGGCCGCGGTGGGCCCGTGCGACGGATGAGGGGAAACGTTGTTCCGTGCGCAGCGGGGAATGCGCCTTGTTCGTGGGCAGCGCGACGTCACCGCGCGGGGGGCCGGAAGCCGCTCGTGAGGCGACCTCGGTATGGGACGCATCAAGAGGAAGAAGGATTCCCGTGATCAGTGAAGCGTTTTCGCGCAGGCTCCACACAACCCTGGTCGGAGGCTAGCGCGGTGGACCAGTCGATCAGCTTCGATCCAGCCGATCCGGCTGTGGGACGGACAGTGGTCGCCGCGGGCCTTCGGACGCACTACCTGGAAGCCGGGAGCGGAGAGCCGCTGGTGCTTCTTCACGGGTCGGGACCCGGTGTGTCGGCCTGGGAGAACTGGGCCGGGGTGATCCCGGATCTGTCGCGCCGACGGCGCGTGCTGGCGCCGGACATCCCGGGCTTCGGCGCTACCGAGCGCAAGCCGGACGGCGAGTACGGCATGGCGTTCTGGGTTGATCACCTGTTCGCGTTCATGGACGCCGTCGGCGCCACCGGGGCGCCGGTCGTGGGCAACTCGTTCGGTGGCATGCTCGCGATGGCCGCTTCCCTTCGTGATTCCCGGCGCATCGAGCGGCTCGTTCTGATGGGCTCCGCGGCGGGCGATGTTCCGATGAGCGAGGCGCACCAGCTCGCCGCTCGCTACGACGGCAGCCGAGGGGAGCTGGAGCGGATCCTGAGCCTCTTTCCGTTCGACCCGGCGCTGCTCACCCCGGAGATGGTCGACCGCCGCTACGCGGCGAGCGTCCGGCCCGGTTCGCAGCAGGCGACGCACAAGATCGCGCCGGCGCCGGGCAAGGAGAGCGAGGCGGTGATCAAAGCGACCCCGGAGGCAGAGCTCGCGGCGATCGAGACGCCGACGCTGATCCTTCACGGCCGTGACGACAAGGTTCTCCCGGTCGAGCTCGCGATCCGGGTGCACCGGGCGATCAAGCCGTCGCAGCTGCACACGTTCGGCAACTGCGGCCACTGGGTGCAGCTCGAACGCCGGGACGAGTTCGTCGCGCAGGTCCTGGAGTTCGTGGGAGGGGGGCGATGACCGTGCGCCGGAGCCACTCGAACTCGGCTGTCGTCTCACCCCACTGGCGTGCGACCGAGACCGGACACGACGTGCTCGCCGCCGGCGGCAACGCACTCGACGCGGCGCTCGCGACGAACGCCATGCTCTGGGCTTGTTATCCGCACATGTGCGGGCTCGGCGGAGACATCTGGATCCTGTACTTCGACGCCGCGACGTCGCGGGTCCACTGCCTCAACGGCTCAGGCGGCGCCCCACGGTCGGCCACTCCGGAAGAGTACGCACGGCGTGGGCACACACGGGTGCCTGTGAAGGGCCCGCTTTCGCTGGCAGTGCCCGGGGCGGCCGCCGG
The DNA here is from genome assembly GCF_040607795.1 of Amycolatopsis sp. NPDC005232. Classification (NCBI taxonomy): domain Bacteria; kingdom Bacillati; phylum Actinomycetota; class Actinomycetes; order Pseudonocardiales; family Pseudonocardiaceae; genus Amycolatopsis; species Amycolatopsis sp. NPDC005232. The sequence continues at coordinate 3,966 of NZ_JBEXHL010000061.1, read as the reverse complement.
CTGGGACGACGGCTCCCGGAGGTTCGGCAGCATCCCGGTCGCGGACCTGCTGCGCCCCGCGGCCAAAGCAGCGCGCGACGGAGTGGAGATCACGCCCAAGCTCGCCGGGTGGATGGCCAAGGACCGCGAACTCCTGACCGGCGATCCCGGTCTCGCGACGGTGTTCACCGAAGCCGGGGAGCCGCTGCCGGCTGGGGCCACCTTCCGGCAGCCGGCATTGGCGGCGACGCTCGACCGCCTCGCGGACGCCGGATTCGCCGACTTCTACCGCGGTGAGCTGGGCGAGGCCCTGGCCCGTGGCACAGCCGAAGCCGGCGGCCTGCTGACCGCCGACGATCTGAAAGCCCACGCGTCGCTCTGGGTGCAGCCGGTGACAACGCGGTTCGACGGCGTCCAGGTGGTCACGACGCCTCCGAACAGCCAGGGCGTCACCGCACTGGAGATGCTGAACCTCTTGTGCCTGCTCGAAGGGGGCAGGGCTGCCCCTGGCTCGGCCCGTCAGCTCAACGCCTTCCTCGAGGCGAGACGGCTGGCTTATATCGACCGCAACCGGTACCTGGGCGACCCCGCGCACGTCACGGTCCCGGTCGACATGCTGTCGAGCCTCGACCACGCGCGAAGGGTGGCTGACGACGCGAGCGTGCTGACGGCGGGCTCGTCGAAGCCGCTGGAGGGGGACACGGTCTACCTCGGCGCCGTCGACCGGTGCGGCAACGCGTGCTCGGTCATCCAGAGCATCTACCACCCGTTCGGCTCGGGTTTCGTCCCAGCCGGTACGGGGGTGCTCATGGCGAACCGGGGCGCGTACTTCTCCCTGGACAAGGAGCATCCGAACGTGATCGCCCCCGGGAAGCGGCCCGTGCACACCTTGATGGCGTCGATGGCGCTCAAGGACAACCGGCCTTGGCTCGTGTTCGGGACGATGGGCGGGGAGGGACAGCCCCAGACCAACGTCCAAGTGCTCCTGCGCGTACTGGCGGGCGCGAGTCCCGCCGAGGCCGTCGCTGCGCCCCGCGTGTTGAGCGGTCAGCTCTTCCCCGGTGACGCGGACGACCAGCTGCACGTTGAGGAGCACTTCGGCGCCGACGTGATCGCCGAGCTGCGGCGCCTGGGCCACAAGGTGAAGCTCGTCCCGGCGCACGACGAGATGATGGGACACGCCCACGCGATTCTCATCGACGGTGACCGGGTCCAAGCGGGAGCGGACCCTCGCAGTGACGGTGCCGCGCCCGAGCCCGGGTGAGCCGCTGGCGGAGTTCACCCAGCAGCCGGACGACGTCGTCGCGGAGCACATCCTGATGGTCTGCTGGGCGCTGGGCGGGACCCGACGACCAGTTCGAGTACGCCATGGTGGTCACGTCCCACGATCTCGTCTCGGTACGGGGTACCCGCCGCCTCCGGCCCACCAGGACCTCGTTGCGACGAGGCGGCGTGTCGCGCCGGACATTCGTGAGTTCTGGGTCGGTGGGACGCCGGGGGAGTAGCCGAGCTGAGGGCGCCGTCGGTGCCGCCAGGCCAGGGGAAATCCCTCGGCCTGGCGGCCGCTCGGATAAAGCACGGATATCAGCTGTCACTCGCCGGCGAAACTTCGGCACTCTCGACTGCTGCGATGTCTTTGAAGACCGCGGTACTGTTCGCGGTTGGGGACATGACCGGGGAGTGGAAACCGCATTTGGGACACGGCTCGGCAAGTACGGCTTGCTCTTGACGGAGCTCGAACTCCTTGTCCTGCAGCGTTGTACCAGGTCGGATAGTCGGGGTGGACCCACCAGGTGAGGTGGATGAATCCCGGCTTGGTCATGAGGTGGTGGCGGGTGTCCCCGAACACCACGGCGAACGTCTAGTACGCGTCCGGGCTGGAGAAACGAACACGCTACATGCTCAGATATACGGACATCAAAAGCTCCTCGGGCCGGCTGAACAGCTCAAGACCGGCGACTGGGCCACTTATGAAGGCAGGCAGTGAGTGGACTGCCCTTTGGCATTTGTGGCGAACACCTCGTCGCACGTATCCTCGTCGACTGCTTCGAGCGGCATCGCTTTGTTGACTCCGGCGTTCAGGAACACGCCGGTGAGGGAGCCGCCGAAGCGGTCACGGACTTCCCCGATGAGACGGTCGGTGTCGCCGAGCGACGCTACGTCCGCCTCCACGATTGCGACCTCGCCGGGGAGCGCGGCGCGCGCCGGCCGAATCGATTCCGGGTTTCCACCGGTTACCAGGACCTTCGCGCCGCGCTCGTGCAGCAGTTGCGCTGCGCCGAAACCTTGTCAAGTCAATCGAGACTCAGAGCTGGGTGGTGCCGCCGTCGACGGCGAGCTCGATGCCGGTGGTGTAGGTGGCGTCGAAGGCGAGGAACGCGGCCGCACGGGCGATCTCGGCGGGGGTGCCGTACCGCCGCATGGGATTTTGCGCGATCCGCTCAGCCTTGAACTGCGCGGCGGCCTCTTCGGTCAGGTTCATCTTGTCCAGGACTCCCGTGTCGATGGGACCGGGGCTGATCGCGTTGACACGGATTCCGCGCGGAATCAGCTCACCGGAGAAACTGCGGGCCATCGAGCGCAACGCCGCCTTTCCGGCCGCGTAGACACTGGTCTCCCGCAAGCCCATGACGTTCGCGACCGAGGTGGTGAGGACGACGCCGGCGCCTGTGCTCAGCAGCGGGGCGAGCTTCTGCACGGTGAAGAACGCGCCCTTGACGTTGATCGCGAACAGCTCGTCGTACATCTCCTCGGTCGTCGACTCGAAGGGCGTGAGGGGTGAGATGCCGGCGTTGACGAACAAGGCCTCGACCGTGCCGAGTTCGGTCTTCACCTGGTCCGCCATCGCATCCAGGTCCGGCAGGGACGCCACATCGCCTCGGACGGTGATCAGGTTCTCACCGAGCTGTTCCCGCGCCGCGTCGAGCGCAGCCTGGGAACGACCGGTGATCACCACGCGCGCGCCGCCGTCCACCAGCAGCCTCGCGATCCCGAGCCCAATGCCGCTGCTGCCGCCCGTGATCACTGCGTTCTTGTCGCTGTACGCATTCATTCCGCGTCCTTTCGTTCTTGGTGGTCGCAATTCGGTCCCACGGGAATGCCGCCGGTGTCAGTCCTTGCCCACTGCTCCCGCGTCGCCTCGCCGCCAGGGGTGGCGGTCCGGCCGGGAGACACGATGTTGACCCGGACCCCGAACGAGGCCAGCTCCAGCACCGGCCCCCGGCTGTAGTTCTCCAGCGCCGCCTTCGCCACCGTGGAGTGCAGGAACGGTGGGGCGACGGTGGGCGTCGCGGCGGCGGTGACGGGCACGATCGCGCCCGAACGCCGCTCCCGCATCCCCGGCGCGAACAACGAGTCGAGCCGCACCGATGACAGGAGTTCGGGTCCAGCGCGTCCTTCCACTCCTCATCAGCGATGGCCAACGCACCCTTATGCGGCTGTGCCCCCACCAACGTTGTGAACCCCGATGTCGGGCCCACCAGACGCCTGCTCCGCCGCCGCAAAGCTGACGTGCGATTGCCGCGCCGATTCTACGAGAACCACCCGTGACCACGGCCCGGTTTCCCACGAGTTCCCGCGTTCCCGATCCGTTCTGCATTGTGGTTATGCCAAAGTTTCCTTCAATTGCGTTTTGCCCGTTCGACTGGAAAGAGTAGGAGGCACAGGCGAAATTTCAGCAGGCCTCGTAGGGGATTCCCATTCCGCCCGGCACGTTCCGCGCCCGCGCGACAGGACCACGAGCCGGTCCTGGAACGCCGTCGCCGGGTTCAGAGCGCTGAGCACGGCCAGGCCGGTCACCGTCGGCCTGGCCGTCCGGGGACACTCGTCGCCAACGGCGACAGCCGAGCGTGTCGATGATCACCCGGGGACGGCGATGGTGCTGTGCATTCAACGCTGGGTCGGGTATCAGCGGCGGGTTTGGATCTTCAGGTCGCCTGCGGTCGCAGTGCGGATGTGGTCACTGGCGAGCATGTCGTGCGGGTAGCC
>NZ_JBEXHL010000060.1:0-33492 GCF_040607795.1 Amycolatopsis sp. NPDC005232 | reverse complement strand
TCCTCAACCTCCCAGCGGAGCTGGGAGGTTGAGGAAGGCCGTGCGCATCGACGGCAGCGGGCCGTTGCGGACGTTCTGGAGCGTGCTGCTGCCGGTGGTGCGCCCGAGCATCAGCGTGCTCGCGATCTCGGCCGTGCTGTGGTCGTGGAACGAGCTGCTGTGGCCGCTCGTGGTGTCGACGCGCGCCACGCAGATGCCGCTGTCGGCCGCGCTGGCCACCCTGGCCGGCGACGTGACGGTGAACTACCCCGTGCTGATGGCCGCCAGCCTGCTGGCGATGGCGCCGATCCTGATCCTGTTCATCCTGCTGCAGCGCCGGGTGATCGACGGGCTGGCGTCGTCGGGCTTGAAGTAGCCGGGCTTGAAATAGCTAGGCCAGCTGCTGCCGCACCGCCGACGCGAACCTCAACGGGGCCCCCGCGTCGGCGTTGCGGAAGCCCAGCGACGGTTCGGCCAGCTCGAGCTCCAGCACCAGCGGGTGCCCCTCTTCGCCGCGCACGATGTCCACGCGGGCGTAGAGCAGTTCGGCGCGCAGGATGCCCATCAGGGAGCACGCCGCGTCCAGGGCGTCTTCCGCGACGGCACGCACGCCGGACGCCGGGGCGGCCGGGGCGAGCGTCTCCGTGAGGAACAGGCCGGACGGGTCGGTGCCGGCGCCGAGCATCGCCCCCTTCGTGAAGGCGTGCGAGTAAACGCCGCCGAAGTACACGAGCGCGATCTCGCCCTGGGTGTCCACACTGGACTGGTACGGCTGGATGACGGCGGTGCGGCCGTCGGCGTGCAGCTCGCGCAGGTGCTCGGCCGCACCGGCGGCGTCGGCGCCGAAGCGGGCGGCGCCGCGCGAGCCCGCGCCGACCGAGGGCTTCACCACGAACGGCACCTTCGGCCACTTCGCCTGCTCACCCGGCTCGACCAGCGTGGTCGGCACCGTGGGCACGCCGGCCTCGATCAGCTCGGCGAGGTAGGACTTGTCGGTGTTCCAGCGCACGACCGCGGCGGGGTTGGCCAGTGTCGGCACGGTCTCGCACCAGTCGAGGAACTCGGCGCGGCGCTCGGGGTAGTCCCAGGTCGCGCGCAGCACCACGAGGTCGGCGCTCGTGTAGTCGGCGGCCGGGTCGTCCCACACGGCCCAGCGCACGGTGAAGCCCAGGTCGTCGAGGGCGGCCGCGGCGGTGGTGTCGTCGCCGTCGCCTTCCGGCATCTGCGCGCAGGCGACGAAGATCGCTTCGAGGTTCACCGGCCGGCTCGCGGACCGGCCATCTTGCGGCGGTGGGCCGCGCCGATCTTGGTCGCCTTCACAGTCTCGCTGTCCCATTCGGCGGGTTCGAGATCTTCGACCGCCTCGACGAGCGCCGTGCCCGTCTCCAGGGCCGGCACGATCACGTCACCGAGGGCTCCGTCGGCTCCCACGAGCACCACGCGGGCGCCGATCCGGCCGATGTTCTCGACCACCGCACGCGACGGTTTCCCGTGCCGCGCCACGAAGTCACGGGCGGCGGCCAGCTGCCGGCCGGTTGGTGCGGGGGGCGTCTGCTCGGTCTCCTCAGCCACGTCGGCGAGCTTAACCGGTCTCACCCGGTGGCGCGGAACAAGCGTGGCGTCGGCCATAGTTGGCACCTGGTGAGAGCCGAACCCGACGCGAGGAGGAAACATGCCGTCCGCTGTGCAGGTCAGGACGACCGGTGGTCCCGAGGTACTGGAGGTCGCCGAGGTCGAGGTCGGCTCGCCCGGTGCCGGTGAGTTGCTGGTGGACGTGGCCGCGGCCGGTGTCAACTACATCGACACCTACCAGCGCCAGGGCATCTACCCGATCGACCTGCCGTTCGTGCTCGGACTGGAGGGCGCGGGCACCGTGGCCGAGGTCGGCGAGGGCGTGACGGCGTTCGCCCCGGGTGACCGCGTGGCCTGGCAGGGCTCGCTGGGCAGCTACGCGGCGCGCAAGCTCCTGCCCGCTGCGGGCGCCGTGAAGGTGCCCGCCGGCGTGTCCGACGAGATCGCTGCCGCCACGATGCTGCAGGGCATCACGGCCCACTACCTGGTCCGCTCGACGTACGAGGTCAAGCCGGGCGACGACGTGCTGGTCCACGCCGCGGCCGGCGGCGTCGGCCTGCTACTGGTGCAGCTGGCGAAGGCGCGGGGCGCGCGCGTGATCGGCACGGTGTCCACCGAGGAGAAGGCCGAGCTGGCCCGCGGTGCCGGCGCCGACCACGTGATCCGCTACGACCGGGAGGACTTCGCCAAGGTAACGCGCGAGCTGACCGACGGCGAGGGCGTGCACGTGGTCTACGACGGCGTCGGCAAGGACACCGTCGACGGCAGCCTGGCCAGCCTGAGGATCCGCGGCATGCTCGCGCTGTTCGGCGCGGCCAGCGGCCCGGTGCCGCCGATCGACCCGCAGCGCCTCAACTCGGGCGGCTCGCTGTTCCTGACCCGCCCCACGTCCGTCCACTACGTCCGCACGCGCGAGGAGCTCGACTGGCGCGCCGACGAGCTGTTCGCCGCGGTGACCGACGGTTCGCTGAACATCCGCATCGGCGGGCGCTACCCGCTGGCCGACGCCCGCAAGGCCCACGAAGACCTGCAGGGCCGCCGGACGACCGGGAAGCTGATCCTCATCCCGTGACGCTGATCCGCCGGGCCGGGTTGACGCCCGGCCCGGCGGTTCAGCGCTTCCGGCGCTGCTGCTATTTCGACCCCTTCGGGGGTTTCTCCTTCACCCACACCGCGCGCCAGTGGTAGCCGTCCTGCTCGGCGCGCTCGGCCGTGAACTCGACTTCGGCCGCCGGCGTCAGGCGCCGGAAGCCGCCCGGACCGTTGCCCGAGCTCTCGACGTCGAGGCTCGAGTAGTGCGCCCAGGCCTGGTCGGCCAGCGTCCGGCAGTCGAGGACGCCCCAGCCTTGTTCGCCGTGCCACTCGACGACCCAGCCGGTGTGGACGGTGTCGGTCAAGTCAGCTCTTGTCGGCCGGGACCGTGACGGCGTCGGTCACGAACACGAGCGTCTCGTTGGGCGCGATGCCGTTGCCGCCCTGGCCGTAGCCGAGGTCCGGCGGGATGATCAGCAGCCGGCGCCCGCCCTGCTTGATGCCGACGAGGCCCTGGTCCCAGCCCGGGATGACCTTGCCCGCGCCGAGCGGCAGGTCGAAGGGCTCGCCGCGGTCGAAGGAGCTGTCGAGCTTCTTCTTGTCCGACCACGTGACCAGCGTGTAGTTCATCGACAGTTCCTGGCCGGCCTTCGCGCCGTTGCCGGTGCCCGCGACGAGGTCCTTCGTGATCAGCTTCTTCGGCGGATCGCAGTCGTCCGGGATGGTGATCGTCGGCGGCTGGCCGAACGTCCCGGTGGTCTTGATGTCGTCCGCGGTGCACTCACGGCCCTTGGGCTGGGCCGCCTGCGCGGCCGAGCTCGACGGGGCGGCCGGAGCCGACGGGGTGGCCGACGGCTGGGCCGCGGTGTCGTCGCCACACGCGGTCAGGCTGAACGCCACGGCCACGGCCGCAGCGCCCACGGAGGCGATCTTGCCGATTCTCTGCATGCCCGGGATGCTAGCCAAGCTCGGCCAACGCCGGTACGACCTCACCGGTCTGGACCACGCCGAGCCGCTGGGTCGCGCGCGTGAGGGCCACATACAGGTCGTTGAGCCCACGCGGTGACGCCGCGACGATCTCGTCCGGCGCGACCAGCAGAACGGCGTCGAACTCGAGGCCCTTGGCGCGCTCGACCGTGAGCACGCTCACGCGTTCGTCGGCGGGCACCGCGGCTTCCACGGCGGCGAGCCGGGCCGCCGGTGTGAGCACGGCCACGGTGCCACCGTCCACAGCGGACAGCTCCTGCGCGACGAGGCCGCCCAGATCGGCGTCGAGGTCGCTCGTCGCCTTCGACCACGGCGCCACGCCCGTCTCACGGACCGACGCCGGGGCCGCGAGGTCCACGTCGAGATGCGCCAGTACGCGCGCGGCCACGGCCATGATCTCGGCCGGCGTGCGGTAGTTCACGGTGAGCTGCTCGAGGCGCCAGCGGTCGGCGACGTAGGGCGAGAGGACCCCGTCCCACGTGCGCGCTCCCCCGGCCGCGCCGGTCTGCGCGACGTCGCCCACGAGCGTCATCGAGCGGTTGGGCGAGCGGCGCATGAGCAGGCGCCAGTCCATGGCGGACAGTTCCTGGGCCTCGTCCACGATCACGTGCCCGAACGTCCACGTGCGGTCCTGCGCGGCGCGCTGGGCCGCGGTCAGCTCGCTGCGCTCCTGCTGGCGCTCGGCGAACAGCTCGGCGTCGAGCACGTCGGACACGCGCAGGATCTCCTCGTCCTGGATCTCCTCGTCCTGCTCCAGGACGTGCAGCACGCCCTCGGCGTAGGCGCGCTCGACGCGCTCGCGGCGCCGGCGCTCGGCGCGCTCCTCGCTGTCGTCCTCGCCGAGCAGCTCGGACAGCTCGTCGAGCAGCGGCACGTCAGCGGGCGTCCACTTCGCGTCGCGGCCGCTCTCCAGGTGCGCGCGATCGGCCTCGGACAGCAGCTTGCCGGCGACGCGATCGAGGTGTTCGCGCTCGGCGAACAGGTCGTCGAGCAGGCCTTCCGGCGTCAGTTTCGGCCACAGCTCGTTCACGGCGGCGGCCACGGCGGGGCTGGCGGCGAGCTCGGCGCGGATGTCCTGCACGTCCTGCGCGTCGAGCAGGTCCTCCCCCAGCTTGCGGGCGGCCTGGCGGGTGAGCGCGTCGAGCACGTCGGACACGAACAGGCGCCGCGCGAGGTTGTGCGGCCGGCGCGAGCGGCGCGCGCGGGTGCGGGCCTCGACGCAGGTCTTGCGGTCGAGCTTGAGGATCTCCCGCTCGTGCTCGATCTCCACCACCGGCTCGGGCACGCGCTGGCGGTCGCGCACGGCGCTGGCGAGCACGTCGGTCATCACCAGGCGCCCCTTGACCTCCGCGGCCTCGGGCGGCTCGATGCCTTCCGCGTCGAGGCCCGGGTAGAGCTGCCCGATGGTGGCCAGCAGCACGCCGGTCTCGCCCAGCGACGGGAGGACCTGGCCGATGTAGCGCAGGAACGTGCTGTTGGGCCCGACCACGAGCACGCCGCGCGTGGTGAGCTGCTGGCGGTGCGTGTACAGCAGGTACGCGGCGCGGTGCAGCGCGACGGCGGTCTTGCCCGTGCCCGGCGCGCCCTGCACCACCATCACCCCGCCGAGCGGCGCGCGGATGATCCGGTCCTGCTCGGCCTGGATGGTGGCGACGATGTCGCTCATCTCGCCCGTGCGCCGGCGTTCCAGGGCGGCCAGCAGCGCGGCCTCGCCCGCCAGCCCGAGGTCCTGGCCCTGGTCGGCGGCCCAGAGGTCGAGGATCTCGTCGTCGAACCCCGTCACCTTCCGGCTCAGCGACCGCAGGTGCCGCCGCCGGCGCACACCGTCGGGCGAGGCGGCCGTGGCGAGGTAGAACGGCCGCGCGACGGGCGCCCGCCAGTCCACCAGCAGCGGCCGGTAGTCGTCGTCCTCCTCGAACAACCCGAGGCGGCCGATGTAGGTGGTTTCTTCGGCGCTCTCGGGCACGAAGTCGAGGCGGCCGAAGCACAGCCCCTGCTCCACCGACCCCAGCTGCGCGAGCCGGTCGGAGTACAGCGTGGTGGCGACGTCCCGCTCGGTGCGTGCCTGCGGGGTACCGCCGGTCTGCCGCAGCGTGGTGTCGAGGCGCCGCTGGGCCTCGACCCGCTCGACGTCGAGCTTCGCGTACAGCGTCGTGACATACGCCTGCTCACGCGCCAGCTCGGCGGCGTGCTCGGGCGTACCGTCCTCGAGGGCGCGGTCTGCTTCCCGGTCCGGGGACACGGACAAGGTGAATCCTGCTTTCGCATCGGGGAAAGGCGGCGGAGAGCCGGAAGAACACAACGGCCAACCAGACTACGCCATTCCCGAGGGGCCCCTCAGTCGTTCGCCCGCCGCCGGTACCGAGCACTCTCCCGCGACTCGGGCGTGGTGAACACCGGAGAAGCCACGCGATAGACGTCGCCGGGACGGCCGTAGTAGCTGCCTTCGATCACGAAGACACTCGTGCAGGACGTGGGGTGCCAGTATTCGCGCAGGTCCTCGTGGACGACCGGTCGCGCGACTAGCGCCACTGCGCGGCGGTCGAGTTCGGCGGAGAGCGCGGCGAAGGTCACCGCGCCGGCGAACGGGCCGTACCGCCGCGTGATCGCGGCCGCCGGGGCGACGTCGTGGGCGAGGCGGTGCGCCTGCACTGAAAAATGTGTCCCGGACCACGACCGACCGGTTTTGGTGCGGTTCCAGAAGAATTCGACGACACCGAAGTCGTACCAGAGCTGACGACGAGGCCGGTTCACGCCGGATTCGTCACCGTCGAACAAGGCGACCACCCGCTCGGGTGGCCACGTGTCGTCGGCACCGAGCACGGTGCCGGACTCGACTACGTCGGCCAGGAAAGCGGCCGGACTCAGAACGGCAAGCCGAGCGTCGGCAACCCGATCGCCGAGTCCACGGCCAACGCGACGAACACGATCATCAGGTACGTGTTCGAGCGGTGGAACAGCGACATGGGCTTCGTCTCCTCGCCGCGGCGCACGGCGGCCTGGAGGCGGTGGGCGTAGAAGAGGAACCAGGCGCCGGCGAGGACCGCGAAGGTGGCGTACAGCCAGCTGGTGACGGGCAGCAGCAGGAGGGTCCAGGCGACCATCACCCACGAGTAGATGACGATCTGCTTGGCCACGTGCTGCGGGGTCGCCACGACCGGGAGCATCGGGACGCCCGCGCGCTCGTAGTCGTCGCGGTACTTCATGCCCAGGGCCCACGTGTGCGGGGGCGTCCAGAAGAAGATGACGCCGAACATGACGAACGCGGGCCACTGCACGGTGCCGGACACGGCGGCCCAGCCGATGACCACCGGCATGCAGCCGGCGGCGCCGCCCCACACGACGTTCTGCGACGTGCGCCGCTTGAGGCCCAGGGTGTAGACGAAGATGTAGAACAGGATGGTCGCGATCGCGAGGATCGCCGACAGCAGGTTCACGGTGAAATACAGGACGACGAACGAAGCGACGCCGAGCACGAGCCCGAAGATCAGCGCGTTGCGCCGCGGCACCGAGTCCTTCACCAGCGGGCGCTTCTTGGTGCGGTTCATCACCTTGTCGATGTCCGCGTCGATCACGCAGTTGAGCGCGTTGGCGCTGCCGGCGGCCATCGTGCCGCCCACGAGCGTGGCGAGCACGAGCCACGGCGAAGGGATCTCGCGGCCCGCGAGGAACATCGCCGGGATCGTGGTGACGAGGAGAAGCTCGATCACCCTCGGTTTCGCGAGCGCGGCGTAGGCACCCACAACCTGGCGGACACTTCGCCGGGCACCACGCGGTCGTTCACCGGTCGGGTGTTCGGCGCTGGTGTTCTCACTGCGTCCGTGCGCAGCGTTCACCAACGACATTTCACTCCCTGGGTCAGTTCGGGGCCGGGCGACGATCCGGAAGACCGCGATGGAACTGGTGAAGCTCCCGGACCAGGCCCGGGTTCGATGTTAGACGTGGCGATTCCGCCTGCGTGATCGAGGGTCCTCGACACGCCGCGGCCTGTCTTCTGCGTCACGCCACCGGGTTCACGCTCGACGGCAACGGCGGCGCACGGTGTGTCCGGAAGGACCGGTCGCGGTGTCCGGCGGGTCCGTTCGGTCCCCTCGATCGTCCCTTTTGCACGGTCCGTGACCAGCGGCGGACGGCGGGCAGCCCGCATGGGCGGGATCACCTGCCCGGTTGGGCCGGGCGCGGCCGTCGCGGCTGCCCGGAGTACACCCCAAGCACTAGGCTGTCGCGGACGGGCCGCGTGGTACCCCGGCGCAGTGCTCCCAGCAGGAATATCGTCCCTTCGGGATCGATTGAGATTACTGGCAGTGCACACCGGCTACACCACGACGGAAAGCAAGCGACAACCTCAGGACGGGGAGTTCGAGTTCAGTGTCCGAAACCGCCTCTACCAGCGAGAACAACCCTTTGCTCCGGCGTGACGTGCCCGCCGACTGGACCGGGACCGACTCCCGCGCCGTCGACACCGTCCGGGTCCTCGCCGCGGACGCCGTCGAGAAGGTCGGCAGCGGTCACCCGGGCACCGCGATGAGCCTCGCCCCGCTCGCCTACACGTTGTTCCAGCGGACCATGCGCCACGACCCGACCGACCCGCACTGGCGCGGCCGCGACCGCTTCGTGCTCTCGGCGGGCCACTCCAGCCTCACCCTCTACATCCAGCTGTACCTCGCCGGCTACGGCCTCGAGCTCGAGGACCTCAAGCAGCTGCGCACGTGGGGCTCGCTGACCCCGGGCCACCCGGAGTTCGGCCACACCAAGGGCGTCGAGACCACGACCGGCCCGCTGGGTCAGGGCCTGGCCAACGCGGTGGGCATGGCGATGGCCGCCCGTCGCGAGCGCGGCCTGCTCGACCCCGACGCCGCGCCCGGCGAGAGCATCTACGACCACCACATCTACGCGATCGCCTCCGACGGCGACATCGAAGAGGGCGTGACCTCCGAGGCCTCGTCGATCGCGGGCCGCCAGGAGCTGGGCAACCTCATCCTCTTCTGGGACGACAACAAGATCTCCATCGAGGACGACACGAACATCGCGCTGTCCGAGGACACCGCGAAGCGCTACGAGGCCTACGGCTGGCACGTACAGGTCGTCGAGGGCGGCGAGAACGTCACCGCGATCGAGGAGGCCATCAAGGCCGCCAAGGCGGAGACCGAGCGCCCGTCGTTCATCGCGCTGCGGACGATCATCGGCTACCCGGCGCCCACGAAGATGAACACCGGCAAGGCGCACGGCGCCGCGCTCGGCGCCGACGAGATCAAGTCGGTCAAGGAGATCCTCGACTTCGACGTCGAGCAGACCTTCCAGGTCGACGACGAGGTCATCACCCACACCCGCAAGGCCCTCGACCGCGGCAAGCAGGAGCACGCCGCGTGGCAGGAGCGCTACGACGCGTGGGCCGCGGCGAACCCGGAGCGCAAGGCGCTGGCCGACCGGCTCGCGACCCGCGCGCTGCCCGAGGGCTTCGCCGACAACCTGCCGCACTGGGACCCGGACCCCAAGGGCATCGCGACCCGCAAGGCCTCCGGTGAGGTCCTCAACGCGTTGCGCGACCCGCTGCCCGAGCTGTGGGGCGGCTCCGCCGACCTGGCGGAGAGCAACAACACCACGATGAAGGGCGCCGACTCGTTCGGCCCGGCGAAGGCCACCACCTCGGCGTGGAATGCGAACCCGTACGGCCGCACGCTGCACTTCGGCATCCGCGAGCACGCGATGGGCTCGATCCTCAACGGCATCGCCCTGCACGGCGGCACCCGCCCGTACGGCGCGACGTTCCTCATCTTCTCCGACTACATGCGCCCGCCGGTCCGGCTCGCGGCGCTGATGGGCCTGCCCACGCTGTACGTGTGGACGCACGACTCCATCGGCCTCGGCGAGGACGGCCCGACGCACCAGCCGATCGAGCAGCTCTCCGCGCTGCGCGCGATCCCGGGCCTCAACGTCGTCCGCCCGGCGGACGCCAACGAGACCGCTTACGCGTGGAAGGCCGTGCTGGAAGACGTGCACCACCCGTCGGGTGTCGCGCTCACCCGCCAGAACGTGCCGGTGCTCGAGGGCACCAGCGCCGAAGGCGTGAAGCGCGGCGGCTACGTGCTCGAAGAGGCCTCCAACGGCACCCCCGAGGTCGTGCTGATGGCCACCGGTTCCGAGGTCCAGCTGGCCGTCGCGGCCCGCAAGACCCTCGAGGCCGACGGCGTGCCGACCCGCGTCGTGTCGATGCCGTGCGTCGAGTGGTTCGACTCGCAGGAGCAGTCCTACCGCGACGCGGTGCTGCCGCCGGCCGTCAAGGCGCGCGTGTCCGTCGAAGCCGGAATCGCGCAGTCGTGGCACCGCTTCACCGGTGACGCGGGGGTGAACGTTTCGATCGAGCACTTCGGTGCTTCGGCCGACGCCGCCACACTGTTCCGTGAGTTCGGGTTCACCCCGGAGAAGGTCGTCGAGGCCGCCCGTCGCTCGATCGCCAACACCAAGAACTGAATTTCTTCCTTGAAGGGGATGAAGAAGGTATGAGCACCACCGATCGGCTCGCACAGCTTTCGGAGGCGGGCGTCTCCATCTGGCTGGACGACCTCTCCCGCGAGCGGCTCAACTCGGGCAACCTCGCCGCGCTGATCCGCGACAAGCACGTCGTGGGCGTCACGACCAACCCGACGATCTTCGCCAACGCGCTGTCGAAGGGCGAAGCCTACGACGCGCAGGTCAAGGAGCTGGCCGAGCGCGGCGCGGACCTCAACGGCACCGTCCGCGAGCTGACGACCAGCGACGTGCGCAACGCCGCGGACCTGTTCCGCGACGTCTACAACGCCACCAACGGCACCGACGGCCGCGTCTCGATCGAGGTCGACCCGCGCCTGGCGCGCGACACCGACAAGACGATCGCCGAGGCCAAGGACCTGTGGAAGGCCGTGGACCGGCCGAACCTGATGGTCAAGATCCCGGCCACCGACGAGGGCCTGCCCGCCATCACCGCGGCGCTGGCCGAGGGCATCAGCATCAACGTGACGCTGATCTTCTCCGTCGAGCGCTACGCGCAGGTCATCGACGCCTACTTCGCGGGCCTGGAGCAGGCGAAGGCCAACGGCCACGACCTCAAGGGCATCCACTCGGTCGCGTCGTTCTTCGTGTCCCGTGTGGACACCGAGGTCGACAAGCGCCTGAACAAGATCGGCACCGACGAGGCCAAGGCGCTGCTCGGCGAGGCGGCCATCGCCAACACCCGCCTCGCCTACGCCAAGTTCGAGGAACTCTTCGCGAGCGACCGCTGGAAGGCGCTGGCCGCCGCGGGCGCCAACGCGCAGCGTCCGCTGTGGGCCTCGACCGGCGTCAAGGACCCGGCGTACTCCGACACCCGCTACGTCGACCAGCTCCTGGTCCACGACATCGTGAACACGATGCCGGAGAAGACCATGGACGCGGTGGCCGACCACGCCGAGCTCACCGGCGACACGGTGACCGGCCGCGGCGCCGAGGCGCAGGGCGTGTTCGACAAGCTGAGCGCGGCCGGCATCGACGTGCCGGACGTGTTCGTGGTCCTCGAGACCGAGGGCGTCGAGAAGTTCGAGAAGTCCTGGCAGGAGCTGCTCGAGACGGTGACCGGCCAGCTGAACAAGGCGAAGGGCTGAAGCCAGACCATGACAGGGGACGAAACCGGCGTCGAGCTCGTCGACGCCGAACTGGCAGGCAAGGCGGCGCCGCTGGTCGAGCGCCTCGTCGCCGACCAGGCCGCGTCGAAGCTCGCCGCGCAGGACGCGACGCTGTGGGGACCGGATGCCGAGTCCGAGGCGTCGATCCGGCTCTCGTGGACGTCGCTGCACAAGTCGTCGCGGCCGCTGATCGGTGAGATCGAGGCGCTGCGTGCGGAGCTGCAGTCCGAGGGAGTGGACCGCGTGGTGCTCGCCGGCATGGGCGGCTCGTCGCTCGCGCCGGAGGTCATCACCGCCACCGCGGGTGTCGCGCTGACGGTGCTCGACACGACCGACCCGGGCCAGGTCGCCGACGCGCTCGCGGGCGACCTCGAGCGCACGGTGATCGTGGTGTCGTCGAAGTCGGGCGGCACCGTGGAGACCGACAGCCACCGGCGCATCTTCGCGAAGGCTTTCACCGACGCGGGGATCGACGCGGCGCGGCGGATCGTGGTCGTGACCGACCCGGGCTCGCCGTTCTCGGAGCTGTCCGAAAAGGAGGGTTACCGCAAGACCTTCCTGGCCGACCCGCACGTCGGCGGCCGCTACTCGGCGCTGACCGCGTTCGGCCTCGTGCCGGCCGGTCTCGCGGGCGCGGACATCGCGCGTCTGCTGGACCAGGCCGCCGCGGTGGCCGAGGTGCTGGGCTCCGACTCGGCCGACAACCCGGCGATCAAGCTGGCGGCCGCCTGGGCCGCCGCCCACGAGGGCGGCGCGGAGAAGGTCGTGCTCGCTGACACCGGTTCCGGCGTCAAAGGATTCCCGGACTGGGCCGAGCAGCTGATCGCGGAGTCGACCGGCAAGCTGGGCACGGGCCTGCTGCCCGTGGCCGTCGAAGGTCCGCAGGCACCCGGCTTCGCCGACGCGAAGTCCGACGCGACCCCGGTCGCCGTCGGCGCCGCGGAAGGCGCCGCGAAGGTCTCGGTGACGGGCCCGCTCGGCGCGCAGTTCCTGCTGTGGGAGTTCGCGACCGCGCTCGCCGGCCGGCTGATCGGGATCAACCCGTTCGACCAGCCCGACGTCGAGGCCGCGAAGAAGGCCGCGCGCGCGTTGCTGGACGAGCCGGAGAAACTGTCCGGCAAGGAGACTCCGGCCACTGTGGACGGTGCCGTCGAGGTCTTCGGCAGTGAAGGCGTTGCCACGGAAGGAAAGCTGGTGGACGTGCTGCGCGCGTTCTTCGGCTCGGTCGCCGACGGCGGCTACTTCGCCGTGCAGGCCTACCTCGACCGGCTCGACGACGCGTCGACCTCGCTGCTGCGCGGCGAGATCGCCAAGCGCACCGGCGTGCAGACGACGTTCGGCTGGGGTCCGCGGTTCCTGCACTCCACCGGGCAGTACCACAAGGGCGGCCACCAGAACGGCAGCTTCCTCCAGGTCACCGGCGCGGTCGCCGAGGACCTGGGTGTGCCGGACCGCCCCTACACCCTGGGACAGCTTCAGCACGCGCAGGCTCTCGGCGACGGTCAGGTCCTCGCCGACCACGGCCGCCCCGTGCTGCGGCTGCACCTGACCGACCGGGCCGCCGGGCTTGCCGAGCTCGTGCGGGCCGTACAGGAGGCCGGCGAGTGACGACCTGGCAGAACCCGCTGCGGGACCCGCGCGACAAGCGCCTCCCGCGGATCGCGGGCCCGTCGAGCCTGGTGATCTTCGGGGTCACCGGCGACCTGGCCCGCAAGAAGCTCATGCCCGCCATCTACGACCTGGCCCACCGCGGCCTGCTGCCCGCCGGCTTCTCGCTGGTCGGGTTCGCGCGCCGCGACTGGGAGCACCAGGACTTCGGCGAGCTGGTGCACGACTCGGTGCGCGAGCACGCGCGGACGCCGTTCAAGGAGTCGGTCTGGAACCGCCTCGCCGAGGGCATCCGCTTCGTGCAGGGCACGTTCGACGACGACGACGCCTTCGACCGCCTCGCCCAGACCGTGAAGGACCTGGACGCCGAACGCGGCACCGGCGGCAACACGGCGTTCTACCTCTCGATCCCGCCGGGGGCGTTCCCGGTGGTGACCAAGCAGCTGGCCCGCTCGGGCCTGGCCGACACCGACGCCACGACCTGGCGCCGTGTGGTCATCGAGAAGCCGTTCGGCCACGACCTCAAGAGCGCCAAGGAGCTCAACGGGATCGTGAACGACGTCTTCCCCGAGGAGTCGGTGTTCCGCATCGACCACTACCTCGGCAAGGAGACGGTGCAGAACCTGCTGGCGCTGCGCTTCGCCAACCAGATGTTCGAGCCGATCTGGAACGCGAACTACATCGACCACGTGCAGATCACCATGGCCGAGGACATCGGCCTCGGCGGCCGCGCGGGGTACTACGACGGCATCGGCGCCGCGCGCGACGTCATCCAGAACCACCTGTTGCAGCTGCTCGCGCTGACCGCGATGGACGAGCCGCTGTCGTTCGAGCCGAAGGCGCTGCGCTCGGAGAAGGCGAAGGTGCTGGCGGCGACCTACCCGCTGCGGCCCTTCAACGAGACCACCGCGCGGGGGCAGTACGCCGGCGGCTGGCAGGGCGGCATGAAGGTGCCGGGCCTGCTGCAGGAAGCGGGCTTCGCGAAGGACTCCAAGACCGAGACCTACGCCGCGGTGACGCTGGAGGTGCAGAACCGCCGCTGGGCGGGTGTGCCGTTCTACCTGCGCACCGGCAAGCGGCTGGGCCGGCGCGTCACGGAGATCGCCGTGGTGTTCAAGCGCGCGCCGCACCTGCCGTTCGACTCCACCTCCACCGAGGAGCTGGGCCAGAACGCGCTGGTCATCCGCGTGCAGCCGGACGAGGGCATCACGCTGCGGTTCGGCTCGAAGGTGCCGGGGACCACGATGGAGGTCCGCGACGTCACCATGGACTTCGGTTACGGCCACGCCTTCACCGAGTCCTCCCCCGAGGCGTACGAGCGGCTGATCCTCGACGTGCTGCTGGGCGAGCCGTCGCTGTTCCCGGTGAACGAGGAGGTCGAGCTCTCCTGGGAGATCCTCGACCCGATCTTGGAGCACTGGGCCAAGGAAGGCGCGCCGGAGCAGTACGCGCCGGGCACGTGGGGTCCGCAGAGCGCCGATGAGATGTTGGAGCGTACGGGCCGGAACTGGAGGCGTCCGTGATCATCGACCTGCCATCCACCACGACTTCGCAGCTGAACAAGAAGCTGGTGGAGATCCGCGACCAGGGCGGTCAGGTCGCGCTGGGCCGGGTGCTGACCCTGGTCATCGTGGCGGACGACGACGCCAAGCTCGAGGAGGCCATCGAGGCCGCGAACCACGCCAGCCGGGAGCACCCGTCGCGCGTGATCGTGGTCGCGAAGGGCGCCCGCACGGCGGCTCCGCGCATCGACGGCCAGATCCGCGTGGGCGGCGACGCCGGCGCGAGCGAGGTCATCGTGCTGCGCCTCTACGGGCCGCTGGCCGCGCAGGGCCAGAGCGCGGTCGTGCCGCTGCTGCTGCCCGACGCGCCGATCGTCACGTGGTGGCCGGGCGCGGGCCCGAAGGCCCCGGCGGAGGACCCGCTGGGCCAGATCGCGCAGCGGCGCATCACTGACTCGGCCGCGGAGAAGAGCCCCATAAGAGCTCTGACCACCCGGGCGAAGGCCTACGTGGAGGGCGACACGGACCTGGCGTGGACGCGGCTGACGCACTGGCGTGCGCAGCTCGTGTCGGCGCTGGACCTGCCGCCGTACGAGGAGATCACGGCCGCGACCGTGACCGGTGAGGCCGACTCGCCGTCCACGGAGCTGCTGGCGGGCTGGCTCGCCGAGTACCTCAAGGTGCCGGTGAAGCGGATCAAGAGCTCCAGCGCGCAGGGCATCATCTCCGTCGAGCTCGAACGGCGTTCGGGTGCGGTGGAGCTGACCCGGCCCGACGGCCGTGTCGGCACGCTGACGCAGCCGGGCCAGCCGACGCGGCGCATCGCGCTGCAGCGGCGGAGCAACCCGGAGTGCCTGGTGGAGGAGCTGCGCCGGCTCGACCCGGACGAGGTCTTCGAGGCGGCGCTGCACGGGCTGCCCAAGATCTCCGCGCCGACGACCACGGCGAAGGCTGCTTCCGCTTCTGCGGCCGCGAAGCCGAAGGCCGCGGCGGCCAAGGCTCCGGCGAAGAAGGCCGGCAAGGCCAAGGCGGAAAAGAGCGGTTCGTGAGCCGCACGGAGGTCGTCGTCTACGAGAACGCCGGCCTCCTGGCGGCCGCCGCGGCGGCGCGGCTGGTCACCCGGATCGTCGACGTGCAGGCGGCCAAGGGCTCGGCTTCGGTCGTGCTCACCGGCGGCGGCACGGGCATCGCGGTGCTGGAGGAGCTCAACTCCTCCAGCGCGCGCGACGCAATCGACTGGTCGCGCCTGGACGTCTACTGGGGCGACGAGCGGTTCGTCCCGGCCGACTCCGACGAACGCAACGAGAAGGGCGCGCGCGCGGCCCTGCTGGACCACGTACCGCTCGACCCGAAGCGCGTGCACGTGATGGCGCCGTCGGACGGCGAGTTCGGTGACGACGCGGACGCCGCGGCCGCGGCGTACGCGGAGGTGCTGGCCTCGCAGGCGGGCCCGGACGAGGGCGGCGTGCCCGCGTTCGACATCTGCCTGCTCGGCCTCGGCGGGGAGGGGCACACCGCTTCGGTGTTCCCGGACTCGCCCGCCGTGCACGAGACGCGGCTTTCGGTGGTGGCGGTGCGCGACTGCCCCAAGCCGCCGTCGACCCGCGTCTCACTCACGCTCACGGCAATCCGCCGCGCGCGTGAGGTGTGGCTGATGACCGCGGGTGAAGCGAAGGCCGAGGCCGTGTCGCTGGCTCTCGCGGGTGCGCCGGAGGTGCAGGTGCCCGTGTCGGGTGCCCGCGGCTACCGGCGGACGCTGTGGCTCCTGGACCGCACGGCGGCCGGGAAGCTGACGAAGGTGTACGAGCCGCCGAACGCGTGACGCTCGCCGGTTCTCGAAGGCCGCCTCGGGTTCGCCCGGGGCGGCCTTTTTCTGTCTCCGCGCAGCCGCTTCGCGGCCCTGACCGTGGGTTTCCGGGCCCGCTCGACCGGCTGACGCGGGCCACCCGTAAGCGTGAAGATCATTCATGTGCCGAACGGAGCAGTGACCACTACTCCATCAAGCGGCTCACCAGTATGTGGGATCACCCGTAAGGTGAACGTAGGGTGTTGTGATCGACACGAGGTGACGTCAGACGTCTTCGCCTCACCCGATTGCCGTAGTGATGGAGATCAGACGACCAAAGTTGTGGGTCCGGGTGAAACTTACCGTCGTCACACGTCTTCTCGTTAGCATCCGCACATTTGTTGCCCGCCGCGCGTCCCGATCGGGTGTCCGGCGCATCTCATCATCAAGTCCACAAGACGAATGGGGTCGCCGCATGAGCACTGAGGGACTCTCGATTCCAGGAATCTCGATGGGCAGCCCCGGCGCGGGGGCCGCCGATCGGGTCCGGCGGTTCAGCCTGCGCGGTGCGTTCGCTTCGCTGCGCCGGCCGATCGCGACGACGGTCGGAGTTGAGGCCGTCGCAGTACTGCTGGCCGTGCTCGACGTGTGGCTGGTGATCCCGCCGAAGGCCCCGCCGTACTCGATCTACCTGTCGGCGGCCGCGTGTCTCGCGGTGGTGCTGCGGCGGAAGCTCCCGTTCCTCGCGGTGGTGCTCGCGGTGCCGGGGTTCCTCGCCGGATGGGCGCAGCTGGCGTCGATGATCACGCTGGGCACGCTCGCGACCAAGCGCCAGATCCACTGGCAGACGTGGGTCGGCGCCGGGCTGGTGTTCACCTGCCGGTTCGTGCAGTGGCCGCTGGACGACTTCGCGCAGCTCAGCTGGCGCGAGCACGTGCTCGACGGCATCTACGGCGTGCTCGTGGCGGGCATGCCCATCGCGATCGGCCTGCTGATCGGCGCCCGAGCGGAGATCTCCGCGAAGCTCGCCGAGCTGGCCAAGAGCCGCGACCGCGAACGCCGCTTCCACGCCGACGCCGTGCGCGCCGAGGAGCGCGCCCGCCTGGCCCGCGAGATGCACGACGTCGTCTCCCACCAGATCACCCTCATCGCCATGCAGGCCGGCGCGCTGCAGGCCCAGGCCACCGACGGCCCCTCGCTGCAGACCGCGCAGGTCATCCGTCAGCTCTCGACCCGCACGCTGGAGGAGCTGCGTTCGCTGGTGAGCGTGCTGCGCTCCGGCGCCGAGGACGACGGCCCGCGCCCCGGCATCGGCGAGCTGGACCACCTGATCCGCACCGCCGACGTCCCGGTCCACCTGACCGTCGAGCGCCTGCCGGACACCGTGCCGAGCCAGGTGTCGGCCGCCGCGTACCGCACCGTGCAGGAGTGCCTCACCAACGTCCACAAGCACGCCCCCGGCGCCACCGCCACCATCCGCATCCAGGGCGGCAGCGGCGCCCTGAACATCGAGGTCCGCAACGAACGCGCCGAACGCGCCGGCGAACACCTCCCCTCGGGCGGCCACGGCCTCACCGGCCTCGCCGAACGCGCCCGCCTCCTGGGCGGCAGCTTCGAAACCTCGGACACCGAAGACGGCGGTTTCCGCGTGCGGGCCAGGTATCCCCTGGACCGCTGACCCTCTGACCTTCCCCGGTCCCCCGTAGGTCGAAGGGGTGGCCCCAGCGCGCGCCGCGATCCGGCTGCGTCTGGGTGCCACCCCTTCGCCGCGTTCGGGGGTTTCCCGGGTGTGCACAACTCCCGCTCGCGGCCTCGAAGGGCTTGCCGGAGAAGAGGTTTCAACCCTGGCCCGCGCTCAGGCGACCGCACCGTACGGCGCCGAGCCACGAGCGCCCGCACCGGGAGCAGCCTCGCCACCAGTACTCAAGCCGGCGCCAAACCCCCGGAAACGCGAAAACCACCGGCCAGAGCCGAATCGAATCGGCCTGGTCGGTGGTTTCCGACAGGGAAAACCTAGATCAGTTCCCGGCGCTGACGCAGACGCTCGAGGGCCTCGGCGAGGATCGCTTCGCCGTCGGCGTCGCTGCGGCGCTCCTTGACGTACGCGAGGTGCGTCTTGTAGGGCTCGGTGCGGGGCGCGGCGGGCGGGTTCTGCTCGTCCTGTCCGCCGGGCAGACCGCAGCGCGGGCAGTCCCACTCGTCGGGGATTTCGGCCTCCATCGCGAACGACGGGCGGGCCTCGTGGCCGTTTGCACACCAATAGGAGATGCGGCGCCGCGGCGCCGACTCACCCCGCTCCGATTCGCCCGAAGGACCGGCACCCACCCGGGTGCCTCGAATCGCGTTACCGCCAACCATGAATCCTCACACCTAGGAATCGGCGGCGCGCCCCCCAATAGGCACGCCGATGCACACGGAGCCCCTGACTCGCCGGCCCCGAGCGGGGAGTCCGGTCAGACCTTGAGCAGCAGGCCGAGGCCCACGATGCTGATCAGCCAGATGGCACCCAGCAGCAGGGTGATCCGGTCGAGGTTCTTCTCGGCCACGCTCGAGCCCGAGAGGCTGGACTGCATACCGCCGCCGAACAGCGACGACAGACCGCCACCCCGGCCGCGGTGGAGCAGCACGGCCACGACCAGCAGCACGCTGGAGACGATCAACAAGATTTGCAGGAACAGCTTCATGTCATCCTCTGTGCTCTTCGGAGAATGCAGGGGTACGGCTCGAATATCACCGTACCCCTGGACTCGTCCACTGCTGTGTGACGGACCGGATACACAGGTTACCCGGTAGTGGCCTCGATCAGGGCAGGGGGCCACCCGCCGCGAGTGCGCAGAGTTTGGTGAACTCGTCACCATCGAGGCTCGCGCCACCCACGAGAGCACCGTCGATGTTCTCGCAGCCCACCAGCTCGCCCACGTTGCCCGACTTCACCGAACCGCCGTAAAGCACCCGAACGGCCGAAGCGACCTCGTCGCCGTACTTCTCCGCCAGCACCGTGCGGATGGTCTTGCAGACCTCCTCGGCGTCGGCCGGCGTCGCGACCTTGCCGGTGCCGATGGCCCACACCGGCTCGTAGGCCACGACGACGTCCTTGACCTGCTCGGCCTTGAGCCCCTTGAGGCCCTCGATCAGCTGGGTCGTCGCGTGCGAGTGGTGCTCGCCGGCCTCGCGGACCTCGAGCTTCTCGCCGACGCACAGGATCGGCGTGATCCCGTGCTTGACGGCCGCGCGCACCTTCTTGTTGACCAGCTCGTCGGTCTCGGCGTGGTACTCGCGCCGCTCCGAGTGGCCGATGGTGACGTAGGTGCAGCCCAGCTTCGCGAGCATCAGGCCCGACACGTCACCGGTGTAGGCACCGGAGTCGTGCGGGGACACGTCCTGCGCGCCGTAGGTGAGCGACAGCTTGTCGCCGTCGGTAAGGGTCTGCACGCTGCGGATGTCCGTGAACGGCGGCAGCACCGCCACGTCCACCTTCGCGTAGTACTTCTGCGGCAGCGCGAAGGCGATCTTCTGAACCAAGGCGATGGCCTCGAGGTGGTTCAGGTTCATCTTCCAGTTGCCGACGATCAACGGCTTGCGTGCCACTAGTGCTTCTCCTCCAACGCCGAAACGCCGGGCAGTTCCTTGCCCTCCAGGTACTCCAGGGAGGCGCCGCCGCCCGTGGAGATGTGGGAGAAGCCGTCCTCCGGCAGGCCCAGCTGCCGCACCGCGGCCGCCGAGTCACCGCCGCCGACCACGGTGAACGCGTCGCTCTTCACCAGCGCCTCGGCCACGGCACGGGTGCCGCCCGAGAACGCCTCGAACTCGAACACGCCCATCGGGCCGTTCCAGAACACGGTTGCCGCGTCGGCCAGCTTGCTCGCGAACAGCTCGCGGCTCTCCGGGCCGATGTCGAGGCCCTGGCGGTCGGCCGGGATGGCCGTGGCGGCCACGACCTCCTGCTCGGCGTCGGCCGCGAACTCGGTGGCGGCCAGCACGTCGACCGGCAGCACGAGCTCCACACCGCGCTTCTCCGCCTCGGCGAGGAAACCCGACACCTGGTCCAGCTGGTCGGCCTGCAGCAGCGACTGGCCCACCTCGTGGCCCTGGGCCTTGAGGAAGGTGTAGGCCATGCCGCCGCCGATGAGCAGGCGGTCGACCTTCGTCAGCAGGTTGGCGATCACGCCGAGCTTGTCCGACACCTTCGCGCCGCCGAGCACCACCACGTAGGGGCGCTTGACGTCGTCGGTGAGCTTCTTCAGCACGTCGAGCTCGGCCAGCACGAGGCCGCCCGCGTACGCCGGCAGCACCGCGGCGATCTCGTAGACCGAGGCCTGCTTGCGGTGCACCACGCCGAACCCGTCGGACACGAACGCCCCGCCGGGAACGAGCGCGGCCAGCTCGGCGGCCAGCTCGGAACGGTCCACGGCGTCCTTGCTGGTCTCGCGCGCGTCGAAGCGCACGTTCTCCAGCAGTGCGACGCCGCCGTCGGCGAGACCGCCGACGAGCGCCTTGGCCGAGTCGCCCACGAGGTCACCGGCGAGCGGGACCTCAGTGCCGAGCAGCTCGCCCAGCCGCTTCGCGACGGGCGCGAGCGTGTACTTCGGGTCGGGCTCGCCCTTGGGGCGGCCCAGGTGCGCCGTGACGACGACCTTGGCGCCCGCGCCGACGAGCTTCTCGATCGTCGGCAGGGCCGCGCGGACGCGGCCGTCGTCGGTGATCCGGTCCCCGTCGAGCGGGACGTTCAGGTCGCTGCGTACGAGTACGTAGCGGCCCTGAACACCCTCGCTCAGCAGGTTTTCGAGGTTCTTGACCGTCATCGGGTTCAGGAGAGCTTCGAACCGACGAGCTTGACCAGGTCGGCGAGGCGGTTGGAGTAGCCCCACTCGTTGTCGTACCAGCCGACGACCTTGACCTGGTTGCCGATGACCTTGGTCAGCGGCGCGTCGTAGATGCACGACGCCGGGTCGGTGACGATGTCGGCCGACACGATCGGGTCCTCGTTGTAGCGCAGGTAGCCCGACAGCGCGCCCTCGGCGGCGGCCTTGTACGCGGCGTTGACCTCTTCGAGCGTCGCCGGCTTGGTCAGCGTGACGGTGAGGTCGGTGGCCGAGCCGGTCGGCACCGGGACGCGCAGCGCGTAACCGTCGAGCTTGCCCTGCAGCTCCGGCAGCACCAGGCCGATGGCCTTCGCGGCACCGGTGGAGGTCGGCACGATGTTCATCGCGGCGGCGCGGGCGCGGCGCAGGTCCTTGTGCGGCGCGTCCTGCAGGTTCTGGTCCTGCGTGTACGCGTGGATGGTGGTCATCAGGCCCTGCTCGATGCCGAACGCGTCCTGCAGGACCTTGGCCAGCGGGCCGAGGCAGTTGGTGGTGCAGGAGGCGTTGGAGATGATGACCTGCGAGCCGTCGTACTTGTCGTCGTTCACGCCCAGCACGATGGTCAGGTCCTCGCCCTTGGCGGGCGCGGAGATGATGACCTTCTTGGCGCCGCCGGCGATGTGGGCCTTCGCGGCGTCGGCGTTGGTGAAGAAGCCCGTCGACTCGACGACGACGTCCACGCCCAGGTCGCCCCACGGCAGGTTCGCCGGGTCGCGCTCCGCCAGGGCCTTGATGGTCTTGCCGTCGACGACGATGCCGTCGTCGCTCAGGCTGACCTCGCCCGGGAAGCGGCCAAGGATGGTGTCGTACTTGAGCAGGTGGGCCATCGTCGCGACGTCGCCGAGGTCGTTGAACGCGACGACCTCGATGTCGTGACCGCTCGCCTTCACGGCGCGGAAGAAGTTGCGGCCGATCCGGCCGAAGCCGTTGACACCTACGCGAACGGTCACTGCTGCCACTCCTCTTGTCGTGATCACTGCTGTGTGCATTCGAACCGGGGCCCACGCCCCGGAAGACTTCCGGGCTCGGCGCAACCCTAGCGTGCGGGCACGGCCGACCCTGACTGCCCCGACGAGACTTCCACCACTGCGCCGAACCGTCAAGAATCGATTAAGAAGCCAGCTCACGAGCTTGCGACAGGAAAACCGGCGGTGTCACAGGAGGGGGTGCGGACCACGCGCTTGATCGGTCTTGGTGCCGCGGTTCACGCGGTGGCCTGACGGGTGGTGGAGTCCGGAAGGTCGGGATCAGAGTGGGCGGGTCCGGGCGCGTCGTGAGCGGGATGCGCGGGGTGCTGCCTCCGGCAGCGGCCGCGCCTCGCGGGTGCGGCCGGGCTCGCCAAGGAGTCGAGACCGGCCGGGCATCGGTCACGAGCGCGGCGGGTCGCCGCGGAAACCGGGGGTTGCGGCCGCCCGGCTCAGCCGTTGTCGACGGCCGGGCCCCGTAGCTCTCGGGCGCTTCGCGAGGTGACCCGTCGAGCCGGCGGTGATGCCCGGACGGCCGGGCTGCTCGTCGGCGTGCTCACGTGGACAGCTCGCGTTCGGCCGGGGTGCGGAACTTCGGCACCACGCGCGTATCCCCCAGCCACGTCGTCAGGCGGGCGGCTTCGGCTTCCAGGGCTGCCGCCCGGTCGGCGCCGACGTCCTCCAGGAGGCGCAGCACGACCTCGCCGGTCGGGCGCTGGGCCCAGGCGCCGACGACGCGGCCGTCGCACCAGGCGGTGGGGCCGATGTTGCCGCTGCGGTCGAAGAGGGCGGGGCGGTGGGGGCCGAGGTACCAGTCGCGGGCGGACCAGCCCATGGGCGTCGGGTCGAGGGCGGGGAGGAGGGCGACCCAGGGCGCCGGTTCGGGGACGGGCTCGAGGTCATCGGGCAGGACAATGCCGGGTTCGCCGTCGAGGTCGACCTCGGCAGGGGCGACGGCGGTGAGGGCCTGTTTGGTCTGGCCGGCCGTCCAGCCGGTCCACCAGCGCAGGTCGGCGACGGGTGCCGGGCCGAAGGCGCGCAGCCAGCGCCGTGCGAGTTCGGCACGGGCGTCGGCGGGCGGGACCGGGGGCAGGCCGCCGGGGAGCCAGCCGTCGAGCGGGGCCCAGTGGTACTGCGTGCTGAGCCAGCTGCCGCGCGGGCGCCCGCGCACGATGCGGCCGTCGACGGCGAGCTGGAAGAGCACGCGGCTGGTGACGTTGCCGATCGCCGCGTACGGCTTGCCCTTGGCCATGTGGAGCTGCTGGCGCAGGCGCGGTTCGTCGTCGACCAGGTCCTGCGCGGTGGCGGATCCCCTGGCGCGCAAGGCTTTCTCGACGCTCGCGGCGACGTCGGCGAGCCAGCTCGGTGGATCCTCCACATTGGTGGGATGCCCGACCGTGCCGAGGTGCTGTTCGAGCAGTTTCCGTTGCTTCACGGCGATATCGCTCGCGCAGCCGGCCTGGACGAGCGCGGCCGTGGCCACCTCGGTGACGAACACCGTGCGGCGCATGCCGAGGAGCCGCAACAACGTGCGGTCTTCGTACAGCGCGCGCTCGACATCGGCCACGCCCACTTCCGGCACCCGCGCCCACGCGGCGAGGAACACCGAAGCCGGGTCGGTCGCGTGCAGGGCGACGACCCCGCCGGCGGCCTCCTCGACGGTGGCCGCGGGAGCCGCGAGGTGGTGGCGCACGCCGAGCCGGGCGCGGCGCTGCGCGAGGGAGATCTTCACGCGCTCGTTGTACCAGCGGGGTCCGACAAAAACGTCTCGTCCCGACCCGGCCGCGCGTTCTACGCTCGGGAGATGGTCACGCCTGCGCACTTCGCGGCCTTCGCCGCCCTGACGTTCCTCATGGTCGTGGTCCCCGGGCCCAGCGTGCTGTTCACCATCAGCCGCGCGCTCACCGTGGGCCGCCGCGACGCGCTGCTCACCGTGCTGGGCAACGCCACCGGCGTCTACATGCAGGTGGTGGCCATCGCGTTCGGGCTGGGCGCGGTCGTCACGACGTCCGCCACCGTCTTCACCGCGATCAAGCTCGCGGGCGCGCTCTACCTCGTCTACCTGGGCGTGCAGGCGATCCGCAAGCGCCGCAAGCTCGCCGACGCCATGGCCGCGGCCGTGCGCACCACCCCGGGCCGCACGGTGACCGTGCTGCGCGACGGCTTCATCGTCGGCTTCGCGAACCCCAAGTCCATTGTCTTCCTGGCCGCGCTGCTGCCCCAGTTCGTCGCCCCGGCCGCCGGCTCGGTGCCCGCGCAGATGCTGCTGCTCGGCCTCTGCCTCCCGGTGATCGCGCTCGCGTCGGACACCGCGTGGGCCCTGGTCGCCGGCACGGCCCGCACGTGGTTCACCCGCTCACCCCGCCGCCTCGAACTCGTCGGCGGCACCGGCGGCCTGGTGATGATCGGCCTCGGCACGACGCTCGCGTTCACCGGCCGCAAGGACTAACCCAGCGCGGCCACCAGGTCGCCGTGCCACGATTCGGGCAGGCCGTCCAGCGACACCACCACCTGGTCGGCACCCGCGGCCCGGTACTCGCGCAGCCGGGCAATCACCGTGTCGAACGAGCCGTGGACGGTGACCCCGTCGACGAGGCGGTCGGACAGGTCGGCGACGTCGGCGGGGGTGAAGCCCATGCGGCGGAAGTTGGCGGCGTAACCCGGGACGCCGGCGAGGAAGCGCAGCGAGCCGCCGCGCACGAGGTCGCGGGCGCGGGCCGGGTCGGGCTCCGCGACGACGGTGACCAGCACCGCCAGGCGCGTGCCGGCGCCGAGCAGCTCGCGCGCGGAGGCGACGTAGTCGGGCGTCACGAGGAACGGGTACGCGGCCGAAGCGCGGTCGCGGGCCAATTCGAGCATGCGGGGGCCCAGAGCGGACAGCACGCGCCCTGAAGCGGGGACCGCGGTGTCCAGCTCGTCGAGGTACGCCGTGAGCGTCGCGAGGGGACGGGGGCCGTGGGCGCCGCCGAGGCCGGGCAGCCAGCGGCCGGGGTGCGTGGCCGCCAGCGCCCGGTACACCGTCGCCACCTCGGCGGCCGGGACCTGGTCCACGGAGAGAATCCCGTTGGCCACGGTGATCCGCCGGGTCGCGCGGACAAGATCCGGGACGAGCGCCAGGTTGTCGCCTTGGCCGCCCGGCATCCACAAGGTGGAGTAGCCGAGGTCCTCCAGCCGCACGGCCGCGGCGATCGCGGCCGCCGAGTCCGTGGTGTCGAACGCCGGTATCGCCGCACCCAGTGGGCCCAGTTCGCTCATGCCGGGGGCAACTCCCCCGGCCTCGGCACTGTTCCGCGTCACGCGGGTTGTTCGTCCACAGCGGAATCCTCGGCCGGCTCGGAGACCGGCTCACTCACCTTCGCGAACATCCGCGTCGCCGAGAGGCGGGCCACCCCGTCCGGCTCGCCGAGGTCCTCCAGGGAGTTGCGGACGGTCGAGTCCACCGACAGGTACTTGCGCCCGGCGCGCAGGTCGGCGTCGTTGCGCAGGCGGACGATGAGCGGGAACTCCGCGAGCGCGCCGGCGTCGAACAGGCCCGTCGTGTAGATCAGCTGCACGCCCAGCGCCTCCGCGACGGCGCGCTGCAGCTCCAGCAGGTAGCCCGCCGACGCGCGGCCGATCGGGTTGTCCAGGAACAGCACGCCGGAGTGGCGGTTGCGGGCCTTGCCGCGGTTGTTCGCGCGCAGCGACGCGAGCGTGCAGTACAGGATGATCGCCGCGGTGAGCTGCTGGCCGCCGGAGAACACGTCGCGGATCTCCGACACACGCTGACGCTCGGTGCGCAGCACGGAGTCCGGCTTCAGCATGTCGACGCGGAAACCCTTGGGCGCGGACACCTGCACGCCGCGCAGCACGAGCGAAAGGCCGTCGCGCTTCACGTCGCGGCCGTCGGCCGTCTTGCCCACCGCGGCCTCGTCCACGACCTCGCCGAGCTTCTCGGCCAGCACGTTGTCCTCGAGCTCCGTGAAACGGATGCGCAGGAACTCCTGGCCCGACCAGTCGCCGAGGCCGTCGGGCAGCCGCGACACGCGCTGGGCCGAGCGCAGGGTGCGCAACGCGCCGTCGACCATGCCCTGCAGGCGCGTGATGATGCCGCCGCGGTGCCGGTCGATCTGGGCGAGGTCGTCGGTGAGCGTGCGCAGCCGCGGCCGCAGCGCCTCGGCCCATTCGGCCGCGTGGCCCGGCAGCTGGTCGCGCTTCACGGCGATCACCTGCTGGCGCACGGGCGTGCTCAGCTTTTCGAAGCGCTTCTCCGTGGCGTACTGCGCCAGCTGGTCGGCGGCCGCGCGCACCCGGCGGTCGCCCGCGTCGGCGGCTTCCTGCGCGGTCATCAGCACGGTGTTCAGCTGCGAATGCTTGGTGCGGGCCGATTCCACGTCACCGTCGTACGCCTCGGCCGGGTCCTCCGGCAGCAGGTGCGCGAGCGATTCGCCGAGCAGCCCGAAGCCGGACGCCGACGCCTTCGCCGCGTCCAGCGTCGCCTCCGCCGCCGCGCGCCGCTCCTGCAGCTCTTCCCACGTGCGCGCCGCCGCCGAAACCTCCAGCGAAGCGGCGTCGATCAGCTCCAGGCCGTGCTCGATGTCGCGGGGCCGCTCGGCGGGCGAGGCCGCGCCCGTCTGCAGCGGCAGCACGTCCAGCTCCGCCCGCCGCGTGGACACCTGCCCGATCGCCTCGGTGCGGTCCTCCTCGACGGAGTCGACAACGCGGCGCGCGCGGGCCAACGCGGCGGCGCGAGCCGAAGCGTCCGAGCCGTCCGGTGTCTCCAGCAGCTCCGCCGCCCGCGTGCGCACGGCTTCGTCCAGCGCTTCGAGCGCCGAGCCCGCCGCGGCTTCCGCCGACTCGGCCTGCTCCAGCTCCGCGCGCAGGTCGCTCCCGACCTCCACCTTCGCGTAGGCCTCCGAGGCTGACGCGAACGTCCTCCGCAGCGCATCCACGGGCTCGGCCGGCGCCTCGGCGTCCTCGGTCACCTCCGCCGCCCCCGGGACTTCGGCCAGCTCCGACCGCGCGGTAGTCGCCGTGCGGCGGTGCCCGTCCGCGGTCCGCTGCTCCTCCCCCGCCTGCTCGCGCAGCCGCGCCGCGCGAGCCGCCGCGTCGGCCGCCGTGGCCTCGGCGCGCTCCGCGATCTCCGTGGCCCGCTCGACTTCCTCGGTCCACTCGGCGACGCGCGTGGCCCGGGTCGTGAGCTCACCCAGCCGGCGGGCCTTCTCCTCGCCCTCGGCCACAGCCAGCCGCAAAGCCGGCACGCGCTCGCGCAGCGCCGCCGCTTTTTCGCTCAGCCGCGCGAACTCCGCCTCCGCCTGCCCGAGCGCGGTCTGCCCGGTTTCCCTTGCCACACGGGCACTTTCGGCCTGCTCCGCGAGCGTGGCGATCGCCCCGGCCGGGTAGTCCTCGCGCCAGGTCGTGAGCTTCCACGTGAGCGCGCCGTCGGTGGCGAGCGCGCCGGCGAGCTGCTCCAGCCGCCGCTGGCGTTCGGCGTGCCGCAGTGCCACGGCCTCGCGTTCGGTGTCGGCCGCTTCCTCGTCGTACATCGCCGGGTTCGGCGGCACGAGGAACTCCACGCCCGCCGCGGCCTCGCCGTCGTCGCTCTGGAACGCCTCCGTGGTGCCGACCGCGATCACCGCACTGGGCAGCAGCCGCCCGGCGGCCAGCACCTCACGCGCCCGCGGCACCTGCGCGGCGTCGTTCAGCAGCACGCCCGCGACGAGCTGCGGCAGGCGCTCCAGCACGTCGGCGCGGCGGCCGGCGTCCAGTTTGGACAGGTAGCGCCAGCCGGACCACGCCGTGATCCCGGCTTCTTCCAGGGCGTCCAGCGCGGCCTGCACGTCGTGCGGCGGCGGGAGCAGCCCGCCGGAGCCGAGCGCGGCCAGCGCACGCTCGTCGGCCGACTCCTCCATCCGCAGCGCCGTCTGCTCCTTCTCGACGGCCGCGCTCGCTTCCCGAAGCCGTTGCAGCAGAACAGGAAGGTCGCTTTCCAGGCGCACGTCGTCGGCGCCGAGCAGCTCGACGAGCCGGGGTTCGACGGCGAGCGCGTCCGTCCGGCGGTGCGCCCGGTCGAGGTCCTCTGCCGCGCGCACCAGACGGTCCTGAGTGGACCCGGCGAGCTGGTTCGCCTCGTTCACGGCCCGTTGCGCCGCCTGCAGATCCTCCGCCGCGCGGTCGAGCTCCTGCTCACGCCGGCCCAGCTCGGCCGCCGACTCGTCGGCTTGCCCGCGGGCCGCGCGCGAAGCTTCCGTGACGTCCGCGCCGGCCGCCAACAGTCCACTTCGGACCGACGTCGAGATTTCCTCGCGCAGCTCGGCGATCCGCGACGACAGCCCGCGCGCCTCGGCTCGCCGAGACGCCGCCAGGTTCGCGGCCTCGTCCCGATCGGTCTGCGCCTTCTCCGCCTCCACACGCAAAGCGCCGGCGTGGGCCTCGGCCTTGTCCGCCTGGCGCTGCGCGTCGCGGGCCAGCGCCGTGAGGCCACGCGCCAGCGCCGACGCCGCGGAGTTGCGAGCCGCCAGCGCGGGCTTCGCCTTCTCCTCGCGGTTGCCGACGAGCTCACGCAGGTCCTTCGCCTTGCGGGAGGCGTTCAGGTGGTTCAGCACGGTCGCGGTCTCGCGCCACGCCTCGGCCGCCGTCTTCGCGTCGGCGAGCTCGGCGTCCACGCGCTGGCGCGCTTCCTGCGCCTCCTCCAGCCGCAGCACGGCCACGAGCCGCCGCAGCTCGGTCACGCCCGCGGCGAGCCGGCGGTGGTCGCCCTCGGCCAGCTTCTCCGCCGACTTCACCTCGTCGACGTGTTCTTCGAGCCCGGACAGCCGCGCGTTCTCCAGCTCGTTGCGCGCGTGGATCCGGCCGGCGAGCTCACGCAGGTCGGCGCGGGCCGACTCGGCGATCCGGCGCGACGCGACGGCCACGCACTCCTCGTCGGCGAGCGGGCCGAGCAGCTCGAGCGCGCCCTCCACGAAGTCCTTCTCCGCCAGCAGATCGCCGCGCTGCGCGAGGTTGTGCGCATACGTCGACACGACCTCGGCGAGATCCTTCGGCTCGTCCTCCGACAGCACTGCACGCAGCAGGAACTCCACGAACGCCTCGTCGGTGGAGAACTGGAACGCGTCGGCCGCCTCGCCCTCGCCCGCGTTCATCGCGCGCTGGTAGCGGAACAGCTCGGTGTCGAGGCCGAGCGAGTCGAGCCGGCCGGTCCACTCGTGGTGGCGCCGCGTCCAGGACAGCTCCAGCTCCGGCTCGGCCATGGCCGCCGCGGCGATCCGGTCGTGGAAGCCGGACATCGTGAGCAGCCGGCCGTCCGCGGTCAGCGGCAGCGAGTCGAGGCCGAGCTCCTGCGTGGGGCGGAAGCAGTACCAGGAGTCCACGAGGTTCTCCGAGTCCGCCGACGTCACGTGCCCGCGCCACTCCGAGACCTTGCCGGTGATCACGCGGTGCCCGGTCTCCACGTGCAGCCACTCCAGCGCCACGTGCGAGACGTCCTTGGCCGCCACGAACTTCTCCAGCACCTTCGTGCTCGTGGTCCCGACCACCTGGCGGCGGCCGGGCAGCATCACGGAGAAGATCAGCTTGATCAGCACCGACTTGCCACCGCCGTTCTCCAGGAACAGCACGCTCGCGGGCGAGGGCCGGCGCACCGGTCCCCCGGCGTGGATGCCGGCGCTGAACAGCGCGTCCTGCTTCGGCGCGGTGATGGTGGCGCCGACGCCGCTGAAGTCCAGCACCACGTCCTGGTAGCGGGCGCCCGCGGGGCCCACCGAGTGCAGGCGGACCCGCGAAAGCTCGTACATCGAATCCCCTCTACTGCAACGTGTCCGAAGAGGCCGCGCGCAGCGTTCCCCCCGCGCTCGCGACCGCGACGACGTCGAGCGCGAGCAGGTCGTCGAACGCCGCGTCGGCGGCCAGCTCGCGCACCTGGATCTGATACCGCGGCGTGGTGCGGTAGGTGCCGCCCTGCTCGTCGCTCACCGGCACCAGGAAGCCCTGGTCGGCGAGGAACCGCAGGGCGCGCGCGACCATGCCCCGGGTGGTGTCGGCGGCCATGCGGCCGTCCTTCGTGGCCGCCGCGGCCGGGCGCCGGGCGTAGGCGCGCCACGCCTGCTCCAGCTCCGGCGCGTCGGCCAGCGGGTCGTTGTTGGCCTCGGCCTGCTGCGCGCGCTCGTCGAGCATGCGCGCGGCCTCGCGGACCATCGCGTCGACCTGCTCCACGCTCACGCGGCCGATGTAGGTGTCGTTGGCGAGGTCGTCGGGCCGCGGGTAGGCCAGCGCCGCGGCGGCGAGGTGGATGAGGCCGTGGATGACCTTCTCCGTCTCGCGGCGTTCGCGGATCTTGGCCTGGCGCGCGTAGCTGTCCATCTTGATCTCGAAGATCGACTCGTCGACGGCGGCCAGCACGGCGCCCGCCTGCTGGTTGACCTCCAGCACCATCAGCCCCAGGCCCGACGCGACGGCGTGCGCGAGTGCCTTGAACGCGTTGTCCTCGGCGTAGCGGCGCACCAGCTCGCCGTAGACGACGTCGCGGGCGGGCAGCTGCTTCGGGCGCATGCCGAACGCGACCAGGCGCGCGGCGGCCTCGGCGTCGACACTCGTGTGGGTCACGGGCATCAGGCGACCTCCTCGCTGTCTTCGGTGTTCTCTTCGGCGCGTTCGACCTCGGCGGTGGACAGCAGCAGGTCGGCGCCGCCGAACTCGGGGTCGACGAGCAGCGTGCCGTCGTCGACGGCCAGCAGCACGTGGCGTTCCCCCTGGCGGCGCGCGGCGCCGACCTCGGGACTGTAGGCGTGCAGGGCGCGCAGCGCGACCAGGGTCGCCAGACCGGGTTGCTTCGTGCGGCGCGCGTCCTCCAGCAGGCCCGACAGGCGGCGCGGCACGTCGGGCAGGTCGAGCAGGTCGTCGGCGAGGCGCCACACGTCGTCGCCGAAGCGGTCGGTGTCCTCGGCCGGCATCAGCTCGGGTTCGGGGATCTCGCCGACGAGCTGGTCGCGCTCCGGTGCGGGCCGCAGCAGCAGCGAGACGAGCGAGGACAACGCGGGCACCGCGGGCGGCGTGATGCCCGCGACAGCGTGGAAGAAGTGCTCGGCGGGCGCGAGGGCGTCGGCCAGCGGCAGGCCGAGCGTCGGGACGAGCAGCTGGCCGAACAGGTCGATCGTCGCGCGCTGCGGCGGGCCGGAGAACTGCTGGCGGTCCTGCTCGGCGCGGAACACGGCGCCGGCGGCGGCCAGGCGCGACTGCAGGCGTGTGTGGCGGCGGATGCAGTCGGCGACGATGTCGACGAGCTCGGCCGCGCGCCGCTTGTGGTCCAGTTCCTCGGACTCGTCGCGCGCGGTGGTGATGTTCTTGAGGATCGCGTTCTCCGCGCGGAAGCGGGACTCGATGTGCCCGAGCGCGGAGTCGATCAGGTCCGGCACCTCGAGCTCCCAATCGACGGCGCGCACGTCGCGGCGCGTGGCGTCGAGCTTGGCACGCAGGGTCTCGCCGTACTGCACGGTGCGGTAGCGCGCCTGCTCGGCGGCGAGCTTCGCGTCGGCGAGCCGGCCGCGGTTGATCAGGTTCTCGAGCTTCACCTCGGCCGCGATCTGGGCCGACTCGACGTCGGTGTCCAGCGCGCCGACGAGCACGTTGATGGCCTCGTCGGTGGCGCGCAGGTAGACCTCGCCGTCCGGGGCGGCCAGCTCGACGAGCAGCTTGAAGTCGAACTGGCGGCGCTGGTAGCCGCCGGGGCCCATCGAGCCGTAGACGCGCCGGAAGCCGCGGTCGGTGGTGCCGACGTTGATCAGGTTGTCGAGCACCCACTTCGCCACGCGCACGTGCTCGAACGGTGTGCGCGAAGGCGCCTGCTGCGAGATGAACGGGAGCAACCGGTCGATGACCTGGTCGTGGCCCGCACCCGTGTCGAAGTCCATGGCGATGGTTACTTGGTCGATGGTGTGCAGCGCGATCTCGGCCATCTGATAGATCGTCGCGTCGGCCCAGTCGAGCTTGGCCTTGCGCGCGTCGAGGTCGTGCAACGGCGCGGTGCACGCGAGCGCCTTCAGCCGGCGGGTCAGCCCCTCGTCGGCCAGGCCCGCTAACCCCATCTCGTCGTCTCGCACAGCAGGCCAGGCTAGTCGGACTGCTCAGGCGCCCGCACACGCGGACGGCTAGCGTGACCCACATGCGTGAGATGAGCAGGGCCGAGTGGTGGGCGTTCGCGACCGAAGGCACGCGGACGGGGATGCTGGGGATCGTTCGCGCCAACGGGGCCCCGATCGTCACGCCGATCTGGTTTCTGCTGAACGAGGGCCCCGACGGTGACGAAATCGTGTTCACCACGGGCACGGACACGCTGAAGGGCAAGGCGCTGCGCCGCGAGCCGCGGCTGTCGCTGGCCGTCGACGACCAGAAGCCGCCGTATTCCTACGTGCAGTTCACGGCCGAGGCGACGCTGCACCACGACCTCGACGAGATGCTCGAATGGGCGACCCGGCTCGGCGGCCGCTACATGGGCGCGGACCAGGCCGAGGCGTACGGCAAGCGCAACGCCGTGCCGGAGGAATCGCTCGTTCGGGCGAAGATCACGAAGGTGATCGCGCGGGCGGACATCGCGGGCTGAAGTTCTCGTCTCGCTTCCTCGCGGGTCACGCCGGCCAAACCGGTTGACCGGGCGGAGAAACTGATCGGCGTGAACGGCCGATGGACGCTGGCCCTGCCCGAAGACCTCGACGACTTCGCCTGGTTGGAAGCCGCGGACCGAGGTGTGCTGCTGCACGTCGCCCTCGACCACGCCGGGCGCCGGTTCCCGGCGATCGTCTACGACCCGTACCGGATCGTCCAGGACGCCGACCTCGTGAACGAGTCGGCGCCGTTCTACGAGCCGAATGTCGTCCTGGTGCCGGAAGTGAGCAGGGAGCAGGTCGCGCAGGCCGGTGATCGGCTCGCGCGCAGCGGTGACCTGGACTGGTTGCTGCGACTCGGCCCCGGGCCCGAGTCGACCTGGTCGCTCGACGTGCCGGCCGGCGCCGACTGGACCCGGATCGGCGAGCTCGGCACCCTGTCCGCCTCGCTGCGGTACGGCGAACGCCGGTTCCCGGTCACCTTCCACGACCTGCGGCGGCTCGCCGAGGCGGTCGGGTGGGACGACCTCGACGACCTCGTCCACCGCCGCAAAGAACCCCGGCCCGTCGAGTTCTCCGAGAAGAACTTCATCGTGATCCCCGCGTTGACGAAGGACGCCGCCGAGCAGGCGGTGGCGGAGCTGGGCCGCCGCCGAGAGTTCGCGTGGCTGCTCGGCTGATCCCCGATGCGGGCCGGTCGGTGCTGGCGAGCGGTCGGGTTGACGGACAGTGATCGAGCGGTCCGGTATTGACACCAGCCCGTCCGGGATGGTGTCATTTCTTCCAATAGATAGGAAAGTTTCCTAACTATCAACCTCGACCAGTCCCCGACCACACCCGGCACCTCCCCGCTCCGGCCGCACCACCGCCGCCGGACCCCCTGTCCCGCAGGGGTTCCCTCGGCGCGACGACCCTCGGCGGCGCGCACTCGTGCCGGAACCCCAGGACTGCGCCAGGGGTGACCGGAGCGGCGCCGGTCACCCCTGGC
>NZ_JBEXHL010000059.1:0-35851 GCF_040607795.1 Amycolatopsis sp. NPDC005232 | reverse complement strand
GCGGGCGCGGGCGGCCGCCCCCGCCGCCCCCGCGCCCCCTCCCCTCCCATCCCCGCCGCCCCGCGCGCCGGGCGCGGCGGCCCCCCCGGCCGGCCCCGCCCCCCCCCGCGACCCCCGGTCCCGAGGGGCTGCGGCCGGCTACGGGATGAGAAGGGCAGGCGCATCCTCGTTCGCCTGCGTCTCCGCCGCCCGGGCGGCGCGCGTGGTGTCGGCCAGCTGCAGGCCGGTCACTCGCGGCGGCACGCGGTCGAGGTTCCACTCGGCCAGCAGCAGCGCCACCTTCGCCTGCATCTCCGTGCGCAGGCGAAGGAACGAGTCGGCCGGGTCGGCGCCCACCTCGCCGAGCAGCAGCCACCACGCCCACGCGGCGGCACCCGCGTTCGCGACGAAGTCCGGGATCACCGCGACACCCCGTGCGGACAGCGAGGCCTCGGCCTCGGGCGTCGTCGCCGCGTTCGCGGCCTCCACCACGACCTTGGCCTTCACGAGGTTCTCGTTGTCCACGCGCAGTGCGTAGGAGATCGCGGCCGGCACGAGGATGTCGGCGTCGGTCGCCACGACCGCCTCGCGCGGCAGGGTGCGGACGCCTTCGGGCAGCCGCGAGCGGTCCACCTCGCCGAAGCGGTCGCGCAGATCGAGCAGCGCCGGCACGTCGAGGCCCTCGGGGTCGTACAGCGTGCCCGCCGCGTCGGCTACGGCGACGACCTTCACGCCGGCTTCGTGCAGGTACCACGCGGCGCCGCCGCCCATGGTGCCGATGCCCTGGATCGCGACGGTCGTTTCGGCCGCGTCCCAGCCCCACGCCGAGGCGGCGCCAAGGCAGGCTTGCGCCACGCCGTAGCCGCCGATCACGTCACCCAGCAGGAGCCCGCCGGGCACGGGCGCGTTGAGCCCGGCCTGCACGCGCCGCAGCGTGCGCCCGGGATCGGCGGAACGGTGGATCGCGGCGTGGTAGGACTGCTCCAGCCCGAGCTTCTCGAACACGGAGTCGATCAGGTGCTGCGGCACGCCGAGGTCCTCGGCGGTCACCCAGCTGGCGTCGAGCCACGGGCGCAGGAACTCGCAGAACCGCGTGAGCACGCTGAACGCCCGCGGGTCCTTGGGGTCGAAGTCGATGCCGCCCTTGGCACCGCCGACGGGGAGGTTGAACGTGGCCGCTTTGTTCGCCATCCCGCGGGCGAGGTCCTCGACCTCGCCCATCGTGCAGCCCGCCCGCATCCGCGTGCCGCCCGTGGCGACGCCGGACACGAGGCTGTGCACGACCAGGTAGCCGTGCGCGCCGGTGACGGGGTCGGTCCACGTCAGCCTCATCAACGGTTCGGCGTTCGGCGAAAGCATCGGGCCACTCACCTCCAAGAGTCGGGGGCGGCCCTGCTCGGCCGCCGCTTTCGAGGGTGCGGTCGCGACCGCCTTCGCGTCCAGTTAACGAAGCTGCACGAAGTTGTTTAGGGTTTCTGTATGGAGCTTTCGTTGCACCGCCTGCGGATGCTCCGGGAGCTGCGGCGCCGGGGGACGGTCACCGCTGCCGCGGTGTCGCTGCACTACACGGCTTCGGCCGTGTCGCAGCAGCTGGCGCAGCTCGAACGGGACGTGGGCGCGAAGTTGTTCGAACGGCTGGGCCGGCGCGTGCAGCTGACCGAGCTCGGCGTGCTGCTGACCGAGCACGCCGAGGAGATCCTGGGCTCTGTCGAGCGCGCGACGCTGGCGCTGGAGGAAGCGCAGGGCTCGATGTCGGCACGCCTCACCGCCGGGGTGTGGGCGTCGGTGGCGTCCGGCCTGCTGCCCTCGGCCCTCACCGCGCTCGCCGCCGAGTACCCCGGGATCCAGCTGAAGACGCGGGAGCTGGCCCCCGAGGACACCGCGGAGGCGGTGCGCGACGGCACGCTCGACCTGTCGTTCGTGATCGACTATTCCGACGCGCCGACGCGGTGGGACAACGGGCTGGAACGCGCGGTGGTGGCCATCGAACGGCTGCACGCGGCGGTGCCGGCGGGCGCGTTCCCCGCCGGTTCGGTGTCGCTCGACGAGCTGGCCGAGCACCCGTGGATCCTCGCGAGCCCGAAGTCGCACTTCGGCCGTGCGATGCGCATGGCGTGCCACCGCCACGGCTTCTCGCCGAAGATCAACCACGAGGTCGAGGAGCAGTCGACGGCCATGGCCATGGTGGGCGCCGGCCTCGGGGTCACGCTCGTGTCCGACCTCGGGCTGCGGCTGCTGCGGCCGCCGGGCATCGACGTGGTCACGCTGACGACGCCGCTGCTGCGCACGGTGTCGATCGCCTACCGGCGCACCGAGATCCGGCGCCCGGCGTTGCACCTCGTGATCGGCGCCGTGCAGTCCGCGGCCGCGGAGCTCGGATTGGGCACCGAACCTGCCCTGCCCTGATCATCCGGACGGAGCAGCGTGCCGGAACTTCAGGACAAACACCCAGGTCAGGAGTCCTTACGAGAGTCTTGTGGATCTCGCGTGCGCTCGCGGGCACCTGATTTTGTCAGACCCTCCGTGTAGCGTCCGAAGGCGAGAGGTCCCGCCCCGCGGACCTCCTTGACTCGGACGGCGAACGATGACTGCGGTGCACGATTTTCCGGAGAAGTCCGGAAGTGCGTCGAACCTCACCGCGCGGGTGCTTTCGGACCGCGCGGCCGGGGAGGCGTACGTCGCCTCGGTGTGTTTCAAGCACGGCCCACCGAGACTGCTGGGCGTGGAACTCGAGTTCACGGTGCACCACACCGAGGACCCGGCCCGCCCGCTCGACCCCGATGTCCTGGCCACGGCGCTGGGCCCGCACACCCCGCGGACACTGCGCCCCGACAGTCCGGCCACCCCGCTACCGGCAGGCTCTCCCGTGAGCCTCGAGCCCGGGTGCCAGGTGGAGATCTCCGCTCTTCCTCAGGCCTCGCTGCCAGATCTGCTCGCAGTCGTCTCGGCCGACCTCTCCCATCTCGCCAGCCTGCTGGCCCGGCACGGACTCGTGCTCGGCGAGTCGGGCATCGACGCCCACCGTCCGCCCCGGCGCGCCCTGCGCACTCCTCGCTACGCCGCGATGGAGCGCCGGTTCGAGCCGATCGGCGAAGGCGGGATCACCATGATGTGCAGCACCGCCGGGCTGCAGATCTGTGTGGACACGGGGGAAGCAGACCAGATCGCGGCGCGCTGGGAGGCGGCCCACGTGATGGGGCCGCCGCTGCTCGCCGCGTTCGCCAACTCCCGGGTGCACGCCGGTCGCGACACCGGCCTCGAGTCCGCGCGCTGGCTCGCGGTGCTCGAGACCGAACCGGTTCGGACCCATTCGGCCGAGCCTGGTCCAGACCCCGCCGCCGACTGGGGCCGGCGGATGATGGACACGCCGTTGATGGTGCTGCCCCGCGGCGAGCGGCCGTGGGACGCGCCGGACGGGCTCACGTTCGCCGACTGGATCGACGGCCGTGGTGCGGCCGGGATGCTGCGCCGCCCGACGGCGGAGGACCTCGATTACCACCTCACCACGATGTTCACCCCGGTGCGGCCCCACGGGTACCTGGAAATCCGGTACCTCGACGCCCAGCCGCCCGGCGAGTGGCTGACCCCGGTCGCCCTGGTCTGGGCCCTGCTCGCCCGTCCGTCCACAGTGGACGAGGTGCGCCGGTTGTGCGCGCCTGTGGCGGGCCGCTGGGTCGACGCCGCGACCCGGGGTCTTGCCGACGACGCCATCGCCGCCGTCGCGCGCAAGCTCGTGGAACTCGGCATCGCCGAGCTGCCCGCCACGGGCCTGCCGGCCGCAACCATCACGGAGATCACCGAGAGCGTGCGCACACGCGTGAACGGATCGAGGAGTCAGGAGCGATGAGCGTTACCCCGGAACACAACCCGCTGCTGGAGCTGAGCCCGCAGAACCTGCGGGCTCACGCGGCCGAGGCCCTCACC
The DNA here is from genome assembly GCF_040607795.1 of Amycolatopsis sp. NPDC005232. NCBI lineage: Bacteria > Bacillati > Actinomycetota > Actinomycetes > Pseudonocardiales > Pseudonocardiaceae > Amycolatopsis > Amycolatopsis sp. NPDC005232. Next base: position 31,948 of record NZ_JBEXHL010000059.1, on the reverse strand, counting down.
CGGGCGCGGGCGCGCAGCGTCGTCCTCACCGACGCCGTCGACGACGAGGACCTGGTCCGCCAGCACTCGAAGCTGATGTCGCCGCTGGTCTGGGACCTCGCGCACATCGGCAGCCAGGAAGAGCTGTGGCTGGTCCGCGACGTGGGCGGGCGCGAGCCGCTGCGCCCGGACATCGACGACCTCTACGACGCGTTCCAGCACGCGCGCGCCGACCGGCCGGCCCTGCCGCTGCTCGGCCCGGCCGAGGCCCGCGCCTACGTGCGTGAGGTCCGCGAGAAGGCGTTCGACGTGCTGGAGACCGCGCCGCTGGAAGGCAGCCGGCTCACCGAGAGCGCGTTCGCGTTCGGCATGATCACCCAGCACGAGCAGCAGCACGACGAGACCATGCTGGCCACTCACCAGCTGCGCAAGGGCGAGCCGGTGCTGCACGCGCCGGAGCCGCCGCCCGCGCGGGCGGGCCGGCTGCCCGCCGAGGTCTTCGTGCCGGCCGGCCGCTTCACCATGGGCACCACGGCCGAGCCGTGGGCGCTGGACAACGAGCGCCCGGCCCACGAGATCGACGTGCCGGCGTACTTCCTCGACACCGGCGCGGTCACGTGCGGGGCCTACGTCGAGTTCCTCGAGTCCGGTGGCTACGACGAGCGGCGGTTCTGGAGCGAGCCCGGCTGGGCGTATCGGCAGGAGCACGACATCACGGCGCCGCGCTTCTGGCACCGCGAGCCGAGCGGCTGGTGGCGCACGCGGTTCGGCGTGCACGAGCCGGTGCCCGTACACGAGCCCGTGGTGCACGTGTCGTACTACGAGGCCGAGGCGTACGCCGCGTGGGCGGGCAAGCGGCTGCCCACCGAGGCGGAGTGGGAGAAGGCCGCGCGCCACGACCCGGCGACGGGCCGTTCGCGGCGCTTCCCCTGGGGCGACGAGGAACCGACGGCAGAGCACGCCAACCTCGGGCAGCGCCACCTGCGCGCGGCCGAGGCCGGCGCGTACCCGGCGGGGGCGTCGCCGCTGGGCGTGCACCAGCTGATCGGCGACGTGTGGGAGTGGACGAGCACCGACCTCCACGGCTACCCGGGGTTCGTGGCGTTCCCGTACCGGGAGTACTCCGAGGTGTTCTTCGGCCCGGATTACAAGGTGTTGCGCGGGGGTTCGTTCGGCACCGACTCGGCAGCGATCCGCGGCACGTTCCGCAACTGGGACTACCCGATCCGGCGGCAGATCTTCTCCGGCTTCCGCTGCGCCCGTGACGCCCGGCCCGGCGAGATGAACTGAACGGCATGTGCCGGCACCTCGCGTACCTCGGCGCGCTGATCTCGCCCGCCGAGCTCGTGTTCGCGGCGCCCCACGCGCTGCTCGTGCAGTCGTACGCGCCGCTCGACATGCGCGGCGGCGGCTCGGTCAACGCCGACGGTTTCGGCCTCGGCTGGTACCCCGAGCCCGGAGGCGCGCCGCAGCGCTACCGGCGCGCGTCTCCACTGTGGACGGACCAGACGCTGTCCGCGCTGGCCGCCTCGGTCTCGACCACGGCGTTCGTCGCCGCGGTCCGCAACGGCACTACCGGGATGCCGGTGACCGAGGCGGCCGCGGCGCCGTTCACCGACGGGCGGTGGCTGTTCAGCCACAACGGCGTGGTCCGCGGCTGGCCCGGTTCGATGGCCGGGCTGGCGAAGTCCCTCGACGTCACCGAGCTGCTCACGCTCGAGGCGCCGACCGACGCGGCGCTGCTGTGGGCGCTGCTGCGCGCCCGGCTCCGGGACGGAGCCGACCCGCTGGCCGCGGTCACCGATCTGATCGCCGAGGTCGAGGCCGCGGCCCCGGGTTCGCGGCTGAACTTCCTGCTGACCGACGGCACCACGCTGATCGGCACCACGTGGACGCACGCTCTGTCGGTGCGGTCCGTGGCCGGCGGTGTGGTGCTGGCGTCCGAGCCGTGCGACCCGGACCCGGCCTGGACCTCCGTTCCCGACCACCACGCCGTGCGCGTCACCGCGGCCGGCGTCGAACTCCTTCCTCTGACCCTGGATCGGAGCACCACCTCATGACGGAAGTGGATCTCGAAAGCCATCGCCGCGACGTCGCGGGCGAGCTTCGCGCGGACGTGCGAGCGGGCCTGACGGCGGAGCAGAAGTGGTTGCCGCCCAAGTGGTTCTACGACGCCGAGGGCAGCGAGCTGTTCGAGAAGATCACCGAGCTGCCCGAGTACTACCCGACCCGCAGCGAGCGCGAGGTGCTCGCCGCGCGCGCCGGTGACGTCGCTCGGCTCACCGACGCGCACACGCTCGTCGAGCTCGGTTCCGGGTCCAGCGAAAAGACGCGGCTGCTGCTCGACGCGTTGACCGAGCACGGCACGCTCGAGTCGTTCGTGCCCCTGGACGTCTCGGAGTCGGCGCTGGCCGAAGCCGCCGAAGCGATCGCGGCGGACTACCCGAAGCTGGAGGTGCGCGGCGTCGTCGGCGACTTCACCCAGCACCTGAACCTGCTGCCGGGCACCTCGCCGCGCGTGGTGGCGTTCCTCGGCGGGACGATCGGCAACTTCCTGCCCGACGAGCGCGCCGTGTTCCTGCGCTCGGTGCGCGACGTGCTCGACGAGGGTGAGTGGCTCCTGCTGGGCACCGACCTGGTGAAGGACCGCGAAACACTGGAGCGCGCCTACGACGACGCGGCCGGGGTCACCGCCGCCTTCAACGGCAACGTGCTCCGGGTCATCAACTCCCGGCTGGGGGCGAACTTCGACCTCGACACCTTCGAGCACGTTTCGCACTGGAACGCCGAGGACGAGTGGATCGAGATGTGGCTGCGCGCGCGGCACGAGGTCACCGTCGACATCCCGGGCGCCGACCTGCAGGTGCGTTTCGCCGCGGGCGAGCACATCCGCACGGAGATCTCCGCGAAGTTCCGCCGCACGGGCATCGAGGCGGAGCTGGCCGCCGCCGGTTTCGCCGTCGAGCGCTGGTGGACGGACTCCCAGGAGCGGTTCGGGGTGAGTTTGGCAAGATCTGTGCGTGCGTAACCCCCTCGAGCCCTTCGCTCGCAAGCTCGGCACCAGGCCCTTCGTGATGACGCTGTCGCGCGGCATCATCTGGACCGACCAGAAGCTGCACCGCTTCTTCGGCGGGCGGGTGAGTCTGGTCGGCATCGCGGGCCTGCCGTCGCTGCGGCTGACCACGACCGGGCGCAAGAGCGGGCTGCCGCGCAGCACAAACCTGCTGTACTTCCCGCACGGCGACGAATTCGTGCTCACGGGCTCGAACTGGGGCCGGCCGAACAACCCGGCCTGGACCTACAACCTGCGCGCGGATCCCCAAGCGACAGTCGGGATCCGCGCGCGGGTCGTGGAGGTCAAGGCCCGGGAGCTCGAAGGCGCGGAGTACGACCGGATGTGGTCCGAGCTGCTCGCGTTCTGGCCGGGCTACGAGATGGAACGCGCCGCGGCGGGGCGGCCGTTGCCGGTGTTCGTGTTGTCGCGAAAGTGACGGCGTAGGACAGACCGCGCCCCAAAATCGGGCATAACGGGACAGAGCTCTTGTCAGGTGTGTGCGGATACGTGAAAGTGTTCGCCAGAAGTTCACCTGAGGGGAGTTGCCGGTGCGGCGATGGCGCTGGGCGGCGGTGGCCGGCCTGGCCGTGGTTGCCGCCGGCGTCGTGGTGGTCGTCGTCGACGCGGCCGGACCGGACCCCGAGGCCGGGCCGATCGTGGTGTCGCGGTCCGGGTGCGGTGCGGGCTGGGTGGCGCCGCCGCCGGGCCCACAGACGCTGCAGGTGCGCAACACCGGCGCGGTGACCATGGAGGTCGAAGTCGTCGATCCCGCCACCGGCACCGTGTTCGGCGAGCTGGAAGGCGTGGGGTCCGGCACCACGCGAGCTCTGCCGGTGAACTTGGCCGACGGCGCGTACGCGCTGCGGTGCGCGCCGGAAGACGGCACTCCGTTCGTCGGGCCGCAGGTCCGCGTGAGCGGCGGCGCGCAGCGGCCCGGGCCCGCGGTCGTGCCCGTGACCAACGCCGACCTGCTGGAACCGCTGAAGAAGTACCACCAGTACGTGGCCGAAGGGCTCACCACGCTGGCCGGGCAGACGGCCGCGCTCGACAACGCCGTCCACAGTGGAGACCGCGAGGCGAGCGAACGGGCCTGGCTCACCGCGCACCTGACCTACGAACGGCTTGGCGCGGCCTACGACGCTTTCGGCGACGCCGACGGGGCCGTCAACGGCACCACGGCGGGCCTGGCCGGCGGCACGGCGGATCCGGGGTTCACCGGGTTCCACCGTCTCGAGAACGGCTTGTGGCACAACGAGGACCCGGCCACGCTGGAGCCGGTGGCCAGGCAGCTCGACACGAATGTGCGGCAGCTGCGCGCTGCGTTCGGCGACGCGCAGGTCGACCAGAACGACCTCGGCCTGCGCGCCCACGAGATCATGGAAAACACGCTGCAGTTCGAGCTCACCGGCCGCACCGATTACGGCAGCGGGAGCACACTCGCCACGGCCCAGGCCAACATCACCGGCACGCGCGCCGTGCTCGACGTGCTGCGGCCGTTGCTCGTCACCCGCTTCCCGGGGCTGGCGGACCTCGACGCGTGGCTCGATCGCACCGAACGCGATCTGCACGCGGCACCGGGCACTTCTCTGGCGAACCTGACTCAGGCCCGGCGCGAGAAGATCAACGCCGACGTCGCCGAGCTCACCGAGCGCCTCGCGCCGATCGCGGCGATCGCGGAGCCGAGGAGGATCTCGTGACGCTCGGGCGGCGTGCGTTCTTGCGCGGGGCCGCGGGCGCCGGTGCCGGAGCGGGGCTCGTGGGCCTTGCCGGGAGCGCGTCGGCGACCGGGCCGGCGCCGTTCCACGGACCGCGTCAGGCCGCGGTGCTCGCCGAGCCGGCGCGGCATTCGATCGTCGCGGCGTTCGACGTGGTGGCGGAGAACCGGCAGGAGCTGACCCGCCTGCTGCGCGAGCTGACCGATCGCGCCGTGTTCCTCACCGCGGGCGGCGCACCGGCCGCGCTGGGGATCACCGGTCCGCCCGCCGACTCCGGCGTGCTCGGGCCCGAGGTGCCGGCGGGGGAGCTGACGGTGCTGGTGGGCGTGGGCTCGTCGCTGTTCGACGACCGCTACGGCCTCGCCGCCCGCAAGCCCGCGAAGCTCAAGCCGATGCCGGTGTTCCCCGACGACGCCCTCGACCCGCGGTGGTGCCACGGCGACCTGAGCCTGGTCCTCACCGCGGCCGAGCCCGACACCGTGCTGCACGCCCTGCGCGACCTCACCCGGGCCACGCGCGGCGGCATGCAGGTGCGCTGGAAGATCGACGGCTTCACCTCGCCGCCGCGCCCGGCCGGCACACCCCGCAACCTCCTGGGGTTCAAGGACGGGACCGCCAATCCGCAGCCGTCCGAACTGGACCGTCTGGTGTGGACGGACGACGGCGGCAGCTACCAGGTCGTGCGGCTCATCCGGATGCTCGTGGAGTTCTGGGACCGGGTATCGCTGTCGGAGCAGGAGAACATGATCGGCCGGCGCCGCGACACCGGCGCGCCGCTCGACGGCGCGGGCGAACTCGACGTGCCGCGCTACGCGGAGGACCCCGTCGGCACCGTGATCCCGCTGACCAGCCACATCCGCCTCGCCAACCCGCGCACGCCGCGGACCGACGGCGAGCGGATCCTGCGGCGCGCGGTGAACTACGACCGCGGCGTGGACACCAACGGCAACCTCGACATGGGCCTCGTGTTCACCTGCTACCAGCGTGACCTCGAGAGCCAGTTCGAGGCGGTGCAGAAGCGGCTCGAAGGCGAGCCGCTCACGGACTACGTCTCGCCGTTCGGGGGCGGGTACTTCTACCTGCTCCCCGGCGTGACGGATCCGGCCGACCACTACGGCCGGACGTTGCTGGGATGAACGGGAAGGGGCAGGTCGTGGGCAGGAGCAGGAGGAGGACCGCGCTGGCGGCCGGGGCGCTGGGCACGGCCGTGCTGATGGCGGCGGCGTGTGCGAGCAGCGCCGCGTCGCCGGCGGTGCCGGACAAGGCCGTGGACGCGGCGAGTTTCCCGACCACGTCACCGATCAAGCACGTGGTGGTGATCTTCGGCGAGAACATCTCGTTCGACCACTACTTCGGCACCTACCCGGACGCCACCAACGCGAACGGCACCCCGTTCCACGCGGCACCGCACACGCCGAAGGTCAACGGGTTGGACCACAAGCTGCTCACGGACAACCCCAACGCCTACAACCCGAAACGGCTCGCTCCCGACCAGGCGCTGACGTGCGACCAGGCCCACGACTACAACAAGGAACAGGCCGCCTTCAACGGCGGGAAGATGGACAAGTTCGTCGAGAACACCGAGAAGGACAAGTGCACGGGCCAGCCCGTGCTGTTCGGTGAGCCCGGCCTGGTGATGGACTACTTCGACGGCAACACCGTCACCGCGATGTGGAACTACGCCCAGCACTACGCGCTCAACGACAACTCGTTCGACGCCGTCTTCGGCCCGTCCAGCCCCGGCGCGATCAACCTGATCTCGGGCCAGACCCATGGCCTGCAGCCCGTGGACTCGGTCACGGGCGAGCCGAAGGTCGACCCGAACACCGCCGCCTCACCCGACGAACACGGCGTCGGCACGATGATCACCGACCCGGACCCGGCGTTCGACGACTGCTCCGACAAGAACCACACCGCGACCGACAACCTGGGTGCCTTCCAGGGCCGCAACGTCGGTGACCTGCTCAACGCCAAGCACGTCACGTGGGGCTGGTTCGAAGGCGGCTTCAAGCCCACCGGCGCGGCCGGCGGCTACGCGGTCTGCGGCACCCAGCACCCGAACGTCGGCGGGCAGGCGGCCGTGGACTACAGCCCGCACCACGAGCCGTTCCAGTACTACGAGTCGACCGCCAACTCGAAGCACCTGCCGCCGAGCTCGCTCCACGCCGTGGGCCAGACCGACCAGGCCAACCACCAGTACGACGTGAGCGACTTCGACGACGCGCTGCGCGCCGGCACCATGCCCGCGGTCAGCTTCCTCAAGGCACCGTCCTACCAGGACGGTCACGCCGGCTACTCGGACCCGATCGACGAGCAGGCGTTCGTGGTCTCGGAGATCAACCGCATCCAGTCCTCGCCGCACTGGCGCGACACCGCGATCGTCCTCGCCTACGACGACTCCGACGGCTGGTACGACCACGTGCCCTCGAAGATCGTGAACGGCTCGCACGACTCCGCGCAGGACTCGCCGGTGTGCACCTCTCACCCGGTGCGCCTCGGCGGCTACGCCGACCGCTGCGGCTACGGCCCACGCCTGCCGCTGCTGGTGATCTCGCCCTACAGCCGGGCGAACCACGTTGACCACACCATGACCGACCAGACGTCGGTGCTGCGGTTCATCGAGGACAACTGGCGCCTCGGCCGCATCGGCGACGGCTCGTTCGACGCCTTGGCCGCGCCCCTCACCGGAATGTTCGACTTCTCGCACCCGAACGCGAAACCGCTGAAGCTCGATCCGAAAACGGGTGCCGCGGTCCGCTGACGCGCAGCGGACGCAAGAAGCCGCTGGGATACGGCGAAGGCCGCCCCGGGGAATCCCGGAGCGGCCTTCGCTTCGCGCTGGTGGTGCGGGTGGATCAGGCGTTGGTCATCTTGCGCAGCACATACTGCAGGATGCCGCCGTTGCGGTAGTAGTCGGCCTCGCCCGGGGTGTCGATGCGGACGTCGGCGTCGAACTCCACCTTGGTGCCGTCTCCCTTGGTGGCGGTGACGTGCACTGTACGCGGGGTCTCACCATCGTTGAGCTTGGTGATGCCGGAGATGTCGAACGTCTCCGTGCCGTCCAGCTTCAGCGACGCGGCCGACTCGCCTGCCGGGAACTGCAGCGGGATGACACCCATGCCGATGAGGTTCGAGCGGTGGATGCGCTCGAACGACTCGGTGATCACCGCGCGCACGCCCAGCAGCGAGGTGCCCTTGGCCGCCCAGTCACGCGACGAGCCCGAGCCGTACTCCTTGCCGCCCAGCACGACCAGCGGGGTGCCCTGCGCCGCGTAGTTCTGGGCCGCGTCGTAGATGAACGCCTGCGGCGCGCCGTCCTGGGTGAAGTCGCGGGTGTAGCCGCCCTGCACGTCGTCCAGCAGCTGGTTGCGCAGCCGGATGTTCGCGAAGGTGCCGCGGATCATCACCTCGTGGTTGCCGCGGCGCGAACCGTAGGAGTTGAAGTCCTTCCGGTCGATACCGTGCTCGGTGAGGTACTGGCCGGCCGGGGTGTCGGCCTTGATCGCACCGGCGGGGGAGATGTGGTCGGTGGTGACCGAGTCGCCCAGCTTCGCCAGCACCCGCGCGCCGGAGATGTCGGTGACCGGCGCCGGCTCGGCCTGCATGCCCTCGAAGTACGGGGGCTTGCGCACGTAGGTGGACTCGGTGTCCCACTCGAAGGTCTTGCCCTCGGGGGTGGGCAGCGCCTTCCAGCGCTCGCCGCCGTCGAACACGTCGGCGTAGTCCTTGGAGAACATCTCCTGCGTGATCGAGGAGTCGATCGTCTCCTGGATCTCCTGCGGCGACGGCCAGATGTCCTTCAGGAAGACGTCGTTGCCGTCGGTGTCCTGGCCCAGCGGCTGGTTCTCGAAGTCGAAGTCCATCGTGCCGGCCAGCGCGTAGGCGATGACCAGCGGCGGCGACGCGAGGTAGTTCATCTTCACGTCGGGGTTGATGCGGCCTTCGAAGTTCCGGTTGCCCGAGAGCACCGAGACGGCGGTGAGGTCGTTCTCCTGGATCGCGGCCGAGATCTCGTCCGACAGCGGGCCGGAGTTGCCGATGCAGGTGGTGCAGCCGTAGCCGACCAGGTGGTAGCCCAGCTTCTCCAGGTACGGCCACAGGCCGGCCTTGTTGTAGTAGTCGGTGACGACCTGCGAGCCCGGCGCCATCGACGTCTTGACCCACGGCTTGACCGCGAGGCCCTTGTCCACCGCGTTGCGGGCGAGCAGCGCCGCGCCCAGCATCACCGACGGGTTCGAGGTGTTGGTGCACGAGGTGATCGAGGCGATCACCACGGCGCCGTGGTCGAGCACGAACTCGCCGCGCTCGTCCGACTTGACCGTGACCGGCTTGGACGGACGGCCCGACGCGCCGTTGGCGGCCGACTGCACCGGCACGGCATCCTCGTCGGCGAACGACAGGGAAGCCGGGTCGCTCGCGGGGAAGGTCTCCTCGATGGTCTCGTCGACCTTGGTGTGCGGCGCCGGGAACTGCTCCTCCACGTAGTCGTGCACCGACTTGCGGAACGAGTTCTTGGCGTCGGACAGCTCGATGCGGTCCTGCGGGCGCTTCGGGCCGGCGATCGACGGGACGACCGTCGACAGGTCCAGCTCGATGTACTCGGAGAAGACCGGCTCGTGGGACGCGTCGTGCCAGAGGCCCTGCTCCTTGGCGTAGGCCTCGACGAGCGCGACCTGCTCGGCCGAGCGGCCGGTGAGCTTGAGGTAGCGCATGGTCTCGTCGTCGATCGGGAAGATCGCGGCGGTGGAGCCGAACTCGGGGCTCATGTTGCCGATGGTGGCGCGGTTGGCCAGCGGCACCGAGGCAACACCCTCGCCGTAGAACTCGACGAACTTGCTGACCACGCCGTGCTTGCGCAGCATCTCGGTGATGGTGAGCACCACGTCGGTGGCGGTTACGCCGGTCGGGATCTCGCCGGTCAGCTTGAAGCCGACCACGCGCGGGATGAGCATCGACACCGGCTGGCCCAGCATGGCGGCCTCGGCCTCGATGCCGCCGACGCCCCAGCCCAGCACGCCCAGGCCGTTGACCATTGTGGTGTGCGAGTCGGTGCCGACGCAGGAGTCGGGGTAGGCCTGGCCGTTACGGGCCATGACCGTGCGCGCGAGGTGCTCGATGTTGACCTGGTGCACGATGCCGGTGCCCGGCGGCACGACCTTGAACTCGTCGAAGGCGCCCTGGCCCCAGCGCAGGAACTGGTAGCGCTCGCGGTTGCGCTCGTACTCGATCTCGACGTTGCGCTCGAACGCGTCGGCACGGCCGAACACGTCGATGATCACGGAGTGGTCGATGACCAGCTCGGCCGGCGCCAGCGGGTTCACCTTGTCGGGGTCGCCACCGAGGTCGGTGACGGCCTCGCGCATCGTGGCGAGGTCCACGACGCAAGGAACGCCGGTGAAGTCCTGCATGATCACGCGCGCGGGCGTGAACTGGATCTCGATGGACGGGTCGGCGCTGGGATCCCAGCTGCCGAGCGCGCGGATGTGGTCGGCGGTGATGTTCGCGCCGTCCTCGGTGCGCAGCAGGTTCTCGAGCAGGATCTTCAAGCTGTAGGGCAGGCGCTCGGCGCCCTCGACCTTGTTCAGGCGGAAGACCTCGTACGAGTTGTCTCCGACCTTCAGCGTGTCTTTGGCGCCGAAGCTGTCCTTGCTGGTGGGTGCAGTCACGTCTAACTCCAGTGGCGGGGACCCGCGCCGTCGCGGGTGCGGGCCCCGGGTCAGTTCGGTGTGTGTTTCGCGGTCCTCGGGAAGACCGCGTCCGAGTCTTGCGCACCCCCACCGTAGGACCGGAATCGGGATGGCACACCTCGTCGTCGCCGCAAACAGTACGCGTGTCCTGTATTAACTTCAAGACGGCACGCCGAGTGAGCTGGGCCATTCGGACACGCCGAACGTCAGGGGTCCCCCGATGAGGGGAATTGGTGTCTACGGTGTGTGAGTTCCGCCTGAGGCTTGTGATAGTGGTGTGACTGCAGTGGCACGCGGTGTGATCACTGCTGGCAGACGCAGGTGAGCGGGAGGTGGCTGGTCGTGGTGGTCCGGCGTGGACGGGTCTTGCGGCGTGGTCTCACCGTCGGCTCCTTCGCCCTCGTGGTCCTGTTCGGAGCAGCGGGCACGGGCCTGGCGGTGCCGCCGCCCCCGCCCAATCCGAGCGACTCCCAGCTGAACTCGTCGAAGGCCGCGGCCAACGAAAAGGCCGGCGAGGTCGGCAAGCTCACCAACCAGCTCGCGCAGGCGGAGCAGAAGCTCAGCTCGCTGCAGGACGATGTCGAGCTGAAGCAGGAACAGGCCATGAAGGCCCTGGTCGACCTGCAGTCGGCGCAGGACGCCGCGAGCCAGGCCGAGGACGCCGCGAAGTCCGCGCGCACGCAGGCCGACGCCGCGGCGGGCGCGATCGAGAAGGCGCGCCAGGACCTCAAGGAGTTCGCCGCCGCCAGCTTCGAGCAGGGCAGCACGGTCGGCTCCATCTCGGCGTACCTGACCTCCGACAGCCCCAAGGACCTGCTGGCCCGCGCCCAGATCCTCGACTCCATCGGCGGCTCGCGCCTCAACGCGCTCGACCGCCTCCAGCAGGCGCAGACGGACAAGTCCAACAAGGACGCCGCCGCGCGCAAGGCCCTCGACGTCGCGCAGCAGAAGCAGGAAGCCGCCCGCCGGGCGAAGAGCGGCGCCGACGCCGCCCAGGCCGACGCCGTGCAGGCGCAGCAGTCCCAGGCGTCGCAGAACCGGCAGCTGCAGGCGAGCAAGAGCTCGGTGGAGCAGCAGCTCTACGCGGCGCAGTCGAAGGTCAACGGCCTGCAGGGCCAGCGTCAGCGCTACCAGGACTGGGTCGCGCAGAAGCAGCGCGAGGACGAGGAACGCGCCCGCCAGGCCGCGCTCAACGCCTCCAAGGGCGGCGGCCGTCCGGCCTCTTCGGGTGGCGGCGGCCGACCTTCACCGGCCGCTGGTTCGTCGATCGAGGCCGTGATCGCCCGCGCCCTGTCCCAGCTGGGCCGCCCGTACGCCTGGGGTGGCGGCAACGGCAGTGGCCCCACCCGCGGCATCCACGACGGCGGCGTCGCCGACATGTACGGCGACTACCGCAAGATCGGCTTCGACTGCTCCGGCCTGATGATCTACGCCTTCGCCGGCGTCCGGTCGCTGCCGCACTACAGCGGCTACCAGTACACCTCCGGCCGCCGAGTCCCCCTCTCCCAGATGCGCCGCGGCGACATGCTCTTCTGGGGCGGTTCGGGCGGCATCCACCACGTCGCCCTGTACCTGGGCGGCGGGCAGATGGTGGAGGCTCCGCAGTCCGGCTCCTACGTGCGGGTGACCGCGGTGCGGTACGGCGGGATCATGCCGTATGCGACGCGATTGATCGGCTGAGGTCCTAGGCTCGTCCCTCGTGACCTGGGACGGAGTCCGCGACCGGCTGGCGTGGCTGGCGAAGCGGCGGGACGCGCGCTCGGTGTTCGGTGCGAGCGCCCACGGGTTCCGGCTGGCTCCGCCGCTGAGTGAACGTGACGTCGAGGCGGTCGAAGAGCAGTTCGGCGCGCTGTTGCCCGAGCCGTACCGGAGCTTCCTCGTCTCGGTCGGTGCCGGCGGGGCGGGTCCGGGCTACGGGCTGCTGGGTTTCGGTCGGTCGCGTCGGCGCTGGGAGTTCGCCGCCGCCGACCCGCGTGGCGGCGACAGTGTGGACCTGCGGACGGAGTTCTCGCACCGCGAGCTCTTCCAACACGCCGAACGGCCGGACTTCACGAAGATCCCGCCAGAGGGCTGGCCGGAGCTGACGCGTTCGCTCGATGCTCGCGACGAGACCGACACCCACGGCACCGTGCCGCTCTGCCACAGCGGCTGCGGCCACTGCGACCTCCTCGTGGTGACCGGCCCCGACCGTGGCGCGCTGTGGTTCGACCGCGATGCCTCCGATGGCGGCATCGGGCCGCAGGCCGACGACCACGGCCGGATGACCTTCGACCGCGCTGGTACCTCGGCTGGCTCGCGGAGGTCGAGGCCGAGGTGGGCCGGCCTAGGCCGAGGTCCAGACATACGGCGTGGTCGTGGTCACGGCGGTGAAGCCGAGGCGCTGGAGGATCGGGCGGCTCGGCGGGAGCGCGTCGACCTGGAGGTAGCGCGCGCCGCGGGTGTGGGCGGTGGCGGCCCGGTGGGCGACGAGCGCGCGGTAGAGGCCGCGGCCCCGGAAGTCCGGCAGGGTGGCGCCGCCCCAGAGGCCGGCGAAGGTGGTGCCGCCGACGAGTTCCAGGCGGGCCGCGGAGACGAGGCGGCCGGCGGATTCGGCGACGACGTGGACCGTTGTGCCCTCGTTGTCTTCGCGGGCGCGCGCGATGAGGTCGCGGGCGACGGCAGCCTCGTCGCTGCCGAAGACGGTTGCGCTGAGGTGGGCGATGCGCCGCAGGTCGGCCTCGCCGGTGGCTTCGCGAATGGTGACGTCGGCCGAGGGTGCGGCCGAGGGGGAAATCGCCGAGACGGGGGCGATGAGGACCGTTTCGGTTTCCTCCGGTGCGAAACCGGCGGCAAGCAAGCGGTCGGGCAGGTCGGCGGGGCGGTCGTAGGCGCGGGTTTTCCATTCGAAAGCTTCACCGCGTGAGGCGAAGAAGCGGACCTGCCGGTCGATGAGCGCGTCCAGCGAAGGGCCGGTCACGCCGAGGTCCGGCGGGCCCACCACGAAACCACGCCGGGCGCCGAGGATGCGGGTGACGGGGGCGTCGCGGTCGAGGGTTGTGCCCGGTTCCGCGGTGGTCAGCTCGGCGGTGCGGACTTCGGCGTCGTAGGCGGCCAGCAAGGGGTCGGTCATGGGACGACGCTAGCGGTGACGGACGCGGCGATCGTGCTCGGCGGCGGTGTCGCCCGGCGACTGTCCGGTGTGGACAAACCGTCTCGCGGGTGGAAGCCACCGGGGACCGGCCAAGCGTCCACTGTGGATCGGCTGATCGCGCCGACCGCGACGGCACTGCCCTCGGCGACACGGCAGGGGAGGGGCTGCGGGTGCCCCGGACCGCAAGCCGAACCGGTCAAAAGCGACGATCACGACACGCCGCGCGACCTGTGCGGAAACCGCTGACACCGTCTTCACAGCTGTCACACCGCTGATGCGCTTGGCTACCGTGACGGGCCAGCGTGCCGCGCGGACTACGACCACCGGGAAGCAGTACGGTCGCGGGCGAGCCCGGAGGAAGCAGAACCACAGGAGGCAGAGTGACCGAGCCCGGCTACGCCGAGGGCGGGAACGGGCAGCAGCCCGGCACGCCGGCGCGGGACGCCCAGTTGCTGGAACGCACCGTGTTCGAGGTCAAGCGCATCATCGTCGGCCAGGACCGGCTGGTGGAGCGCGTGCTCGTCGGGCTGCTGGCGAAGGGGCACCTGCTGCTGGAAGGCGTGCCCGGTGTCGCGAAGACGCTGGCCGTGGAGACCTTCGCGCGGGTGGTCGGCGGCTCGTTCTCCCGGGTGCAGTTCACGCCCGACCTCGTGCCGGCCGACATCCTCGGCACGCGCATCTACCGCCAGGGCGCCGAGCGTTTCGACGTGGAGCTGGGCCCGGTCGTGGCCAACTTCGTCCTCGCCGACGAGATCAACCGCGCGCCCGCGAAGGTGCAGTCGGCGATGCTGGAGGTGATGGCCGAACGGCACGTGTCGATCGGCGGCCAGACCTTCCCGATGCCCGACCCGTTCCTCGTGCTCGCCACGCAGAACCCGATCGAGAACGAGGGCGTGTACCCGCTGCCGGAGGCGCAGCGCGACCGCTTCCTGTTCAAGATCGTCGTGGAGTACCCCACGGCCGAGGAAGAGCGGGAGATCATCTACCGGATGGGCGTCACGCCGCCGGTGCCCCACGAGGTGCTCAGCCCCAGCGAGCTCGTGCGCCTGCAGGGCGTCGCGTCGCAGGTGTTCGTGCACCACGCGCTGGTCGACTACGTGGTGCGCCTCGTGCTCACCACCCGCACGCCCAACGACCACGGCCTCGCCGACGTCGCGGGCTGGGTCTCCTACGGCGCGTCGCCGCGCGCGAGCCTCGGCATCATCGCCGCCGCCCGCGCGCTCGCGCTGGTGCGCGGCCGCGACTACGTGCTGCCGCAGGACGTCGTCGACGTGGTGCCCGACGTGCTGCGCCACCGCCTCGTCCTGTCCTACGACGCGCTGGCCGACGGCGTGCCCGTGGACCACATCATCACCCGCGTGCTTCAGACGGTGCCCCTGCCGCAGGTCTCGGCCCGGCCGCAGGGCGGGACCGGGCCGGTGCCGGCGGGCGCGCCCGTCAGGTAGTCGGCGTGGCAGGGAAGGCGCAGAAGGACCAGCGTCCCGGGTGGGCGCCCCCGGTGCTGCGCGGTGACCGCCTGGAGGCGGGGCTGCGCACGCTGGAGCTCGACGTCCGCCGCCGGCTCGACGGGCTGCTGCAGGGCAACCACCTCGGCCTGGTGCCGGGCCCCGGCTCAGAGCCGGGTGAGGCGCGGCCGTACCAGCCGGGCGACGACGTGCGGCGGATGGACTGGGCCGTCACGGCCCGCACGACGACGCCGCACATCCGCGAGACGGTGGCCGACCGCGAGCTGGAGACGTGGGTGGTCGCGGACATGTCCGCGAGCCTCGATTTCGGCACCGCGCTGTGCGAGAAACGCGACCTGGTGGTGTGCGCGACGGCCGCCGTCGCCCACCTCACCGGCGGGGGCGGCAACCGCATCGGCGCGCTGGTGTCCAACGGCCAGGGCGTGAACCGCATCCCCGCGCGCGGCGGGCTCGCCCACGCGCGCGGCCTGATCCGGCGGCTGGCCGAGACCCCGCGGGCGCCCGAGGGCGTCCGGGGCGATCTCGCCGACGCGCTGGAGCAGCTTCGCCGTCCGCCCCGCCGGCGCGGCCTGGGCGTGGTGATCTCGGACTTCCTGGGACCCACCGACTGGCAGCGGCCGCTGCGCGCGCTCGGCGGGCACCACGAGCTCATCGCCATCGAAGTTCTCGACCCGCGCGACGTGGACCTGCCCGACGTGGGCACCGTCGTCCTGGCCGACCCGGAGACAGGGAAACAGCGCGAAGTGCACGCTTCCGCCTTGCTGCGCAAGGAGTTCGGCGCCGCGGCGCACGCCCACCGGCAGGACGTCGCGGCGGGGCTGCGCCGCGCGGGTGCGGCGCACCTGGTGCTGCGCACCGACTCCGACTGGATCGCCGACATGGTGCGGTTCGTGGTCGCGCGCAAGCGCCGCTGGTCGGGTGGTGTCGCATGAGCCTCGGCGGCTTCACTTCACCGTGGTGGTTCCTGCTGCTGATCGTGGTGGCGGCCGTGGCCGTCGCATACGTGCTGGCCCAGCGAGCGCGGCGCAAGCGCGTGATGCGGTTCGCGAACCTGGAGCTGCTCGACAAGGTCGCGCCGAAGACGCAGGGCTGGATCAGGCACCTGCCGGCGGTGCTGATCGTGTTGTCGCTGCTCGTGCTCACCGTGGCGCTGGCCGGGCCGACGGCGGAGCAGAAGGTGCCGCGCAACCGGGCCACCGTGGTGCTGGTGATCGACGTGTCGCTGTCGATGGAGGCGACCGACGTCGCGCCTAACCGGCTGAAGGCGGCGCAGGACGCGGCCAAGCAGTTCGCCGAGAACATGACCCCGGGCGTGAACCTCGGGCTGATCTCCTTCGCCGGTACCGCGACCGTCCTGGTCAACCCGACCACCGACCGCGCCGGCGTGGTGAAGGCGATCGACAACCTGAAGCTCGCGCAGTCGACGGCCACCGGTGAAGGCATTTTCGCGGCCATGCAGTCGATCGAGAGCTTCTCGGCCGTGGTCGGCGGCGCCGACGGTCCGCCGCCCGCGCGCATCGTGCTGATGAGCGACGGCAAGCAGACCGTGCCGGAGGATCTCTACGCCCCGCGCGGCGCGTACACCGCGGCGCAGGCCGCGAAGCAGGCGCAGATGCCGATTTCGTCGATCTCGTTCGGCACCACGCATGGTTCGGTCGACATCGAGGGCAAGCCGCAGGACGTGCGGGTGGACGACGACTCCTTGAAGGAGATCGCGCGGCTGTCCGGCGGAGACTTCTACAAGGCGGCCAGCGCCGACGAGCTGAAGAAGGTCTACGCCGACCTCGGCGAGCAGATCGGCTACGAGCTCAAGAACGCCGACGCGAGCAAGCCGTGGGTCGTGATCGGCACCCTGGTGCTGATGATCGGGGCGGCTGCCGCGTTGCTGATCGGCCAGAGACTCCCGTAGCGAGCTGCGAATTTCGGCGACTCAGCCTGGCGGCAGGCCGAAACCGTTCTGCCGCCAGGCTTCGTAGATCGTGATGGCCGCGGTGTTGGCCAGGTTGAGCGAACGGCTCGTGGGCACCATCGGCAGCCGCACCCGGTCGGTGATCTCGGTCGCCTGCTGCACGTCGTCGGGCAGGCCGGCGGACTCGGGGCCGAACAGCAGCACGTCGCCGGGTTCGTAGGCCACGTCGGTGTAGAGGCGCGTGGCCTTGGCGCTGAACGCGTAGACCTTGGCCGGCAACAGCGCTTGCCACGCGGCGGCGAGATCGGCGTGCACGCGGACGCGCGCGAGGTCGTGGTAGTCGAGCCCGGCGCGGCGCAGCTGCTTGTCCTCGAGCGTGAACCCCAGCGGCTCGACCAGGTGCAGTTCGCAGCCGGTGTTGGCGGCGAGGCGGATCGCGTTGCCGGTGTTCGGCGGGATCTCGGGGTGGTAGAAGAGCACGCGGAACATGGCCGGACCTCAGGAACGTCAGGGAGCGGTGGGTGTGGGCAGGTGGGCCGCGTAGACGTCGCGCACGGCGACGGGCGGCTCGGTCTTGCGCAGGGTGACGGGGTCGATGAACACGTAGCGGATCTTCGCCTCGGTGGTGAGCTTGCCGCCGCGGCGGATCTCCGACTCGTAGACCATCGACGTGGTCCCGAGGTGTGTGAGGAACACCGACACCACGAGGTCGTCGTCGTAGCGGCACGGCGCGCGGTAGCGCAGGTTCGACTCCGCGACCACCACGTCGATCCCCGTGGCCAGGAACGCTTCGTGCGAGCCGAACAACGCCTTCTCGACCTCGAACGAGGCCATGTCCACGTATGCGAGGTAGTGGGCGTTGAAGACGATCCCCTGGCCGTCGCACTCGTGGTAGCGCACGCGCAAGGGCATCTCGACCAGCGGTCGGCGCGGTAGGGTCACGCAACCAATCTAGCGAGCGCCGATCAGCCGTGGAGTGCCCGGTAGGTGTCGGCGGCCCCGGGGTGCAGCGGCACGGGCTGGGTGCCGATGAGCGTGCGCACGTCGAGGAACTGCGTCCCGACGGCCTGCGCCGGCACCAGATCGGCCGCGCGCCCGGCGAGCACCCGCACCACCGCCGCGGCGACGTCCGAGGGCAGCCGCGGGGCGCAGACGAGCAGGTTTGCCACGCCGATCGTCGCCGGCGCCCCGACTCCCGCGTACGCGCCGGCGGGCACTTGGACCTGTTCGTAGACCGGCCCGTGCTTCGCCCGCAACGCGGGGATCACCGACGCGAGCGGCAACAACGCGAGTGGTGTCGTGCGGTTGAGCTCGGCGAGCGCCGGGGTGGGGAGGCCGCCCGACCACAGGAGCGCGTCGATGCGATGGCTCGCCAGCGCGGCGATGGCGTCCGCCAGCGGCAGGTGCCGCGCCACCACGGATACGCCGGCCGCGGCGAACACGCGCTCGCCCAGCTGCGCGGCGCCCGACCCGCCCGCGCCGACGGACACCGGCCGTCCCGCCAGGTCCCGCAGCTGCGCGAGACGATCGTCCGCGCGCACCACGAGCTGCAGGTAGTTCTCGTACACCCGGCCCAGTGCCCGCAACGGCACCGGCGCGGGAAACGGCGCCCGGCCCGCGAGCGCCGACTGCGCGACGTCCGCGAGCACGAGCCCGAGGTCGGCCCCGCCGTCGCGCACGCGCTCGACATTCACGACGCTCGCCTCGGTCGCCACGGCCGTGCAGTGCAACCGCGGCTCCGCCCGGCTCACCTCGGCCGCGAGCACCTCCGCGAACGCCAGGTAGAACCCGCCTTGCTCACCGGCGGCGATCGTGACGGACCGCTCGGGGCCGCGATAGGCGGGCGCGCACCCGGCCAGCGCGAGGCCGAGCCCGCCGAGCAATGCGGTGCGGCGCGTGATCGTCACGGCGTCACCGCCGGCAGTGCCACGCGGACCTGCAACCCGTGCGGCTCGTTGGCGCGCAGTTCGAGCGTGCCGCCGCGGGCGCGGGTCTGCTCGCGCGCGATGGCGAGACCGAGGCCCGTGCCGCGGGGCGCGCCGTCACCGCCGGCGCGCCAGAAGCGATCCGTCGCGCGGGTGAAGTCGGCGGGTGGCAGGCCGGGGCCGTCGTCGGTGACGACGAGGGTGGCGGCGCCCGGCGAGGTCTCCCACACGGCCGAGATGGTGGCGCCGCACCCGGCGTGGTGGACGGCGTTGTCGAGCAGCACGTCGAGGATCTGCGCGAGCTCACCCTCGGGGGTGTGCACGAGCACGGGTTCGGCGTGGCCGGGGCAGGGGAGCAGGGTTGCGCCGGCGTCGTCTGCGGCGGGGCGCCAGGCGTCAACGCGTTCGGCGATCACCGCGGCGAGGTCGGCGGGTTCGTCGTCCGAGCCGGCGGCGATGCGGGTGGCGGTGGACTCCGCGGTGGCGAGGGCGAGCAGGCCGTCGAGGATGCGTTCGAGGCGTTCGACCTCCGCGACGATCGCCCGGTACGCCGGCCGGCCGGCCTCGGCCGAGGCGAGCGAGTCGACGCGCAGCCGCAGCGCGGCCATCGGGTTGCGCAGCTGGTGGGAGGTGTCCGCGACGAGCCGGTGCTGCTGGTCGGCGGCCTCGGCCACGGCGTCGGACATGCGGTTCACCGAAGCCGCGAGCGACCGCAGCTCGCGCGGCCCGGAGCTCTCCGGCACCTGCGCGCGATGGCCGCCCGCGACGGCCAGCACGCCCGTCTCCAGCTCGACCAGCGGCCGCACCATCCACCGTGCGAGCAGCACCGCCAACAGCACGAACACGGCTGCCACGAGCAGTGCCCCGGCGGCGATTGCGCTCCAGCGGGCGGCGACGTCGGCGGCCGCCGCGGCCACGGAGGCGCGCAGCACCACCACACCGGCCACCCGCGTGCCCGACCCCACCGGACGTGCGAACAGCACCGGCCCGACTGACCACGGGCTCAGCCGATCGACGCGCTGGGCGGGCTCGTTGCGCATGGTCGCCTCCACGAGCGCGCGCACCTCCGGCGCCGCGGCCGTGAGCCCACCTGTCTGCACCAGCGGGGTGCGCTGCGCGTCGACCACCACCACGGCCTCGCCGTAGAGCTCCGAGTACCGCTCGGCCTCCGCGTCGAGTGCCGCCGGGTCGTGCGCGTCGACCGCCTGCTGAGCCAGCACGCCGAACCGGTCGACGTCGTTGCTGCGGGAGATCACCAGCTGCTGCGTGCGCTGCTCCGCCGTACTCGCCAGCAGCGGCACAGCGAACGCGGCCACCACGAGCAGCGCGAGCGCGACCAGCACGACGAGCAGGCGGGTGCGCACTGCTCAGCCCCGGCCCAGCCGGTAGCCGAAGCCGCGGATCGTCGTGAGCAGGCCCGGCCGGTCGAGCTTGGCGCGCAGCTGTGTCATGTGGACGTCGAGCGATCGCGAGATGGCGAGGTACGCGTCGCCCCACACCTCGTCCATCAGCTGCTGGCGGCTCACGGCGGTGCCCGGCCGCGCGGCGAGCACGGCCAGTACCGCGAACTCCTTCGTCGTCAGCCCGATGTCCCGGCCCGCCACCAGGACGCGGCGCCCGCCGAGGTCGATCTCGACGTCTTCGAGCCGCACCACGGCGTCGTCGGCCGGGGTGTCGCGCACGCCCGCCCGGCGCACGACGGCGTCCATCCGCGCGAGCAGTTCGGCCAGCCGCACGGGTTTCGTGAGGTAGTCGTCCGCGCCCAGGCGCAGCCCGCGGACGACGGACCGTTCGTCGCCGCGGGCGGTCAGCACGATCACGGGCACGGCGGAGACCTGGCGGATCTTGCGCAGCACGTCGAGCCCGTCGAGGTCCGGCAGGCCGAGGTCGAGCAGCAGCAGATCGGCCTCACGGTGCCGGTGCAGCGCGTCGGCACCGCGGCCGACGCTGGTCACGGCGTGGCCACGCGCGTGCAGCGTCTCGGCGAGCGCACCGGCGACCCCGGTGTCGTCCTCCACGAGCAGCACGCGCACGGCCGTCCTCCCGCTCAGTCTTCGTCACGTTCCAGGGCGGACGAACGCGACGTTTCGCGCATTGTCCCGTACACGATGAGCGAGATGAGGATGCAGCCCGCGACGTACCAGAAGAACAGCGATTCGTGCCCCGCCTTCTTCAGTGCCTGCGCGATGAGTTCGGCCGTGCCGCCGAAGATCGCCACGGTCAGCGCGTACGGCAGGCCGACGCCGAGCGCGCGGATACGTGTGGGGAACAGCTCGGCCTTCACGATCGCGTTGATGGACGTGTAGCCCGTGACGATCACGAGCGCCCCGAGCAGCAACAGGAAGGCGAGCACCGGCTGCTTCGTGTGCGCCATGGTCGTCATGATCGGGACGGTGAGCACGGTGCCCGCGATGCCGAAGAACATCAGCAGCTTCCGCCGGCCGATCCGGTCCGACAGCCGTCCGGCCACCGGCTGCAGGAGCGCGAAGATCAGCAAGGCGATGAAGAGGATCCAGGTCACCGTGCGGCGCGGGATGCCGGCGGTGTTCTCGAGGAACTTCTGCGTGTAGGTGGCGTAGGTGTAGAAGGCGACCGTGCCGCCGAGCGTGAGGCCGACGACGAGCGCGATCTCCCTCGGGTACTTCACGAGCGTGCGCAGTGTGCCGCGTTCGCCGGCCTGCTTGCCCGAGCCGGACTGTGCGGAACTCTCCTGGGCGGCGACGCGCTCGTAACTGGCCGACTCGTCCATGCTGCGCCGCAACACCATCACGACCACCGCCGCGACGGCGCCGACCACGAACGCGATGCGCCAGCCCCAGTCGCCCATCTGCGCCTCGGTGAGCACGCTCTGCAGGATCAGCTGCAGCCCGAGCGCGAGCAGTTGCCCGCCGACGAGCGTCACGTACTGGAAGCTGGAGTAGAAACCGCGCTTGCCGGGAGTGGCCACTTCGGACAGATACGTCGCCGACGTCGAGTACTCGCCGCCCACCGAAAGCCCCTGCAGCAGTCGCGCGAGCACGAGGAGGATCGGCGCCGCCACGCCGATGGACGCGTAGCCCGGCGTCGCCGCGATGAGCAGCGAGCCGAACGCCATCATCGAAACCGAGAGCACGAGCGCGCTGCGGCGCCCGAACCGGTCGGCGAAACGCCCGAGCATCCAGCCGCCCAGCGGGCGCATCAGGAACCCCACGGCGAACACGGCCGCGGTGTTGAGGAACTGGGCCGTCGCGTCGCCGCCGGGGAAGAACGCTTTGGCGAAGTAGATCGTGAACGCCGAGTAGGCATACCAGTCGTACCACTCGACGAGGTTGCCGATGGAGCCGCGCAGCACGTTGCCGACGACTCGGCGCTCGCCCTCGCGGGTCACCGGGGTGGGGATCCGGGTAGTCATCCTTGACCTCCTGTGTCGCGACTCACGGTGACTACCGGAGTACGCGCGCGGCAAGGTCGCGGCGCTGTTCCTTACCTGGCCTTAGGTGAGTTGCGACCGTGTCGGAGGGCCGGGGACCGGCGATCCTGATCACGTTTTGTGCGGATCGCACGTCCGTCCTTTCCTCGGTTTGTAGGAACCCTCTGGTCTGCGCAAACGGACCGGCGTGCGGCGCCCTAACCTCCGCCCTGGACTTCCGCGCCCGGCCCGGACGCGGAGGTGGCGCCGGGTGCGGCGACGCCGCGCGCGGCCGATAGCCTCGTCCCGGTACGAACGCGACAGGGACACCGAGCAGAGGGAGACATGCAGTGGGACGGTCGGTCTTGGTCACCGGCGGCAACCGGGGTATCGGTCTGGCGATCGCCCGGGACCTCGCCGAGCAGGGCCACCAGGTGGCCGTCACCCACCGCGGCTCCGGCGCGCCGGAAGGGCTCTTCGGGGTCGAAGCGGACGTCACGGACGCCGAGCAGATCGACGCCGCGTTCAAGCTGGTCGAGGAGCATCAGGGCCCCGTCGAGGTGCTCGTGTCCAACGCCGGGCTCACCGACGACACGCTCCTGATGCGCATGAGCGAGGAGCAGTTCGAGCGCGTGGTGAACGCGAACCTCACCGGCGCGTTCCGGGTCGCCAAGCGCGCGTCGCGCGGCATGCTGCGCGCCCGCTGGGGCCGGTTCATCTTCATCTCGTCGGTCGTCGGCCTCTCGGGCTCGGCGGGCCAGGCGAACTACGCCGCCTCGAAGGCCGGTCTCGTCGGCTTCTCGCGCTCGCTCGCACGGGAGCTCGGTTCGCGCAACATCACGTCCAACGTGATCGCGCCCGGCTTCGTCCGCACCGACATGACCGAAGCGCTCGGCGAGGACCGCAAGAAGGAGATCCTCGCCAACGTGCCCACCGGCCGCTACGCCGAGCCGGCCGAGATCGCCGCGGCCGTGCGCTACCTCGCCTCCGACGACGCCGCCTACGTCAACGGCGCGGTGCTGCCGGTCGACGGTGGCCTCGGCCTCGGCCACTGACGTTCCCCGACTCTTCCGCGACCACCACAAGACCTGGAGGAACCCGTTGCCCGGACTGCTCGAAGGCAAGCGGCTGCTGATCACCGGTGTCATCACCGACGCCTCGCTCGCGTTCCACGCGGCCAAGATCGCGCAGCAGGAGGGCGCTGAGGTCGTGCTCACCGGCTTCGGCCGGCTCTCGCTGGTCAAGACCATCGCCAAGCGCCTCCCGAAGCCGGCGCCGGTGCTCGAGCTCGACGTGACCAACTCCGAGCACCTCGACTCGCTGGCCGACCGCGTGCGCGAGCACGTCGACGGCCTCGACGGCGTGCTGCACTCCATCGGCTTCGCCCCGCAGACCTGCCTGGGCGCGCCGTTCCTGGACGCGCCGAGCGAC
The DNA here is from genome assembly GCF_040607795.1 of Amycolatopsis sp. NPDC005232. NCBI lineage: Bacteria > Bacillati > Actinomycetota > Actinomycetes > Pseudonocardiales > Pseudonocardiaceae > Amycolatopsis > Amycolatopsis sp. NPDC005232. The sequence continues at coordinate 8,263 of NZ_JBEXHL010000059.1, read as the reverse complement.
GACGTGAAGATCGCCGTGGACGTGTCGGCGTTCTCGTTCAAGTCGCTGGCGGTGGCGACGCTGCCGCTGCTCTCGCGCGGCTCGTCGATCGTCGGCATGGACTTCGACGCGCGCGTGGCGTGGCCGGCCTACAACTGGATGGGCGTCGCGAAGGCGGCCTTGGAGTCGGTGAACCGCTACCTCGCGCGGGACCTCGGTCCGCGCGGCATCCGCGTGAACCTGGTCAGCGCCGGCCCGATGAAGACGATGGCCGCGAAGTCGATCCCGGGCTTCAACGAGCTCGAAGACGGGTGGAACGAGCGCGCCCCGCTCGGCTGGGACAGCTCCGACCCGGACCCGACGGCCAAGACCGTCTGCGTCGCGCTGTCGGACTGGCTGCCGGCCACCACCGGCTCGATGATCATGGTCGACGGCGGCGTGCACGCCCTCGGCATCTGAGCTCTTTCCCTTACGGCGAACGGCTCCCGCGAAGTTTTCGCGGGAGCCGTTCGCCGTTTCACTGCGTGGCAGGCTGGGTTACCGGCTCCTTGGAGGAGAGCGCCGAGCGGGGAGCGCGGGCGTCGTCGGAACACTGCAGGCGCAGGGCGAACGTGAGGGCGGCCAGCGCCAGCCCACCGAGCCCCACGCTCACCCATGCGACGCTCGGGAAGCCGAGACCCGCGTTGATCGCGACACCGCCGACCCACGGACCCGCGGTGTTGCCGACGTTGAAGCCCGACGTGGTGCTGGCGCCGACCAATGTGGACGATCCGCCCGCGACCGAGTACGCCCGGACGTTGAGGGCCGGGTTGGCCGCGAACGCGGCGGCGCCGAGCACGAGGACCGCGACCACGGCGACCACGGTGTCCGAGGTGACCGCGAGGGCGATCAGCGCGGCGACGGCCAGCCCCAGGCTGCCGTACAGCGTCGAGAACGGACGGGCGTCGGCGAGCTTCCCGCCGGCGAGGATGCCGATCACCGCGCCGGCGCCGAAGAGCACGAGCACGAGCGGGACCCACGAGGAGGGCAGGCCGTCGGTCGTCGTGAGCAACGGCGCGAGGTAGCTGAACGTCGCGAAGACCATGGCCTGCGTCAGCGCGATCACGCCCAGCGCCAGCCAGACCCGTCCGTTGCGGAAGACCCGCAGTTCTGTCCGCACCCGCAGGGCCGAGGAGTCCGAGACGGTGCGCGGCACGAACGCGAGCACGCCGACGACGGCCACCACGGTCAGCGCGGCCACCGCCCAGAACGCGGTGCGCCAGCCGGCGTGCTGGCCGAGGAAGGTGCCGGCGGGGACGCCGGCGATGTTCGCCAGGGTCAGGCCGCCGACCAGCACCGCGAGCGCGCGGCCGCGGCGCGCCGCGGGCACGAGCGAAACGGTGGTCGCCGCGGCGACGGCCCAGAACCCGGCGCAGGCCAGGGCACTCACGATGCGGGTCGCGAAGAGCAGGCCGTAACCCGGGGCGAGTGCGCCGCCGACGTGGGAACCGGCGAACACCACCAGCAGCGCGAGCAGGGTCGTGCGGCGGGGCAGCTTGAGCGTGCCGACGGCCAGCAGCGGCGCGCCGACCACCATGCCGACGGCGAACGCCGAGATGAGCAGGCCGGCGTCGGGGATGCTGACGCCGAGGTCGGCCGCCATCCCGGGAAGCAGGCCGGTGATCATGAACTCCGAGGTGCCGAGGGCGAAGATGCTGAGCCCGAGCACGAAGACGGCCAAGGGCACGGTTCGTCTCTCCTTATGGATTGATTGGTACAAAACTGGCTCGTAGTGCATCGACGCTGATGTTGGGGTGGAGTAGTCGGTGCGGGTGGAGTCAGCGGCGGGCGAGTGCGGCGACGGCGATGTCGGCCACCGCCGTCATGGCTGCGCGTTCGGCGCCGCGGCGCGACATCAGCCGCAGTCCGCTCACGGTGCTGTGCACGAACTCCGCAATGTCGTGCGGATCCCGGTCGCGGGTGATGCTGCCGTCGGCCTGGCCGAGGCGAGCGCATTCGGCGAGCGACGCCAGGTGCGCGGCGGTGTCCGCCTCGACCAGGGCCGTGATCTCGGGGTCCGCGGTGCCGAACTCGGCGACCGTGTTCACCACCAGACAGCCGCGGCGGCCGTGGGTGAGCTCGTCGTCGATCACCGACGCCAGGAGCCGGTGGATCGCGTCGAGCCCGTCGTCGGCCTGTTCCAGCACTGCGGCCCGGCCGCGGACGCCGAGCCGGATGTAGTGCTCGAGCGCGCGCCGGAACAGGATTTCCTTGCTGGTGAACGTGTTGTACACGCTGCTGCGGCCGAGTCCGGTCGCAGCGCAGAGGTCCTGTGTGGAGGTCGCCTCGTAGCCGCGTGCCCAGAAGGCGTTCATGGCGCCTTCGAGGGCTTCGGTCTCGTCGAACTCGCGTGGCCTGGGCATACGGACACGGTACCAGATTTTGGATAGGTCAGTACACAATGAGCCCGCTCCGTCGTGGGCGCCACCACAGGGGCAAGATGGACACCGTGGGTTACGACGCGTTGTTATGGCTTTCGTTCGGCGGTCCGGAGGGGCCCGACGAGGTGATGCCGTTCCTGGAGAACGTCACCCGGGGACGCGGGGTGCCGCGCGAGCGGCTGCTCGAGGTCGCCGAGCACTACCAGCACTTCGGCGGGGTGTCGCCGATCAACCGGCTCAACCGCGCAGCCATCGCGGCTGTCGAGAAGCAGCTCGCGGCCGAAGGTCTCGACCTGCCGGTGTACTTCGGCAACCGCAACTGGCAGCCCATGGTGGAGGACACCGTGGCGCGGATGAAGGCCGACGGCGTGCAGCGCGTGCTCGCGTTCCCCACCAGTGCCTACGGCGGGTACTCCGCGTGCCGCCAGTACGACGAGGACATCGTGCGCGCCCGCGAAGCCGTGGGACCCGAAGCGCCGGAGATCGTGAAGCTGCGCCAGTTCTTCGACCACCCGCTGTTCATCTCCGCGATCGCCGACGCGGTGCGCGCCGCCCACGCGCGCCTCGGTGACCGCCCGGACACGCGCACGGTCTTCACCGCGCACTCCGTGCCCGTGAGCGCCGACGTCGCCTCCGGCCCGCCCGCCGAAGGGGGCCGGCGCTACTCCCGCCAGATCGCCGAAGCCGCGCGGCTCGTGGCGGCCGAGGCGGGCATCGCGGAGTACGACGTGGTCTGGCAGTCGCGCTCAGGGCCGCCGCAGGTGCCGTGGCTGGAGCCGGACATCGTCGACCACGTCGACGCCCTCCACTCCGCCGGCGTGAATTCCGTGGTGGTCAGCCCGATCGGCTTCGTCTCCGACCACCTCGAGGTGATCTGGGACCTCGACAACGAAGCCGCCGAGCGCGCCGCCGAACACGGCATGGCCTTCGCCCGCGCTGCGACGCCCGACGTCGACCCGCGCTTCGCCGAGCTGGTGGTGGAATTGGTGCGCGAGCACATTTCCGACGCCCCGGCTCGCAAGCTCTCGCCCTTCCCGGCCGACGGCTGCTCGGTCAACGGCGCGCCTTGCTCGATCGGGTGCTGCGAGCCCGCGAAGCGTCCCGCCCGCTGAACTGAAAAGTGTCCGCGTTGCCCGGAAAAAACCGGGCAACGCGGACAAAAAGCGTATTGTTCGTTCTCGGCTGAGCTGCGGAGGCGCGTGTTCGCTGTCAGCTGAGCGTGGAGAACCTCACGGCTGCCGGTCGGCCTGCTCCGCGAACACCCGCACCGCTTCGTTGACCGACGCCGTCCGAGCCGTGCGCACCGCGTCCGACAAGGGCCGCAACGCTTCGGCGCGACGGCTGGCGGCCGAGGCGGACAGCGCGCCTCCCGGGTCGTCGGTGCGGGCGATGGCCAGGATCGCCGAGATCTCCTCCGCGCGCTGCAGCACGCGCAGCGCCCGCGCGGGCGTACCGGCCGGCCACTCGACCTGCGGGCGTGATCGCAGATGGGCCGACAGTTCGGCGCGTACGCCGGGGCGGTCGCTGGCCACGTCCAGCGCCTGCAACGCACCCGCGCTGGCGCGGATCGCGTCCGTGAGCCCGTGTTCGGAGTCGGGCAGCGACTGGTACTCGAGCGGAACCGGGGTGGGCACCGAGTAGACCGTCCAGCGCATCAGGCCTTCCGCGATCGGCTCGGGCACGAGGCCGAAGCCGAGCTCGGTAAGGACGACCGCGTCACCGCAGCGCAGCGCCGCCTCGGCGAACGGGCCGCCCCCGCCGAGGCCGCGGACGTCGCCGGGTACGGGGAGCACGAGCTGCGCCATTTTCACGCTCTGCGCGCGCAGCGCCATGAGGAGCTGGACCGGGGTCGCGGCGCGGTGGAACGCCAGCGGGAGCTCGAAGGCTTCGGCGGCGGGGGCATCGGCCGCGACGACGTCGTGCGCTTCGCCCCAGGCAGCGAGGGCGTCGAGCACATCGTCGGAAGCGGCGGCTCCGTTGAGCCACGCGGAGGACCAGACGGCGAGGGTCGCACTGGGACGGCACACGACGCCCTATTTTACCGGTAGTCCACACTTCGTGGACGATCGCCCACGCTGGAGTCGCTCCACGTCGACGTACGCCGAAACGATAAGTAGCGTCGATGCCGTGACCGTTGTCCCAGACTCACTTCCCCGTACCGCGGGCGAGCTCCGCGCCGCCGGGTACACCCCGCGCCCCATCGCTCAGGAGATCCACGACAACCTGCTGACCGCGCTGCGCGAAGGCCGCGACGCGTGGCCCGGCATCGTCGGCTTCTCCCGCACCGTCCTGCCGCAGCTCGAGCGCGCGCTGCTCGCCGGCCACGACGTCGTCCTGCTCGGCGAACGAGGCCAGGGCAAGACGCGCCTGCTGCGCACGCTCGCCGGCCTGCTCGACGAGTGGACCCCCGTCATCGAGGGCTCCGAGCTCGGCGAGCACCCCCTCGACCCGATCACCCCCGCCTCGATCCGCCGCGCGGCGGAGCTGGGCGACGACCTGCCCGTGGCGTGGCGCCACCGCAGCGAGCGCTACACCGAGAAGCTCGCGACGCCGGACACGTCCGTCGGTGACCTCATCGGCGACGTCGACCCGGTGAAGGTGGCCGAGGGCCGCAGCCTCGGCGACCCGGAGACGATCCACTTCGGGCTCGTTCCGCGCGCCCACCGCGGCATCGTGGCGATCAACGAGCTGCCCGACCTCGCCGAGCGCATCCAGGTCGCGCTGCTGAACGTGATGGAGGAGCGCGACATCCAGGTCCGCGGTTACACGCTGCGGCTGCCGCTGGACGTGCTGCTCGTCGCCACCGCGAACCCCGAGGACTACACCAACCGCGGCCGCATCATCACGCCGCTGAAGGACCGCTTCGGTGCGGAGATCCGCACCCACTACCCGCTCGACGTCGACGCCGAAGTCGCCGTGGTGAAGCAGGAGGCGCACCTCGTCGCCGAGGTCGGCGAGCCGCTGCTGGAGGTGCTGGCCCGGTTCGTGCGCAACCTGCGCGAGTCGCCGGTGATCGACCAGCGGTCCGGGGTGTCTGCGCGCTTCGCCGTGGCCGCCGCCGAAACCGTCGCCGCCGCGGCGCTGCGCCGGGCGGCGCTCACCGGGGAGAACCCGGCCGTCGCGCGGCCGGTCGACCTCGAAGCGGTGCCTGCCGTGCTGCGCGGCAAGATCGAGTTCGAGCCGGGCGAGGAGGGCCGCGAGGTCGAGCACCTCGTGCACCTGATGCGCCGGGCCGTGGCCGAAACCGCGCGGGAGCGCTTCGCCGGGCTGGACCTGCGTCCGCTGTCCGACGCCGTCGCCGACGGCCACCTGGTGGCCACCGGCGAGCGCGTGCCGGCCCGGGACGTGCTCGCCGCCTTGCCGGAGCTGCCGGTGCTGCACGAGGTCGCCCAGCGTGCCGGGGTGTCCTCCGACGAGCCGGCCGGTCGCATCGCGGCTGCGGTGGAGCTGGCACTGGAGTCGCTGTTCCTCGCCAGGCGGCTGGCGAAGGACTCCGACGAGAACACCACGGTGTACGGCCAGTAATGCCGCTCATTCCCGAGGGGTACTCCTACGGCCCGTGGCACGACGGGCCGGATCCGCTGGCGCCGCCGGCGGACCTGCGCGACGCGCTCGACGAGATCGGCCGCGACGTGATGGCCGGCGCGTCGCCGCGCTCGGCGCTGGAGGAGCTGCTGCGCCGTGGCACCGAGCGCACGTCGGGCCTTGACGAGCTCACGCGGCGGCTGTGGCAGCGCCGTTCGGAGATCCAGCGCCGCCACCGGCTCGACGGCACGCTGCAGGAGGTGCAGCAGCTGCTGAGCGAGGCGCTGACCGCCGAGCGCCGCGAGCTGTTCCCGGACCCGGACGACGAGGCGCGCTTCCGCGAGGCGCAGCTCGACGCCCTCCCGCCGGGCACCGCCGCGGCCGTGCGCGAGCTGAGCGAGTACGACTGGCGGTCGTCCGAAGGCCGGCAGAAGTACGAGCAGATCCGCGACCTGCTCGGCCGCGAGGCGCTCGACGCGCGGTTCCAGGGCATGAAGCAGGCGCTGCAGAACGCCGGGCCCGAGGACGTCGAACAGGTCAACCAGATGCTGTCCGACCTCAACGCGCTGCTGCAGGCCCACGCGCAGGGCGCCGACGACATCGACGAGCGGTTCGCGGAGTTCATGCGCCGCCACGGCGAGTTCTTCCCGGAGAACCCGCGCAACGTCGAGGAGCTGATCGACGCGCTGGCCTCCCGCGCCGCGGCCGCGCAGCGGATGCTGAACTCGATGTCGGCCGAGCAGCGCGCCGAGCTGGCGGAGCTGTCGCAGCAGGCGTTCGGCGACCCGCGCATCGCCCAGCAGCTGTCCGCTCTCGACGCGGCGCTGCAGGCGCTGCGGCCGGGGGAGGACTGGCAGGGCTCGGAGCGCTTCCGCGGCCAGGACCCGCTGGGCCTGGGCGAGGGCGCGCAGGCGATGCAGGACCTCGCGGAGCTCGACGGGCTGGCCGAACAGCTGGGCCAGGCCTACCCGGGCGCGCGGCTCGAGGACATTGACATGGACGCACTGCAGCGCCAGCTGGGTCCCGACGCCGGTGTCGACGCGCGGAGACTGTCCGAACTGGAGCGTGAGCTTCGCCGGCAGGGTCTGTTCGAACGAGCGGCCGACGGCTCGCTTCGCCTGTCGCCCAAGGCGTTGCGGCGCCTGGGCGAGACGGCACTGTCCGATGTGGTCAACTCGCTGCGCGGCAAGACGGGCGACCGGGAGACCGAGTCCGCCGGCGCCGCGGGGGAGCCCACGGGCTCGAGCCGCCCGTGGCGGTTCGGGGACATGCAGCCGTGGGACGTGCCGCGCACGGTCCGCAACGCGGTGCTGCGCTCGACGTCGGTCGGCTCGCGCGCGGTGACGCTCGACGTCGAGGACGTGGAGGTCGTCGAGACCGAGCACCGCTCGCGCGCGGCCGTGGCGCTCCTGGTGGACACGTCGTGGTCGATGGTGCAGGAGGACCGCTGGCTGCCGATGAAGCGCACGGCGCTCGCCCTGCACCAGCTGATCAGCACCCGCTTCCGCAACGACGCGCTGCAGCTGATCACCTTCGGCCGCTACGCGATGAAGGTGGACCTGCCGGAGCTGGTGGGCCTGGAGGGCACGTGGGAGCAGGGCACCAACGCCCACCACGCGCTGCTGCTGGCCGGCCAGCACCTGCGCCGCCACCCCGACGCGCAGCCCGTGGTGCTGATGGTCACCGACGGCGAGCCGACCGCGCATTTGGAACCCGACGGTGAAGCGGTGTTCGACTACCCGCCGGACCCGCGCACGATCTACAAGACACTGTCCGAAGTGGACCGGATCGCCAAGATGGGCGCTTCGGTCACGGTCTTCCGCCTCGGGGAGGACCCGCGGCTGGAAGCGTTCGTGGACACCATCGCCCGCCGCTCCGGCGGCCGCGTGGTGGCCCCCGACCTGGACGGCCTGGGCGCCGCCGTGGTCGGCGACTACCTGCGCAATAGGCGGTAATTTTGCCTCGGCCTGAATTTTCTGCCCCGGCTCCGCCGGGGCGGCGAGATCGCCTTTGAGCCGGTGTGGGGGATCGAGCGGTCGGATCGGCCTGGCGGCCGATCGCACCGCTCGATCCCAACACCGGCGCGATCTCGCGCTGTGGTCGCCGTGAGAGACAGATCTTCGTCGGCGGTGGCCGGCACTCAGCGCTTGTGGACTGCGATGCGCGCCCCGCAACCAGACCCCGGCGCCGGGGCAGCGACTGCCGCTCGGCCGTGACCTCAACCACCCCCGATCACTTCCCGCCAGCTCACCCCGCCGAGTCGACCCACCGGCGAGATCGCGCCGGCTGTCGCCGAGCCAGATTTCGAGCGTCACGGCGAGCTACCTGCTGGGGTACTT
>NZ_JBEXHL010000058.1:0-36830 GCF_040607795.1 Amycolatopsis sp. NPDC005232 | reverse complement strand
CCGCCGTCGCAGCGCAATGCGATGTGGCTGTGCCTGATGCATCCGCAGATCCGTGAGTTCTATGTCGACCGCGAACGCGTCGTGCGGGAGGGGGTAGCCCACCTGCGCGCCGCGTGGGCTGCGCATCCGGAGGATCAGGCGTTGAGCGACCTCATCGCCGAATGCATCACTCGTGACGAGGAATTCGCGCGATTGTGGGACGAGCGAGACGTCAAGGTCAACGGCCGCGGGCGCAAAGTGATGCGGCATCCTGACGTCGGCGTGATCGCAGTGCATTTCGAAACGCTGACGCCAGTTCAAGATCCGGACCAGCTGTTGGTGATCTACCGCGCCGCGGACGAGGCGAGCCAGTCGGCATTGGACGAGCTGTGCGCACGGTGATGTCGAACCGTCCATTCGTGCACTGAGTCGAACCGTCGTTCCCGCATGTTTTCGGGATCCATCGGTGAGATCCGAACCGAAAACATGCCGAGATCGCTGCCGCGATGCCACCGGCCGCCCCGGGCTGCGAACACCAGGTCACCGAGACCGCGGCAAGGGCAGAATCGTGCGTCGCGACCAGGTCGCGCCCGCCGAGGGCATAGCGTTTCCTGGCGCGACACGGGCGTTCCGGACCCCCGCCGTGCTTGTTCGCGGCACCCCGCGTCCCCCGGCGACTCGGCGTGTTGGATGCGGGGGTAATTCGTTCAGCGCGAATAGAGCGGCAGCGGACGCCCTGTGCGCGAATCGGATGCAGTGCCTCGTGCTGTCGCCGGAGACAGGCACGGCAGCGGCCATCACCGCGAAACTCGGTATCTCGTATCTCCGAGTTCCGCGCCCAGGTCAGGCCCGAGGGCAAGCAGGATGCCGTCGAGCAGCCGCGGGCCGACGGCGACGTCGGCGACGACGCGAATGACGCTCCCACGCCGGGCAACGGCCGATGTCGGCCATCGACCGTTCGCCGGACGGCGACCTTCGGCCTGAGTCGGCGGTGGACGGGGTTGGCGGCTCTGTCGGGGGTGAGGCGCGTGAGGGTGTCGGCGTAGTGGTGCGGGTCCTGGTCGCCCGCGGTGACCACGTCGTTGCTTGGCCGCAAGCTTCGGCGCGCGTCCGCGCAGCTTGCCTTTGGCGCGGCCTACGGCCGGATCGCCCCCTCGGCGTTGTCCTCGCCCGGCGGGCGGAGGCCATCGAGCATGGTCTGGAGCATCGGTTCGAGGTAGCTGGGCTCGCCGTGGATCTTGGCGATGGCGACGATCATGTCGAAGATCTGCTCGAGTGTGAGGTCGTCGCGGATCTCGTGGGCGTCTTGCGCCCCGGCCAGCAGCGGTCGACCGGCGGCGAGCGCCCGGGCGCGATTGCCTCCGGGGATGACGGGGCTGCCGGGGTCGATGTGCTCGAGTAGTTCGGAGACGATCAGGCCTTTGCTGGCGATGAAGGCGAAGACCCGGCGCAGCCAGGTGGTGAGCGCCGCGCCGGGTGTCTGTGTATCGCCAGCGTTGGCAGCCTCGCAGAGAGCGTCGACTTCGTCTGCGTAGAGGGCTTCGAGTAACTCCCGACGTCCAGGGAAGTTGCGGTAGAGGGTGGCCATTCCGACGCCGGCACGTCGCGCGATCTCGGCCATCGAGATCTCTGCGGCGGGGTCGGCGAAGGCAGCCCTGGCGGCGGTCAGGATCTTGTCGCGGTTTCGCGCGGCCGCGGCCCGTCTGGTGGGGAACGAGGTGTTGTCCGAAGTCATCATGAGTTGGCGGAGAGGCTATCCGTTATCTGTTAGGCTGTTGGTGGATAGCCTATCCGATAACTCGCCGCGACGCCCGTGCTGCCGCGGATTGTCCTGAGTGAAGGAGAAGAGACATGAGTTCCGTTCGTGCGATCGTCGTGGATCCGCAGGCCCCTGGACGTCTGGGTATCACTGACGTTGAGGCCCCCCGACCTGGCCCGGCGCACGCCCTCGTGCGGGTCGAAGCCAGTTCCCTGAATCGCGGAGACCTGCTGGCGGCCCAGCAGGCCGACGCGGGCTGGCGACCGGGCCACGACATCGCAGGTACCGTGATCACAGCTGCTGCGGACGGTAGCGGCCCGAAGGCCGGCAGCCGGGTGGTAGGCCTGCTCGATGCCGGGGCCTGGTCTGAGCAGGTGGCTGTTGCCACCGACCGGCTTGCCGAGATACCCGACAGCGTGTCGTTCGCCCAAGCCTCTACCCTGCCCACCGCTGGCCTGACCGCGCACCGCGCTCTGGAAAAGGGTGGGCTGCTACTCGGCAAGCGGGTGCTGATCACCGGCTCCACCGGCGGCGTGGGGCTGTTCGCCCACCAGCTCGCCAAGAACAGCGGCGCCTTCGTCGTCGGCACCTCCCGCCAGGCCCGTCACGAGGTGATGGTGCGCGAACTGGGGGCCGACGAGGTAGTTGTCGGAGAGGATCTGTCCCCGGCGCGCACGTATGGTCCCTATCACCTGATTGTGGAGTCTCTGGGCGGCGCGGCGCTCAAGAGCGCGCTGGGACTGCTGGCACCAGGAGGGACCTGCGTCAGCCTGGGCTGGTCGGCATCGCCGCAAGTCGACCTCGACCTGCGCGAATTCCTCGCCACTGGCGGTGGCAACCTGTACGGATTGCGGATGTACACGGAGCTGGTCGGTCGACCCGCCAGCGACGATCTGCGCCTGCTCGCCCACATGGTCTCCGTGCAGCACTTGCGCACACCGATCGAGGCCGATGGGTCCTGGGACGATGTCGGTCACATCGCCCAAGACCTACTGGACAGGAAGTTCACCGGAAAGGCGGTCCTGCACCTGGGGACACGCTCACGCTAAGGGCTGTCTCGTAACTGGTGTTGTGCCGGTGGGGCTGGTGGTGCGATCAGGTGTCGAGAAGGATGTTGTGCAGGTACGCGATTCCGGACACCGTGTCGGCGAGCGTGCTCGCGGCGCGGCGGTAGTCGCGGAGGATCTTGAAGTTCTTCATCCGGGACAGAGCGTGCTCGACGCGGGCACAGAACTTGCGGTGGGTGGCGTTGAGGTCTTGCTTCCAGTCCGGCAACTCGCTGCCGTCACGGGGTTTGCGATAAGGCATGGCGACCTCAGGATTACCTTGGTAATTGGGTCTCGAGGACCGATTCTGGCTGCCTCGCGAGCCGTCTGATGTTGTCCAAGCTGCGAGTTGCTTCTCGGAGCCAGTCTCGTTACCTGCGCGCCGTTTGAGCGCACCGTTGAGCAGTTCGACTGCGAGCAACAGCACCAACGGCGGGCACGCAGCCACGATCACTCGCAACGCACTCAGCATGGGTGCGGAGCAGATGTTCACGACCAATGACAGACAGATCCCGAACGCGAACCCCAGCCATGCCACCCATCGTCCGGAGGTCTTGCCACCCCGGTTCGATTTCCACAGCTCGACTGTCGCGATGGTGAGCAGACCGTCGACCAGCAGTGGCCAAATCGACGCTGTGACGGTGTCCGCGCCGAAGCGGAGCGCGAACTCACGTCCGTGCCGATACGACGCGTAGGCCGCGCCGAGTGCTACCAGGCCTATGCAGAAACACTGGCCGGCCAGGGCGGGGTCGCGTAGGAGCCACACGTTGGTGTGTTTCATGTCCGTGCCGCCTTTCCCTGTGGCGAGGCGGTTTCCCTGAAGGTCGTCGTCACTGCACGCCTCGGTGTCGGGCGAGGGGGTGGGGTTCGCCGGTCAGCGCCTGCAGGGCGGTGGCGACATCGGTCAGGTCAGCTTTGCTGTAGGTGATGGTGGCGCTGTCCGAGGCGTCGGCGTGGCCGGCGAAGGCGTGTGCGATGGCGTGGCCGAAGTGCCGTTCGACCCAGGTGAGGGTGGTGTGGCGTAGCCAGTGGGTGGAGATGTTCTGGGTTCGGACTGAGGGGATGTGGCGGCCGAGTCGGTCCCACAGGTGGTCGTAGCGGCGTTTGGTGATCGGCTCCCCCGTGCGGTATCGCAGCAGCGGACCGTCGGGGTGGGTCGAGCCGCGCTCGTCCGAATGGCCGCGCAGCAGAGCCATCAATGTGGGTGAGACGGGCTGGAAGCGGCTGGTGCCGTCCTTTTCCCGCAGGTGCACGAGACACTGGGTCTCATCCAGGTCTCGCGGCCGCAAACCCAGCGCGCCACCGCGACGGCACGCGGTCTCGGTGTGCAGGCGCAGCAGCAACGTGTCCAACGCCGGGTCATCGCCGGTGGCGGCGGTGACTTGGTTGATCTCGATGAGGATCGGCTCGTCCAGGGCGCGTCGCAGGGACGGCAGCCGGCGTGGTTTGGGTACCCGCCGGGCGGGGTTCTCGGCCGCGGTGAGGAGTTTGTCGTCGACGGCGTGCTTGTACACACACCGCACCGCGGCGATGAAGTTCTCCGATGCGCTGCGGCCCCCGCGCGAATTGCGTCGGACGAGAGCTTGCTCCGTCGCCCGCTCCGCGAGTTCCTTGATCTCCGTTGGCGTCGGCTCGTCCAGTCGTCGGTCGCCCCACGTCGCCTCCAGCCGCCGCCAGTACGACGAGTAGGCCCGGGCCGTGGCCGCCGACACCGCCCGTTTCACCGCAGACAAGTACTCCGAGAACGTCGGCACCGGCTTGCGTTCCTCCGGCTCGGACACCAGGTCCGCGGGCTCGATCCCCATCTTCGACAGCAACAACCGAGCCGCATCCAGCTCTGCCTGGTCAGCGGGCATCGTCGTCATCACCCAGCAAGCTCGTGTGATAGCTGAGAACCAGGCGCTCCAGCGACGGCAGCGGATGCACCACCAGCACACCACGGGCCGGGTCGGCGGCCAGCAGGACACCGTCCCCAGCCGCCAGGCCACATCGGCGGCGGATGATCACCGGCAGCACCAGCGTCCGGCGTGAACCCAGCGCGAACACACCGTCCGGCGCAGGATGCATCACCACCGACGTGCCCACCACCGCCGCGGTCAGACGCACCGTCGGCACCCACCCCAGCCGATCCAGCACCGGCCGGACACACAGCCGGCCCGAGCGATCGATCCGGGCGATGTCGTATTCGAGCGCCGTTGACGGCTCGCGCGTCACTGGCTCCGGAAGAGGGAGCCGTGAACCCATCGCCACGGGCGCCAGATCAGTGGGCCATCGTCCTGGGTGGGACGTGGGGATCACGGGAGCACCGAGCGACATCATGCCGACCACCGAGCATCCGGGCAGAGGTCGACAGCACGAAGCCGACCCTGCTTCTGCAGGATCGGCTGACTGTGACAGGATCGGTGAAAGTTCACCACTTTTTGTGTCCAATGGGCGACTTGAAGCCCTCCGCATGGGAGATCTCCCAAGTTTCGGGAGATCATGTCGCCAGGGTAATTGACGTGCACGTGCTGTGCGTACCCCCAGCACCCGACCCCCGGTATCGCCGGTAGTTGATCACGTTGTCGCGGTGCAGGTGATTGCGGCGTCGCAACCTGAGCGGTTTGCCCGACCACCGGGGCCCAAGCCGAGCCAGGTCCGTCGGCACGTGCCGGCCGGACGTTCATCGAAGGTCGAGCTAACCCGAGGCGGGCGCCGTCATCCCGGACCATCGGGATGGGCGAGGTCAGGGGCACGGGAGACCTTCTGCGGGACCACTATCCATCACGAGCTCGCGAGCCTTACCCGGGTCCGGCGCAGCAAGCTCGACGTGCACCCAGTTGAACCGCATATCCGACTCCGACGGCAGCCCGAACTTCCCCGGCTCACCGGCGACCAACGCGGCACGCTCCTCTTTCGGGAACGCGAACCCCATCACCGCCTCGTCCAGGAAAGGCGACATACACGATCTGCTTGACCCGGAACCTCAGCCGGCCCCGCACGTACCCCGGATAAGAACGCTCAAGCTCCGAACCCAGAGCATGAACATCCTCGATCACCGCCCGGACGCACCTCTCCACCCCCAAGACAAAAGATGCCAGGCCGCGAACAGCGCGCGGGATGCCGGTTGCCCTGATTCGTCCCAACACCAGGGCGCCCTCGGCCAGCAGACGCACCCAGATGCGCCCACCCTCGACGCCGGCGTGGCCCTCATTCTTCCCGCCGGTGGCCGGCGCCGTGATCCTGCCCGTCGCGCTCGCAAGCTTTCTGGCACAGTGTTCGGCCGGTAGATCGGCGACGAAGGCGCCACACTGGGAGCTGCTGGCCGCCCCGCTGCTGATTTCGATACTCGGGGTCGTGTTTCCCGCCCTTGGCGGCAGTCAGGCGGCGTGAGTGCAGGTACTTGACGCGGTGGGGGTGCGGTGGGTCTCTGGGAGTGGCTGGCTGAGGTAGCCGCGTGGTTGGGCCGGTCAGGTCCGGACATCGCGGTGAACTTGATCGCGGCATGCATCGGCGGTATCGCCGTGTGGGTGACCGGTCGGACGCGGCGGCAGGCGCGACGGTGGCGTGCCCGACGTTTCTGGAAGAACATGGGCGACCGCGGCGTCACGGTCGTTGTCGGTGTGCACGAGCGAAACCAGCTGTACGTGTGGGAGCGATCCGGGTTGATCGGCCTCGGTGACGCAGAGGCCATGGCCTCGGTTGAGGAACAGTTGCGGTCGTTCGGTTTCGATTCGACGGTGAGGCCGACGGGCGACATGCCGAGTTCGGAGTTGCGCCGCGATCTGGTACTGGTCGGCGGTCCTGACGGCAACAGGGTGACTGCTCAGATGATTCCGCGCCTCAGGCCGGCGTTGACGTTCGGGTTCCCGCGTTGGACTACGCATGAAGTGGCGGTGGCGGATAGCGCGACAGGCCATGAGTACTACCCGGAGTATGACGACGATGGAAGTCTTGCCGCCGACTACGGCGTGGTGGTCCGGACATTGAATCCCTTGGCCGATGACGGCACGGAGATCGTGATCCTGGCGGGTTGCTGGGGCAACGGCACTGCCGCCGCGGCGGATTCGTTGCGTGGCATGGCTATCCATCGCCATGGAGTCTCCACCCGCCGTTCGTTTGAGGCGCTCGTGAAAGTAGCCGTCGTGAACGGGCGCAACCACGTCATCACTGTGGTCGACGTGCGCGCCCTTCAACATGCTGATATCAGCGCTGTGTGAACAAGGGCGAAGCTATACAGACTGGATGGCGGCCAGGTGACGTCGGTGCGTCCGTCGTCCGGGCAGCTGCTCCGTGGTCCGAGCAGGCCCATTACGGTGTCGGCGGTGTGGAGCGCCGACAGCGGGCCAAGCACGAGGTGGGTCAGCCGGAACACGGGGTTGGACCACTCCGCATTATTCGGCGGACTTGATGCGGCCCTGGTCAGCGCTCGCAGGCCACCGGAGAAGTGCGTGGCGATCGCGAGCGCGGCTATCACGCAGGCGAACACGATCGTGGCCACTGTCTGGCCCGACGCGGAAGCAAGCAGCCCTGCGGCAATCGGACCGAGCCACTGAATCGAAGTCGACGCGACGCTCATCGAGCTCTGCACCCGTCCGATCAACTCGTTCCGGGATGATCTCCATCTCGTAAATCGCGAAGACGACGTTGAGGGGCGAGAGGAGGAACATCATCACGGCAACGAGCGCACCGGGCCGCGGTCTCGCACCGTTGAAATCGATGGCGAGAGCGGCGGAGCATCGATTCGTGGCTGGTTCGTTCGTCGTAGAGGCAGACGGGCCGAACGGAGGCCCCGAACCGATGGGATGCGTGAGATGGCGAAGTACCTGCTCCTCATCTATGGGGACGAGCAGATCTGGGAAGCAGGCTCCCCGCAGGAGAGGGCGGAGGTCGAAGCGGGACACGCCGCGTTCAACGCCGCAGCCGGTGCCGCGGTCCTCTCCGGCCACGAGCTTCTGCCGACGGCGACCGCGACGAGCCTGCGCGGCAGCGTGAGTGGCCGACCGACGCCGACCGACGGACCGTTCCTCGAGTCCAAGGAAGCGCTCGGCGGCTACTACGTGGTGGAGGCACCCGACCTGGACGCTGCGGTCAAACTCGCCGAGCGGCTGCCCGAGCTCAGGGTCGCGCACAGCGGGGTCGAGATCCGGCCGATCAACGAGCCGGGCTAGACCGGATCGGCGCGCCTTGACCGGGAACATCGACGTCACGGAGGCGATCGCGCAGGCGCACCGTCGCGAGTGGGCCAGAGTGCTCGCCGCGACGGTGCGTGTCGTGCGCGATCTCGACCTTGCCGAGGAGCGCGTCCAGGACGCGTACACCCAGGCTCTGCGGAAGTGGACGGTGAGCGGAGTGCCGGTCCGGCCGGGCGCGTGGCTGACCAGTGTTGCGCGCAACCGGGCGAAGGACCTGCTGCGGCGGGAGTCGGTCCTGCGCTCGGCGTTGCCGTTGCTTGTCACGGACGACGTCGTGACCGGGCCGGAGGACGGGGCGGACCCGCAAGCTGTCGGTGACGACCGGTTGCGGCTCATTTTCACCTGTTGTCACCCGACGCTGTCTCGCGATGCCCAGGTGGCGCTGACCCTGCGACTGGTGTGCGGGCTGTCCACGACCGAAGTGGCTCGGGCCTTCTTGGTGCAGGACGCAGCGATGGCGGCGCGGATCACGAGAGCGAAGAGGAAGATCAGCGGTGCTCGGATCCCCTATCGGATGCCCGACCCCGGTGACCTTCCCCGACGTGTGGACTCCGTTCTCGACGTCGTACACCTCGTTTTCACCACCGGCCACGTCACGCCGGTCGGCAACCAGCTCGTACGGAAGGACCTCGTGGACGGTGCCCTCCACCTCGCCCGCATCCTGCACCAGTTGCTGCCCGGTAACACCGATGTCGCCGGTCTGCTGGCGTTGCTGCTGCTCACCGACGCCCGCCGGGACACCCGGATTTCCGAGGACGGCGAGCTGGTCCTGCTCGCCGACCAGGACCGGCGACGGTGGGATGCGCAGCAGATCGAGGAGGGCACCGCCCTGCTGACCCAGTCGTTGCGGCGCGCGGGGCCGACGAGGTACTCGGTCCAGGCCGCGATCGCCGCGGTGCACGCGGAGGCGGCGACCTGGGAGGACACCGACTGGGTGGAGATAGTCGGGCTGTACGAGGTGCTGCGTCGCTTGTGGCCGTCCGCGGTCGTCGACCTCAACTGGGCCATCGCCGTCGGATTCCGGGACGGTCCGGAGGCCGGCCTCGCCGCACTCGCGCCCCTGCTGGACGAACCGGCTCTGGGCACCCACGCCTACCTGAGCGCGGCCCGCGCCGACTTCCTTCGCCGCCTCGACCGGTGGCCGGAAGCGGACCTGTCCTACGAGGAGGCCCTGACGATGACCGACAACGAGGTGGAACGCACCTTCCTACTCAGACGGCGCGAAGAAGTCGCGCTCCATCTCGACTGATCCAGTGAGCGTCGCGGGCTCAGTGGTCGGCACAACTGCGCACACGTGGTGGTGCCAGCTGCGGGAAATGGGGGAGTCGACACGTTCCCGCTGTGAGGAGAGCCGGCCGACCATGCACGCCGCCGGTCTGTTTGCCCTGATCAATCCCGTGGTCGTCAGTTGGTGAGACCACTGGGCCGAGCGGCGGCGGCGATCTGCGGGCGTGGCCTGCTCGCCTTCCGGGTGTTCCGTGACCCAGGTTTTTTGACGAGGGCCGGTCGGTAAGCCTTCAGGCGGCTATCACTCACCGACGAGAGCCCGCCGTGAGGTCGCGGAACTCCTGAGTTGATGCGCTCCACGCCCAATCGGGCGTGGTCCCCGTTGGTCCAGAGCCCGCCGTGACGTCCTTGAAGACAAATGCCGTGATGTCTACGAGTGGGGTCGAGACGGTATGCAAATCGAGGTCGTTCGCACTTCGATGGCGAGCCCGTGGGTCACCGTCTTGAGCGACGCGCTTAAGAGCCACACTTGGATGGGTTACGGCTTGGGAGCCATCTTCGGGCTTCATCGATTGTTGAACATGATCATGCGTTGGCAGCTGAGCCGTCAGGTCCTGAAGGAGCGAGAGACGCTGCGTGAGCTGCTTGCCCGCCACCTGGCGGAAATCGGCGCCGTGGAGGGTCGAGTAGCTCAGGGACCGAACCGCGGGGATCCGCCAATGATCCCCGGAGCAGTTCACGCCGGAGTACTGGGAGATGCTTGAGAACGTGATCGCTTCGATGGGCAAGGTCAACACCGCCGAGATCATCCAGGAGGGCGAATTGGAGGCGCCCGAGAAGTAGGGCGCGGCCCCGGCGAGGAGCTGTGTGGAGAGAAGGAGACACGCGCTCGACCCGCGGGGGCCGGGGATCAGGTACCTCGCTGGGTCAGTGCGCGCAGGTACCAGTCAGCGGAGGAAGCTCTAATCGCCTCCGTCACCTCGA
Organism: Amycolatopsis sp. NPDC005232; assembly: GCF_040607795.1. Taxonomy (NCBI): domain Bacteria; kingdom Bacillati; phylum Actinomycetota; class Actinomycetes; order Pseudonocardiales; family Pseudonocardiaceae; genus Amycolatopsis; species Amycolatopsis sp. NPDC005232. The sequence goes on along the minus strand of NZ_JBEXHL010000058.1, from coordinate 26,661 downwards.
CGGTGGTCTTCTGGACGAGCTCGGGCTGGACCCCGAGCCTCGGACCCAGTCACTGAGCTCGACCATGTATAGGTCGAGCGCGTTTGTCTCACGTCGAGCCCAGCTCCGTCCACGCCCTGTCCGGAGCGCAGATGTCGTGCTGCGCGTGATCCTTCACCCGCCCGCGCCGCTCTGCAACGCACGTGTCGATGAAGTTCGCTGACTCCTCTAACGACAGAGCAACCGCGCCGAGTTTCGTGACTGCGCCTTGGCAGAAGGCGTGGTCGTCGACGAGGTGGATCGTTGCCCCATACGTCTCGATGCGAGCAACGGAGGTCCCATCGTTCATGGCGAAGAGGGTGAACGCGCCCCTGAGCCCGGGATGGGGACCGACGGCGGCCGGCACGACGCGGACACATACCGCGGGAGTGATCGCCGCGACGTCGGATAGGAATCGCACCTGCCGCAACATGGTCTCGTCGTTGTCGACGGTGTCGAGTAACGCAGCAGCTCCGACGAAGACCTCGGTGGTGAGGCCGGAGCCCACCAGAGCTGGCGTACACCGCTCGACTATTCCGGTGACGTGCGTACCCGGTGCTTCCGGAGTAGCCATACCGTCGCCTGTGACCGCACGGGCGTAGTCAGGAATCTGCATCGGCGGCGGGATCAAGAGCGGGCTCCAAATGGTCACCGCTGTTGCAGAGGCCGCGTGCGCGGCGTCCGCGGCAACATGATCCTGGGTGGCCTGCGGTCCAGGGGTGATCCAGGTCGAGTCGATGGCGCCGTGTGCCAGGTTGAGGATGTGGCATTTGCGGTCGCGGGGGACGCCGAGGGCGCCGAGGATCTGGGCGACGTCGCCGGGGGTCGGGGTGCGGGTGCCGCGTTCCCAGTGGGCAAGGAGTCAGGGGTTGATGTCGAGGCGGCGGGCGAGTTCGCGGAGGCCGAAGTGAGCGTCTTGACGGGCCGCGCGGAGGGTGGCAGCGAGGATTCTGATCCGCGGGGTGATGGTGAGGGTGCCGCGCAAGACGGGTGGTCCTTTCAAGGCGCCGTGGGTGGTGCTGTGGCGGGAAGGTCTGATGTGACCATTGGCAACTCCAGGTTCCTGATACGTCAGGGCGTCTGTCACAACCTGGTCCGGCGTCACCTCACCCGTAGCAGCCCAAACCTCCCGCCACCTGCGGAAATACAAGCGTGACAGCTGTGACACGAGACATACACGACCCTCTGAACCCGGCCTCTCAGGCTGCCACGGCCTGCACGCCGGAAGCCACCGCACGTGACGTCATCGCGCAGCTTCGATGGCGGCGATGTCGACGTCGAGGTCGTCGGCGTAGGAGTGCAGGAGGTCCGCGACTTCGGTCAGTTCGGTGGCGTGGGCGCGCAGGGTCGCGACGTCGGCGCGGTTCTCCAGAAGCTGAACGATGACGTCCAGGCTGCGACGGCTGGCGAGGAGCATCGCGTCGGCGGCGGACTTGCCGGCGATGTTCATGCGGGATCCCTGTAGACGGCCGGTGCGGGTGCCGGCGTGGCGAGTAGGTCCGACCGGCTCGCGCGGGGGTGCCGAGCGCGTTGAGGCGGGCGCGGCTGCGAGCCGGCCGGAGAGCGGAGGCGACGCCTGAGGCGGCGCAGTCGGGACAGGGCACGGTGGGCGGCGTGGGTCTTCGCAGGCTGCCGAGCGGGTGGGGCGAGCAGCGCCCAGCACTTGGGGCAGACGCGGCCGGGTGGTGTCAGACAGGAGTCGACGAGCACCTTGTGACCGCAAATTGCCTGGTAACGGCCCTGCCGCTGTTCGAAGCCTGCGGCAAAGTCGGCGTCGGTGACGGCGTGGTCTGCCGCGTCGAAGGCGCAGTGTTGCCAGGTGACGTAGCCACGCTCGGGATGCTGGTTAGCTGCTCCGGCAGGCATCAACCGCCTCCTCTGAGTGGTCGAAGTTGATGAAATTAGTCAATGCCGCGCGACGCCGAAAGGCCAGAGCAGGGATGACGGACTTTTGCGGCAGAGAAGCCGCATCGGGACGTCTGAGCTGCGAAGGGGCCTGATATCTTGTTTGCAGGCGAGGACGGGGGCGGCGAGCTGTGGCGATGACAAGACGACGCGAGAAGCTGGTTTCAGCGCGTCGCGCAGCGGGGTTCACGCAGGAGAGCTTCGCGGCGGCGCTTAGCGTCGATCGGTCCACCGTTGGGCGGTGGGAGTGCTGGGAGAACGAGCCGCTGCCGTACCTGTGGCCGAGGATGGCGAAGCTGTTGGAAGTCTCACCGGCCGAGCTGCGCGCGTTCATCAGTCTGCGGGACGAGAAGCCTGCGGCGCCGGAGCTCGACCCAGCGTTCGCCTGGCTCGATCGGCGCGCCGGATGGGAGGCGGGAACTGCCCGGCGGCGTGCTGCGGCGGCTGCGCTCGCGCCGGGCCGACGAGTTGGCAGGAGCGAGGCTGTCGGCAAGCTCGTCAGGTACTACGGCAGCCCGCCCGCAGAACACCGGTACTACGGCGCGAACCTCGGTGATGTTGACGTCGCCACCAGCATTCTCTGTCGCAGCAGCTGGTTAGAGGGCGCGTTTCCGCTGACGGCTGAGCACGATCGGCTCAGGCTTCGGCTCCAGGGCACCGAGTCCGCGCGGCCATTTGACGAGAACGCCGCGATTGAGCGGCTCGCCGCTGTGGCGGCCGGACAGGTTCGGATCACCGACGTGCCGTTGTACCGGCTGGTCGACTTCGAGTTCGGCGCCGACAGTGTGCGCGGGGCCGTGAGGACCGCGTCGTTCGTGGAATACGCTCTGGGCGTTGACCGGCTCGAAGGCGAGCTGAGCGAGAACCGCGCCGGTGGCGCGATGCCACTCCGGGACACCTACCTGCCGGATCTGTCGCACGTGCTCGACGTCGACGGGAGGTTCTGCGCCGGCGGCGTGCTCGCGTTGACGGCGATAGCGAGGCCCGCCGATCCGTTCCGCGGCGGCCGGGACTACGTGCTGCTCGTGCAGGAGCGATCGAGCCGAGTGGTCAACGGCGCCGGACGCCTCGCGGTGATCCCGAAGGCGTTCCACCGCCCGTTGGCGGATCACCGGGCGGACGCGCGGATTGGTGCAACCTTGCGGCGCGAGCTGGAAGAGGAACTGTTCGGGCGCGCCGACGTCGACAACACGGCCGGTCCGCAGCTTGTCGCGGACCCCATGCATCCGACCCGGTTGTCGGAGCCGATGCGGTGGCTCACGGAGGCGCCAGGCCGGCTGCGGATGGAGTGCACGGGCTTTGGGTTCAACCTGGTCAGCGGGAACTACGAGTTCGCGAGCCTGGTCGTGATCGAGGACGAAGAGTTCTGGCCGAGGTTCGGCGGGGCCGTCGAGGCGAACTGGGAGGCTGCCGGGCTCCGGCTCTACTCCACGCTCGACGATGAGCTGATCAGCGAACTCATCACCGATGAATTGTGGAGCAACGAAGGACTCTTCGCATTTCTCCAGGGGATCCGACGACTGCGGGAAATCGGCGGCAAAAGAGTGGCGCTCCCAACGGTCGAATTACACAGCTGACGGCCAGCGAACTGTCAGCACAACGGAATCCGCCAAGGCTTCCCAAGAATGGTCGACGCCGGCGCCCCACATTACGTAGTCGCCCTGGCGCGTCATGGTCTTGGTGCCTCCGGTGACGTCCACGCGGAACTCACCCGAGACGAGCATCACCAGCGTGGTGCGCTGGTCATCGGCAGTCCACTCCGGACGCTTGTCGCCCGCGGGATGGTTGGCCCATTTGACTTCTACGTCATTCGACGCGCGGACACCCTGCGACGGGTCGATGAAGTGGCCGACCAGCCAGCCGCGGGTGTCGGCCGCGTCTTCGTTGGCGTTGCCGGCGGTCCAACCGTCGCTCACTGACTGATCTCCCATTCGATCTCGGGCAGTTTCACGCGCTCTCCGCCGATTTGCGCGAGGCGTCGGAGTCCTTGCGTCATGGCGAACAGTCCTTCGTTGCTCCACGCTACATCACTCAGTAACTCTGTGACGAGTTCGGTATCGGTAGTCGAATACTGGCGGAGAGTGGCGGATTCCCAGTTTGCTTCGACGACTCCGCCGTAGCGTTCCCAGAATTCTTCGTCGTCGATGACGATCAGGCTGGCGAATTCGTAGTTGCCGCTGACGAGGTTCAGGCCGAAGCCGGTGCATTCCATCCGGAGGCGGTGGGGCTCAGCCATGAGCCAGCGCATCGGTTCGGTGAGCCTGGTCGGGTGGAGCGGGTCTGCGGCGAGCTGCTCGGTCAGGGTGTTGTCGATGTCCGGGCGCCCGAACAGCTCCTCCTCCATCTCGCGGCGGAGGGTCATTCCTATCTGCGCGTCTCGGCGGACGTCGGTAAGCGGCTGGTGGAAGCCCTTCGGGATCACGGCGAGGCGCCGGGCGGCGTTGAGGACGTTGCCGGAGCGCTCCTGGACGAGCAGCAGGTAGTCAGCCTCGCCGCGGTAAGGGTCGGCGGGGCGAGCGATGGCGGTAAGTGCGAGGACTCCGCCGGCGGCGAGACGGCTGCTGGTGTCCAGCGCTGACCGTAGGTCTGGTAAGTAGCGATCCCGCAGCGGCATGGTGGTCGAGCTGGCGGCGACGGCGTCGACGAGTTCACCTTCGAGAAGGTCGACGGTCAGAGCGTAGTGGACGAATTGGGCCATACCGAACGTCCCGCCGAGGTGGTGTTCACGGATGTCCGTGTCCCGGAGGCGGTAGATGGGGCTGTCGGTCAACCGGGTGTTCATGGCCAGGGTCTCGGCGAGTCGCTGAACGGCGCGGCCGGCCGCGTGCTCGTCCAGCGCCAGGTCCGCTTCGGGCTGAGCCTTCGGGACGCGGAAGGCGTCGTGCGGCGGGCGCAATTCGCAGTCAAGATCTAGCCAGTCCGCGCAGGTCAGGACGCTGGTGTTCACGGCGAGGTCGCCGCACCGGGCGGTGAACAGGCCGTGGTCGGCGAGCCGGCTGCCGTAGTAGGTGGCGAGCGCGTCGGCGGTGTCGCGCTGGCTGACCCATCCGCGGCGGGTTCCGCGGTCGTGGAGGTCTTGCACGTCCAGGCTCGCCAGCCGCTCGGCGACGGCAGTGCGCGCGGTGCCGGGTGTCCAGCCGGCGTGCTTGTCGAGCCATTCGAGCGCAGCGCCGATGTGGGGGTCGGCGGCGAGTCGTTCATCAGTCGGACTCGGCTCCGAGGTCGCAGCTCCGACGTGTTCGGCAAACCGGGCGCGCTCCGCGGGCGTGGCCTGCTCTAACGCGGTGTCGAGGAGCTGTTGCATCTCCGACTTGGGCCGCAAGTCGGGCTTTTGATGCCACCCGGCCACGGTGCGCGCGGCGATGCCGAGACGCTCGGCGAAGCGCTCGTTGCTCAGCCGCATAGCCGCTTGCAAGGCGGACGCAGTCCGGCCGGTCCATTGGTCAGCCGATTTCACTGGTCAGCGGCTCCCTAATCGCTGTGCGCGCCAAATGTGCAGTGGATGTGCAGTGGTCCTGCACTGGTCATGCATGGGACGGAAAGCCGTTTCGGACTTGAATTTCAGGTATGGAAATCACCTGGTTCACCAGCCCGAATCACCCGCCGCTAGCGCTTCGGTTGAACGTGCTTGACCACGGTCGACAGGCTCGACTGGACGTCCTCCAGCCGCTCCGTGATCTCGGCGAGTCGCTGTTCGAGCGCGTCGAGTCGGGACCAGAGCTCGCCGCCGTCGTCGGCCGGCTCGTCCGGGTGCGGCGGGGTGCGGTTTTGCAGTACCGCCAGCAGATGTTGCGGGTGCCACTCCAGTGTGGTGGACAGTGCTTCGAGCGTGCGCGCGCTCCGTCTGCGCTCCACCGTGTGGTGTTGCAGCTCGCGCACGATCGCCTGCGACACGTGCGACCGCTCGGCCAGCTCGCGTTGCCGCCAGCCGAGTTCGTTCACGCGCATGTTGATCGCCTTCGCGACCGCAGCCCAGTCCTCCGTCACGTATTCCTCCGCGCTCCGCCTCAGCGCCGAGATTAGCGGTTCTTCGCGCTTTCACCGCGCCGCGTAGCGACCTCGCTGCGGCGCGTCGGACAAACACGTCCGACCTAGAGCTGAAATTAACAACATAGTCTTGAAATTATCAGATTGGTCTTTCTCATGAACTCGCAAATCACCTTTCATTCCCTCGGCGAAACGGCCTGGATCCTCGGCGTCTCCCGTGGCGCCGTGAGCCAGGCGATCCGGACACGGGAGCTCCGCGCGACTCGCCGCCGCAACGGGCTTCGCGTCCCTTCGAACGAGCTGGTCCGACTGCTGGGCGCTCGCCAGGGCGGAGGTGCCCGATGAGCACCGATGACCTCCGACTGATCGGGATCGCCTGGCGGTTGGACCGGCTGCGCTGGGTGCCGACGGATGTTCTGCACAAGATCGTGACCAGCGACGGAGCTTGCATGTGGCCGCCGCCGGACGACAGTCCACCCGACGCTCGCAGTGATCAGGAGCTCGCCGAAACGCTGTGTGGCGGTTGCCTCGTGCGTGATGAGTGCCTGGAGCTGGAGTTGCGGACTGGCGGCGGCGAGACCATCGGCGTTTGGGGCGGCATGACCGACGATGACCGGCGGGCGCTGCACCCCCACTGGCTTCGCCGCGGTGAGCGGATCGATCGAGGTGAGCGATGACCGGACTGACCGTGACGCCCACGCAGATCCTCGCCGGCGTCGGTGTCCTCCTCGTGTTGTTCTGGGTCTGGCGGGCAGGTTCCCGTCGGGCGAAGGCTGCGGCAAGAACTGCCCGAAATCGGCCACGACTGGTGTCGCTGGCCGGACCGGTGCTGGTCAACGCAGGACTCATCGTCGCTGTCCAATGGACGGTGATCACCCATGCGGGCGCCGGGTGGTTGCTGCTCGCCGTACTCGGGTTGCCTGCGTTGTTCGCGGCCCACTCACTGACCCGCACCCTGATGGTGGCCACCGTCGACACGTCGAAACGGGGTGGTCGGCGATGACGCGTGCTCAACGGCTTGCCCGGGACGCGGCGGAAGCGGCGGAGGTACGGGCGTACCAGACGGACCCGGACGGTGGTGGCATTGCGGATCGAGCGCGTGCGTCAGCAGGTCGACCGGATGTGCTGGTCGGGCATTGTGCTCGGCCTGGCATTCACGATGACCAACGTGCAGGGGTTCGCGTCGGCAGGGACGCAGCCGTTGTCGCTGCCGTGGCTCGCGGCGTGGGTGCTGGACCCGACGGTGTCGCTCGTGCTGCTGGCGATCCTGCGAGCCGAGCAAGTGACCGCGCGGTACCAGGTGCCGACCGGACCGTGGGTACGGCGGGCGAAGTGGTTCACGCTTGCAGCCACCTACGTGATGAACACCTGGACGTCCTTCGCAGCCGGATAGCCCGCGGCGATCGTGCTGCACTCCGTCCCGCCGCCCGTCGTATTCGTCGCAGTCGAGGCGATCACCGATCTTCGGGACAAGCTTACCGACGCGGTGCTTGTCGCTGCTGAACGTCAAGCCGTTCACGAAGGCGAGCCCGTGAACTCGGGGCGCAGGGTGCTGTTCGCGGACTACCTTGTGATTGCGCGGGAGAGCTGGACGCCGGACGTCGAGATCACGCCGGCATGGGTGCGGCGGGCAACCGGATGCTCGCGAGGGTTGTCACCGCGATTGGCCCGGGCGTTGCGTGCGGAGGTGGCCGATGGCTGACTCGCTGCCGATCAAGGCGGAGCGCACGTCGGACCCCGCCACCGGAGAGGCCGAGCACGTCGGACCCGTGCTGGAAGGCGAGCTGATCGACGACTCCCTTCCGCAGCCTCGACGCCGGAAGTTGCGACGCGGGCTCGCTCGGTGGCGGAAGCGCGCACCGAGGGCCGAGCCGGTTACTCGAGCACGGTCGGTGGTCTTGTACCGGGTGCGGAAAGCCGCGCAGGATGTTGCACGGCTGGTGTGGTTCGTGCTGCGCGGCAACTGGCGGTGGCTGGTCAAGTTCTGGACCTGGGCGACCTACGCCGACCTGCGCGCGGATGCACGGCGCGCCCCATCACCGGTGACATCGAAGCACGACGCACCGCGCAGGAGCTGATCCGGTCGGACGCTACGGCGAGGTGGGCGAAAGCTGGGATTGTCTTGCGCAGGCTCGCGATCACCGCGCGAACCGTCGCTCCCGTCGTGGCCATTCTGTGGACGGTTGACGAGTTCATGAACCGTGAGGACATGTGGCCGTGGCTCGCGGAGTTCTATGCCGAACTGGAGGTGCTGGTCGGGTGTGGCCCGGGTCGCGCCCCTGGCGCTGTGCGTCGTTCCGGCGGTGTGGGCACTGGCGGCGACTTTCGAGGGCCGCGACCGTGATCCCGGCGCCACCTGGCTGGTCCACCCGGAACGGCAGGACGCCGCCTCGTGGGTCGACGAGCGGATGGTCTCCAAGGCGTTGGCACACCTGAGGATCAGCGCGCTCACCCGATTCTTCAAAGAAGGTGGCGAACTCGCCTACATCGTCGCCGCGCGAAAGGATGGCGACGGCACCTACGTCCAGGTTCGGCTCCCCCTCGGGGTCACCGCGGACATGGTGACCGCACAACGTCCCAAGCTGGCCGCCAACCTGGGGCGGGCAACGCTGGAGACCTGGCCCACCACGGGCGAAGAGGATGGCATCCTGGACCTGTGGATCGCTGACAAGGGAGCGCTCAACGGCGGCGCGGGCGTCTGGCCCCTAATGCTCGCGGGGCGGGTTGACCTGTTCGACGGCGTCCCCTTTGGACTGACCCAGCGCGGCCGGATCATCAACACGCCGCTGATCGGCGTCAACTGGCTGATCGGCCGCCGGCCGGGGCAGGGCAAGTCGTCCGCGCTGCGAACGTTGTTGCTGGGCGCGGCACTCGACCCCACCGCTGAGCTGTGGGCGTTCATCATGGGCGAGTCGCCCGACTTCGCGCCGTTCACGCCCCGGCTGTCCCGCTACCGCATGGGCCTGGACGACGCGGTCGCCGAGGCCACTCTGCGGGCGCTGACCGCCCTGCTGACCGAGATGGAGCGCCGGGGAAAGGTCCTTGGCCGGCGGCCCGGCAGCCCGCCCAAGGTGTCGCGGAAGCTCGCCGATGACCGTAGCCTCGGGCTGCACCCCCTGATCTGCGCGATCGACGAATGCCACGAGCTGTTCCAGCATCCACAATACGGCACGGCAGCCGCGGAGACGGCGGTGAAGCTGATCAAGCGGGGGCGCAAGTACGGCATCGTTGTGCTGCTGGCCACACAGTTCCCTACCAGGGACAGCATCCCTCGGGAGATCACCCGGAACGTCTCGTGCAGCGTCGCGTTCTCCGTCGCCGACCAGATCGCGAACGACGGGTTGCTCGGTTCCGGGAAGTACCGGACCGGCGTCCGGGCGACGGAACTGCGCCCGAACGTCGACCGCGGAACCTGCGTCGCCGTCGGTGTCACGGATGCCGCGTTCGAGCTGATCCGCACCTTCTACGTACCGTTCGAAGATGGGATCGACCAGGTATCACCGGTCGTCACGCGCGCGGTGGAGGCGGTAGCCGATGACGGCAGAGAGATCGCCGCTGCCGAGCCTGAAGCAGCTTCGATCGACCACCTCGCCGACGTCGCCCAAGTCCTGCGTGGCGAGCCGCGGATGCGTACGCAGGAGGTGCTCTCGCGGCTCGCCGACCACAACCCCGCCGAATACGACGGTTGGACACCCAGCCGGCTCGCCGGCGCCCTGGCCGAGCACGGCGTCCGCCCCGCCAAGTCGCACGGGTTGATGGTCATCCGCAGCGACGACGTCGCTCAGGCGCTCGCCGCCCGCGACTCTGAGTAACAGGGGAGACGGGGAACTTTCTGGTGGAGGCAGGCGGCTGCCGGGGAGGTCTCGGCAGCTGATATTCCCCCACTTGACCTGCTGAAACGTTGCGATGGGGAAGGACGGTAAAGGATCGCGCGTGCAGCTAGAAGGGCTCCAACGAGTCGACGCGACCTTGGCTGACCCTTCCCCTTTCCCGGCAACTTCGGCTACTCCCGGTTACTGGACACCTAGACGCCCACACCGGGATCGCATCGCTCCGGGCGGCAAGGTGACCTCGCCCGGGAGCCTTCGCCGGGAAGTCTCAAACCGAACGCGCCTTCAGGAACACCCCATAGCCGAGTAGATCGTCTTCGATACCCGCCCCGAACGTCAGTCTCACCCGGCGTGCGAGCCAGCTGAGCCGCCCACAGGCTCTCTAAAAGGTGCCCTGACCAGGCAATACGCTCAACAGTCACCATCATGGGCAAAACACATGATCATCCCATCCGTTCCATTGGCATCACGTGACACCCCCCTGAAAACAGCCCTCCAGGGGTCGTATACTCTCTTCATCAGCAAGTCCGAGTGGCGGAATGGCAGACGCGCTAGCTTGAGGTGCTAGTGCCCTTAATGGGCGTGGGGGTTCAAGTCCCCCCTCGGACACAGTCTTACCCCACGGATCGCGGAACGTGATCTTGGTGGTTTTGCGTGGTGTGTGGCTCAGGTCGAGTTGATCGTTTCGAGTCGCCAGCCGGTGTCGTCGCAGATGATGAACGTTCCTGATTTGCGTAGCGCTGTCGCGATGCGGCTGGGTTGTGTTCGGTCTGGGCTGGGTTCGGTGTGGCCGTTGGTGGTTTGGTCTCCGAGTCGGATGCTGATCTGGTCGATGAGATGGTCTTCTCGGATGTACAAGGTCTTGGGCCGAGTCTGGTTTGGGCCTTGGGTGCTGGTGTGGCCGTGGCGGCATCGGTAGGTGGGGCGTCCGTGGTTCCAGTGGGAGTCCAGCCGTCGGTGGCAGGTGCCGCGGTGGATGAGGCCGGCGAGGGCGAACTGGTGGGTCCGGCCGTCGTTGGATGGTCGTGCCGCCCGGATCTGCTGGGCAGCGACGACGTCGTGCTCGGTGACGAGGGCTGGGCGGGCGAGCTTGACCGACAGTGCGGGTGTTGACGTCGGATCGGTCGTCCGTGTCGCGCGGCGGTTCCAGGTTTGGCGTCCGGTGTAGCGGGGGTTGGCGAGGATCACGGCAACGGTGCGCAGCGTCCAAGGTGCCGCAGGTTCGGTGCGGGTTGCGGTCGGGGTCGGCGCTTGAGGGGCAGGGGATGCCTCGTTCGTTGAGTGACCGGGCGATGCTGGCAACGCTGTGTCCGGCGAGGCGTTGTTGGAACATCCAGCTCACGTGGGGTGCGGTGTGGGGGTTGGGGGCGAGGCGTTGGAGGCGTCGGCCCCAGCGGGCGTCGCCGGGGTTGGGGTGGGGTCCGGCATCGACGAGTTGGTAGCCGTATGGGGGTCGTCCGCCGAGGTAGCGGCCTTGCTGGGTGGCCTGGTTGTGCATGGCGGCCAGGACCCGGTGTCGGGCGCGGAGGACTTCGCGTTGCGACTGGGTGGCCAGTAGCGCGAGGAGCGCGCGGTGATCACGATTGTCGAGATCGACTGGCCCGTCTGTTTCGGGTAGCCACAGTTGGATGCGGCGACGGGTGCACCAGGCGTAGATCGTGGAGAACTGGTTTCCGGTGAAGGCGCGTTCGTATTCGCCGATCACGATCGCGTCGACCGCGGGGTCCGGGTCGGTGATCGTGGCCATGAGCTGGGTGGCTTGGGGTCGTTGTGGCCAGGGGTGCGGCGGGAGGTGCCGGCGTCGAAGTAGTCCGCGATGATCTGGCCGTGGCCGGTGATGAGGTGGTCGGCCATGTCGCGTTGCCAGCCGTGGGAGGACACGCGGTCTTGGTGGCGCAGGGTGGAGGTGCGGCCGTAGAAGGCGAACCGCAACCCGCCGGCGGGCTGTGTCGGGGGAGAGGGCTGGGCAGGTCTGCCGGTTGTCATCCACTGCGCGAGGACGTCCTCCGTCTCTGTCGAGGAGGGTGCTGACCCAGAGAGCGGCCGGGGAGGGATCACGATGAACCGATGCGCCGGTTCCGGGTTCATGACGGTGAGCCTGGCAACGTTCGCCCGAACAGCGCAGTGCAGACGTCGACGGGCAGGGCGTATAACGCCGTAGTCATAGCCGCGTGTGGCTCTGAACTCGAAGCCTTCGACCTCATGTCACCGAGATTCGACCAGGCTTCCGACCCCGCGATCGTGAGCGCCATGTTGGCTAGCAGTGCGGCTGGTGGCGGTTGGGTCCACGTTGGCGCTCTCCGGCGTCGTTGGTTAATTGCTGCTGCTCCGGGGGGCTGATCGAGGATAGTGATAGCTCGGAGGCCCGGTATGGGCGGCGTGTGACGGAGGCGGTTGCCCAGATCGGCCGGACCGTTTCGGTGAGGGACTGGGTCATCGCCGTTGCGCACTTGCCAAGGGTGGCGCTACCGCTTCGTCGCGGCGGACTGCTGCAGGCGTCGGCTCTGGTCCTAAGAGATCGAAGGGTTTGGCGGAGTTTGTCTTATTTGCGTCTTTATCACTTTCGGTGTGTGTTGTGTTGCACAGTCAAGATCTGTTGAATACGCCGGTTGGTCTATTTCCGTGGGTAATGCTGTTTGGCAAAGTGATCTCGGGTTCGTCGGGGGCCCAGCAGGTTGGCTGGTGCTCTTGGCGAGGGGAATTTCGTGCGTTCTGTTGGTGTGCGCTGGCGCGCTGTTGTCGTGACGGCTGCGGTCGTGTTGAGCTCTGTGGCTTTGGTACAGCCGGTTCTCGCGGCTTCAACCGCGAACGTCCCCGATTCCGCGCCGGATGAAGCGACGGCGACGGTGTACGCCCGGGCGGGTGACAAGCAGGTCGAGGTCTCGTCCGAGACCACGGAGACATCCAAGACGGTCGCGAACCCCGACGGTTCGTGGACGTTGACTGAGTACACGAACCCCGTGCGGGTCAAGCAGGGTGCAAGCTGGACGCCGATCGACACGACGCTCGAGCGAAGACCCGACGGTTCGATCGGTCCGAAGGCCGTCGCGGTGGACGTCAGCCTCAACCCGGGCGGAGCTGGTTCCGCGGCGAAACCCATTGTCCAGGCGGGGGAAGACGGCACCGCGGTCGGTCTGAAATGGACCAGTGACCTGCCGGAGCCGACTCTGTCCGGGGACACTGTTACTTACTCCGAGGTTCTTCCGGGAGTCGACCTGACGGTCAAGGCGGCGACCGAGGGGTACACCGAGAATCTCGTCATCAAGACTCCCGAGGCGGCGCAGAATCCCCAGCTGCGGGACGTGCCGTTCGGGTTGTACACCCAGAACGCCACCGTTTCCGTGGCCGAAGGCGATGGGCGAGGTACTCCGGCTCAGGCAGCGCCCACGGACGGTCTCGAGGTCAAGAACTCCAGTGGCGATGTCGTTTTCGCGGGTGATGCGTCGAGGATGTGGGACTCGTCGGGTGAAGGTTCCCCGGCTGAGCAGCAACTCGGCGAAGGCGGCGGCCGACGTGAAGCGGTGATGGACTTTACGCTCACTGCGGACAAGGTGACGATCAGTCCGGACGAAGCGTTCCTAGCCGACCCGAAGACGAAGTACCCGGTGTCGCTGGACCCGGACAACTGGTGCACGTCCTGTGGTATCCAGTCGCACGTCGTGGTGCAGTCAGGGTTCCCGAACGCGCACAACTGGAACGCGTCCACAGGGGACCTGTCGAACTTGAAGGCCGGGTACGAGGATTACGACAGTGCGGGGAAATCCCGGTCGTACATCCAGATGAACACTTCCCGCCTGGGCGGCACGGTGATCAAGTCCGCGACCCTGAACACCACGATTCAACACAGCTACAGCTGTACTCCTGCGCCGACCGGCTTGTGGATTTCGAACCCCGCCAACAGTGGCACGACGTGGAACCAGCAGCCGAGCTGGCCGTACTGGGTGTCGGACATGAACGTGGCGAACTGCCACGACGCGCCGAACGTCGCCGGCGAGTTCGACGCGCTGCGGGCGGCGCAGGACGCGGCAGCGAACCACTGGCAGAGCGCGTGGTTCGTCCTTGCGGCCCATGACGAGGGCACCACCGACGCGTGGCGCCGATTCGATTTGAACCCGTATTTCCAGGTGGACTACGACTCCTACCCGAACTCGCCGACGAACCTGTCGATGCAGAGCGGCACGGGGAAGTGCGTCCAGGGCGTGAACCGGCCGTGGGTGGCCACGAAGACGCCGCAGCTGGCCGGGTCGGTGTCCGACCCCGACGGTGGTACGCTGCTGGCCGGGTTCAAGGTGGGCGCCGGTACTGCGGGCAGCAGCACCAACGTCCACGACAACAGCGCCACGCCCGTGACGGTCGGTACGCCGGGCCCGAACCAGGCGGCGACCGCGCAGTTGGCGGCCGTCCCGGCCGGGTGGATCACGGCAGACGGCGTGTACAACTGGTCGATGCAGGTCAGCGACGGCCAGCTGTCGTCGCCCTGGGTGGGCAATTGCGAGTTCACTGTCGACTCGGCGGTGCCGCAGGCCCCGTCGGTGAGCATGACCGGCACGGCGCCCGAGCATCAGAACGACAGCGTGCATTTCGGTGTGTCGGTGGGCATGGCCACAGCAGGGTTCTATGACATCGCCCGTTTCATCTACACCACCGATGGTTCCGAGCCGCAGCCGCAGGGCTCGCCCAGCGTCACCGCGACCCAAAGCACGGATGTGAGCGGCAATCTGGTCGCCACGGCTGACCTGTCTGCGTTGGCGATCAACGGCAACCAGAACTTGATCAAGGTCAAGGCGGTGAACAAGGCCGGGACGCCAGGCCCGGACGCCACCTGCGTGACCAGCGGCAACCTCGACGCTGCGACCTGTTCCTTCCATGTGCAGCCTTACTCCCCGGCTGTCGGTCTGGTGGGGGCGTGGCCGCTGGATGAGATGGGTGGTCGGGTTCTGGCCGACACCGCGAACACCACGCCGAACAACGACGGCCTGGCCGTGCACACCGCGAGCCTGATCGCGGGTGGTGGCTGGGTCGCTGGCTACGACCACGGCAACGCCTGGACCCACCCCGACGCCAGTGGCTACAGCGAAGGCACCAAGGGCGCGCTGACCCTGGACGGCTCGAGTGGCTATGTCACCACCAGCGGTCCGGTGCTGGACACGACGACGTCGTTCAGTGTGGGCGCGTGGGTGAAACTGGCCAATACCAACGGTTTCCAGACTGTGATCTCTCAGGACGGGAGCCAGGGCAGCGGGTTCTATCTGCAGTACTCGAAGGACGACAACGCGTGGGCGTTCAGCATGCTGTCTGCCGACCAGGCCAACGCCGGCGTGGTCCGAGCGAAGTCGACGAAGCCCCCGGTGCTCGGGGTCTGGACTCATGTGGCCGGCACGTACGACGCTTCGACGGGGACGATGACGCTCTACGTCGATGGCGTCAAGCAGGCCACCAATGTCATCACGAGTTGGGCCGCCACCGGGAACCTGGTGATCGGCGCGGGCAAGCACAACGGGGCCCGGACCGACTTCCTCGCCGGTCAGGTGGACGACGTGCAGTCGTGGCAACGGGTGCTGTCCGCGCAGGACGCACACGATCTGGCCAACGCCGCGGTGCCGCTCGCGAAATACGGTCTCGCGGAAGGTTGCACCGATTTCCTCAAGACGACTGTCCCGTCGCTGCAGAGCAGCTGGGCTCTCGATGACGGAACGGGCAGCACGGCCAACGACACCTCCACGTTCGGCAACACCATGACCCTCAACGGGGGTTATGGCTGGACGACTGGTCAGGCTGCGGGCGCTGTCCACTTCGATGGCTCCACCGGCGACGGCACCGCGGCACCGGCGGTGGACACGGCGCGGTCGTTCACCGTGTCCGCGTGGGCCAAGCTGGACGACCCGAACGGCTATTACACGCTGTTCACCCAGGGTGGTGAGCACACGGCGGCGTACCAGCTGCGGTACTCGCCCGACGTCAACCGGTGGGTCTTCGGGATGACTACGGCCGATGACGACACCGTCGACAACTACCACTGGGCACTGGGCAGCGAGGCGCCGCAGGCCGGAGTATGGACCATGTTGACCGGTGTCTTCGACCAGGCGTCGATGCGCGTCCGGTTGTACGTCAACGGGAAGCTCGAGGGGCAGAACACGGTTCCCACCGTGTGGAGCGCCGAGGGTGCATTCACGGTCGGATCGAACATCGGCGTCGGAAACTTCTTCAAGGGATCGGTCGATCAGGTTCAGGTGTGGGGCCAAGTCCTGACCGATGACCAGGTCGCTGGCTTGTACGGCGATCGGTATTTCGACACGGTCAGCAAAGCGACCGGGGCCGGTTCCGGCGGAGTCAGCCTGGCTTCGAACGACAACGCGTGTGCCGCGCGGTTCGACGGGTCCGGGACAGGACAGATCGATGCGGGCCGGCCGGCAAACCTGCGCACGGAAAAGTCCTACACCGTCGAAGCGTGGGCATACCACTCCTGGACTGCCGATGACGTCGCCGCGCACGGCGCGATCGACCCGAACGGGCGAGCCGTGGTGGGGATGGATGATCCGCAATTCTCCGCCGAGCTGCTCGGGTATCACCCTTTGCCGGATGCGAACGGTGTCGCACATCCCAAGTGGACAATGCTCATCAGCTCATCGCCGACCGACCCCGGAGCGTGGTGGGCGGTCAGTGACGCCGACGCGGTCGACAACAAGTGGGTGCATCTGTCGGCCACCTACGACGCGTCGACCGGCACGATGGCGTTTTATGTCAACGGGGTGAAGCAGAACACCTATCTGGGTACGAGCGGTGGCCAGGGTGTCGCCAGCCGGGCCAGCACCGGTGACCTGTTCATCGGACGTGGTGTGTGGAACGGCCAACGCTCCGACCAGTGGTATGGCGGTGTGGCCGGGGTGCGGGTGTACCAGGGGCTTCGCACGGTCGAGGATATCCGCGACGATGCCAAAACGGACGACCCCGGCGTGACGTTCGGTCGCCGGAACATCTAGCCGAGCAGTGGCCTTCCTCCTCTTCATGTTCCACCTGTGCAGACAAGGGTGATGACCATCATGACCGTCTCGAGACGGAGCTTTCGGATCAAGAGATGGGTGCGCACGACGGCGGTCGCCGTCGCGGCGATCATGCTGGCGTCGAGCCAGGACGCGGTCGCGTCGCCGACCGGCTGGCACGGGTTGGGATGGGATCTGCCCGCACTGCAGGCCGAGCATTCGGTGGCGGGCAAGGATGTGAAGGCGTTGTCCGGCGGTGCGCCGTCAGCTCCGGCATCGGCGCCCGCTCCGACGGTGCACTGGCCCGCCGCGGGCAAGGTCCAAGTGGATCTGCCGGCCACCGCGCAAGGTGCCGCGTCGCCGAAGCGGGTCGCTGCGGGGAAGCAGGTGTCGGTGACTCGCGGCCACGGCCGTGACAGCCGCACCGGTGCCTACAGCGCGACGGCGGCAACCGCGCCGCAGAAGCACCAGGCAGCCAAGGTCGAGGTCACCACGGTGGATCACGCTGTGGCCGACAAGGCCGGAATCCGGGGCACCCTGGTGCAGGTCGCCCCGGTGTCGGGCGATACGTCCGGACCGGTCGAGGTCGTCATGGACTACCGGTCGTTCGCGGGCGCCTATGGTGCTGACTTCGGTAGCCGGCTGCGGTTCGAACAGTTTCCGGCCTGTGTGGTGAGCTCGCCCGAGAAGCCGGAGTGCCGCACGGGAACACCCGTCGCGTCGGCCAATGACGCCAAGACCGGGCAGCTCGCCGGTGAAGTCACCCTTGCACCGATGTCGTCCGCCACGCCGACGGTGCTCGCGGCCACGCCGGACACCTCCAGCGGCGGCGGGGACTTTAAGGCGACGAAGCTGTCGCCGGCCGGTTCGTGGACCGCCGGCACTTCCTCGGGTGAATTCAACTACTCCTACCCGCTTTCGGCCCCGGCGGGTCTGGGTGCGGCGGCGCCGTCGGTGTCGTTGCAGTACTCCTCCGGCAGCGTGGATGGCTTGACGTCGGCGACGAACAACCAGGCTTCGGAGATCGGTGACGGCTGGTCTCTGGGCGGTGGTGGGTACATCGAGCGGTCGTACAAGTCGTGCGGCGATGATCTGGGTGGCAACAACGGGCAGACCAAGACCGGTGACCTGTGCTGGGCGACCGACAACGCGACGTTGTCGCTGGCGGGCCGGACCACCGAGCTGGTGAAGGACACCGCCACCGGCACGTGGCGCCTGAGGGCCGACGACGGTTCCCGCGTGGAGAAGCTGACCGGGGCGAGCAACGGTGCGCAGGGCGGTGAGCACTGGAAGCTGACCACTGTGGACGGTACCCAGTACTTCTTCGGGCTCAACCACTTGCCGGGCTGGCAGGCCGGCAACCTCGAAACCCAGTCCACGTGGACGGAGCCGGTCTTCGGCAACAACCCTGGTGAACCCTGCAACGCGGCTACGTTCGCCGCGTCGTGGTGTCAGCAGGCGTGGCGCTGGAACCTTGACTACGTGGTCGACCCGCACGGCAACGCCACGACGTTGTACTACCAGCCCGAGACCAACTACTACGGGCTCAACCTGAATACCACCAGCGCCGGCACTGCCTATGTGCGGGGCGGCTACCTGCAGCGCATCGAGTACGGCTTCAACACCCGGGTCGCGGGCGTGTACACGCACGCACCCGACCAGATCGTGTTCGACACGGCCGAACGGTGCGTGCCCGGCGGCGCCATCACCTGTGACCCGGCCCAGCTCACCACCGCCAACGCGGCGTCGTGGCCCGACGTTCCCGCCGACCAGCTCTGCGCACAGGGCGCGGCCTGCCCCAACGTGTCGCCGGCGTTCTTCTCCCGCCGCCGGGTCACCGGGGTCAGCACGCAGGTCACCGACGGCGGCACCGGCTGGAAGACCGTGAGCCAGTGGTCATTGGCGCAGTCGTTCCCCGCGAGCGGCGACGGGTCCAGTCCGGCGATGTGGCTGGATTCGGTTACTCAGACCGGTAAGGCCGGCGGCTCGATCAGCCTGCCGCCGGTGACCTTCCACCCGAAGGCCCTGGCGAACCGCGTCAACCCGAGCACCAACTACACCGCGCTGACCCGCAACCGGATCGACTCCGTCACCAACGAGGAGGGCGGCGTCACCACGGTCAAGTACGCCGACCCGCAGTGCACCCCCGGCATGACCATGCCCGTCCCGGAAACGAACACGCTGGCCTGTTACCCGGTCTACTGGACCCCGGGCGGTGCGACCGATCCGGTGCTGGACTGGTTCAACAAGTACTTGGTCACCGACATCACCGAGGACGGCCGCATCGACGGCAGCAGCGGCGCCGGCTCGGCTCTGTCCCAGCAGACCGTGACCCACTACGACTACCTTGGCGGCGGTGCCTGGCACTACGACGAGAACTACCTCTCCGACCCGAAGTACCGCACCTGGTCGATGTGGCGGGGCTACGGCACGGTGAAGACGACCGTGGGGCAGGCCACCAGCGATCCATCCGGACCCCCGACAGTCACCCAGACGCTGTACCTGCGCGGCATGGACGGGGACACGCTGCCCGGCGGCGGTAAGCGGAGCGCGTCGGTGACCGACAGCATCGGCGAAGTCATCCCGGACAGCACCGCGCTGCCCAGCTTCACCCGCGAGTCCCTGACCTACCTCGGCGGCACGGTCATCGGCGACACGATCAACGACCCGTGGATTTCCGCGCCGAACGCGACCAACACCAACGGCACCCAGGCCTTCTACACGGGTGCCGGCACCACCCGGACCCGCACGTGGATCGCCGCCACCAACAGCTGGCGCACCACCCGCACGATCACCACCTTCGGGAACTACGGACTGGTCAACCAGGTCGAAGACGACGGCGACATCGCCGATCCGAACCAGGCCACCTGCGCTCGCACCACGTACAACTCGAACACCACGGCGTTCCTGATCAACTACGTGAGCCAGGTCCAGACAACGTCCGGCACCTGCGCCACACCCGCGAGCAGCGCCACGATCGTGTCCGACACCCGGACCTACTTCGACCACCAGCCCTTCGGCGCCGCACCCACGGTCGGTGATGTCACCCAGACCGACACGGTCGATTCCTGGCCGGCAGGCGGCGCGGAGCACTTCCTGTCTCCAGCCACCCTCACCAACTTCGACAGCTACGGCCGCGCGGTGTCCGCGACCGACGCCCTGGGCCTGACCACCACCACAGCCTTCACCCCGGCGACCGGCGGCCCCCTCACCCAGGTCGCGACCACCACACCCCAGGTGAGTGGCACCGACACCACCAAGTTCACCTCCACCCGGTACCTGGATCCGATCACCGGGGCCACCACCGGCGAGGTCGACAACAGCGGGCTGCGCACCGACGCGACCTACGACGCGCTGGGCCGGCTGACCGCGCTCTGGCCACCAGGACACAACAAGAGCACCAACGCCCCGGCCAAAACCACCTACACCTACACGGTCAGCAACACCCAGCCCAGCGTCGTCGCCACGAACACGTTGCTGTCCAGCAGCCAGTACGCGACCAGCTACGCGCTGGTCGACGGGCTCGGCCGCACCGTGCAAACCCAGGCGCCGACCTCGTACGCGCAAGGCGGACGGGTCGTCACCGATACCTTCTTCGACTCCCACGGCCGCCCGTGGAAGACGCACGACGCCTACTGGAACGGCGATTCCGGGCCGGGGACGACCCTGCTGGCGGTCGCGGACAACACCGTCCCGAGCACCACGGTGTCCACATTCGACAGTGCCGGACGCGCGACCGCGTCGGCATATCAGCTGTACGGCACGGAACAGTGGCGGTCCACCACCGCCTACGACGGTGACCGCACCACCACCATCCCGCCGCAGGGCGGCACCGTCAGCAGCGTGATCACCAACGGCCTGGGGCAGAAAGTCCAGCTGGCGCAGTACAAGGACCCGGCTCACACCAACCCCGGCGACCCGGCTGACGTCACCAGCTACACCTACACCCCAGACGGCCAGCTCGCCTCGACCACCGACGCCACCGGCCACAACACGTGGACGAGCAGCTACGACCTGCTCGGCCGGAAAGCTTCCGCCTCCGACCCGGACACCGGTGCCAGTTCTTTCACCTACGACAACGACGGCCGGATGCTGTCCAGCACCGATGCCAGCGGCCGCACTCTGGCTTACACCTACGACAACCTCGGCCGCGCAACTGCCGAATACCAAGGCACTGTCAGCGGGACCAATCTGGCGTCGTGGACCTACGACACGGTGCTGAAGAACAAGCTCACCAGCTCCAGCCGATTTGCCGGCGGCAAGACCTACACCAACACCGTCGCCGCTTACGACACGGCGGGCCGGGTCGTCAGCTCCCGGTACACCATCCCGATCACCGAAACCGGGTTCGGTGGTAGCTACTCCTTCTCCTGGCGCTACGACGATCTCAGTGACGTCCTGCGCTCCTTCGGCAGCCCCGCCGCGGGTGGTTTGGCCGACGAGTCCATGCTCACCGGCTACGACGCGCTGGACAGCCCCACCACCTTGGAGGCCGTCGGAGGTGGCGGCACCCAGTTGGTCTCCGAGACCGATTACAACCCGTATGGGCAGGTTCTGCGGACCAACTACCAGGATCCGACTCTGCCCAATCAGATCGCGGTCACGCACACCTACGCCGATGGCACCAACCGGCTGGCCACGACCCTGGCTGAGCGGGCCACGTCGACGAACTTCATGATCGCCAACCGCTTCTACAGCTACGACGCGGCCGGCAACACCACCTCCATCGCCGACACGCCGCAAGACGCGCCGGCTGATACGCAGTGCTTCAGCTACGACTATCTCCAGCGGGTGACGCAGGCCTTCACACCCGCGTCCGGCAACTGCGCCACCACCCCCAGCGTCACCGGCATCGGCGGCGCCGCCCCGTACTGGACGTCGTGGACCTACGACTCGACCGGTAACCGCCTCACCCAAACCCAGCACGGCGCCACCGGCGACACCACCGCGACCTCGACCTACCCCGCCGCCGGGCAGTCGCAGCCGCACGCGATCCAGGCACTGGACACCACCGGCCCGAACGGCAGCACCCACTCCGACTACACCTACGACCCGGCCGGGCGCACCCTCACCCAGGGCACCGGCGACACGCGACAGACCTTCACCTACGACGCCGAAGGCCACATCGCCACCGCCACCGACGCCAGCGGCCACGTCTCCAGCTACACCTACGACGCCGACGGCAACCTCCTGTTCACCAAGGACGCGACCGGCACCACCCTGACGATGAACGACCTGGAGCTGTTTCGCGCGACCGGGACTTCCAGCACGGTCGGGACCCGGTTCTACGCGTTCAACGGCGCGCCCGTAGCCGAGCGCAATTTCAAGACCGGCCTGTCGTGGTCGATGACCGACACTCAGAACACCACCTACGCCACCGTCAATGCCGACACCCTCGCCGTCACCCAACGCCGGCAGGACCCCTACGGCGTGTCCCGTGGCCCGGCCCCGTCCACTTGGCCGGACAAGCACGGCTACCTGGGCGGATACCAGAACACCACCGGTCTGACGCACCTCGGCGCGCGTGAGTACGACCCCTCGACCGGACGTTTCACCACGGTCGACCCGGTGCTCAACACCGATAGCCCGCAGCAGATGAACGGCTACTCCTACGCCAACGACAACCCGGTCGGGTTGACCGACCCCACCGGCCTGTGCCCTTTCCAACCCGACGGCGCCTGCCGCCAACCCAACGGCAAACTCGACGGCGGCGACGCCTGCCGCAACGGCGGCTGGGGTTGCGGCAATGCCAATCCGAACATGTGTGGCTGCTGGACGAGCGGACACACTCCTCCCGGCAACCACGGCACCCCTCCCTCCGGCGGACACCAGCAGGCGGCACAAAAGCCCCGCGGCGCATCAGGCGGTGGATCGCGCGGCGGATCCGACGATGGCGACGGCGGAGGGGGCTTTTTCTCATGGCTCGGCCATGGCCTCGCGAAGGTCGGCGAGGCTCTCTACGAGTACTCCGGTGCGAAAGACGTCGTAGATGGCTGTTTCCGCGACCCTGACGTCCTCGGATGTCTCAAGGGCGCTGCCGAGGTCGGGATCTTTTTCGTGCCCGGTGGTGCCGAGGCCAGAGGTGTCGAACTCGCCGTTGTCGGCGGTGAACACCTCGCCGAGGCCGGGGTCGAGGCCGAAGGCCGAGCCGCCGAGGAAGAGCTTGCGGAATCCTGCGAGGTCCCGGCCAACAGCTTCGCCGGAGACACCCCAGTGCTCATGGCCGACGGGTCGAAGAAGCCGATCGAGGACGTCAAGGTCGGCGACAAGGTCCGCAACGCCCAACCCGACGACAGCACCACCGAGATCCACACCGTCACGGCCCTGCACATCACCGACACCGACCGCGACTTCACCGACGTCACCATCACCACCCCAGCCGGCCCGAAGAAGATCACCTCCACCGCACACCACCTGTGGTACGACGTCACCACCCACACCTGGACCGACGCCACCAACCTCGGCCCCGGCGACCTGCTCGACACACCCGGCGACGACCACGCCACCATCCAAACCCTCCACCGCTACAGCAGCAGCTTCCGCACCTACAACCTCACCATCGACACCACCCACACGTACTATGTACTTGCGGGCACCACACCGGTGCTGGTGCATAACGACGACAGTTTTAGTGGAACAATTTTTAGGGACGGATCATATCGATTTCAAATCTACTCTAATGATCACGGCCCTGCGCATGGCCACCTTATCGGTCCCGGAATCAAGGGGGACGGTATTCAGATTGGACAGAACGGAAAGCCTCTAAACTCCGACCTTGTTCTCACGCGAGAGCAGCAGCAAGTAGTGGATCGAAATATTGGCACCATTCGAAAAGCTGTCGGCAAGAGTATGGAGGCCTATAGGAATAACAATCTGAGAGGATGCCAGTGATTGAGAAGGACTTCGAAGATGACTTGCGTTCTCTTGCATCTGCGACAGGAGTAAGTCAAACTTCTTTTGAAAGCGGGCATTCTCGTTGGGATCTCTATTCTCGGGTGATATCCTCTGGTGGCGCGCTAGAGTCCCTGTTGGCATTGATTAGAAGAGAGCCGGATGAGTCTATTGCAACATCGGTTGTCCTGAAATGCTTGGAGATTGCGCCTGAAGTTAGTCGCGGAGATTTCGTTGATGCTTTGCCGGCGGGTAATAACCATGAGCTCGCCAAGGGGCGTATGAGGGATTTGGCAATACTGGAGAAAATCGTTTCAGGTGAGGATCCTTCGTTTAATAAGGACTTCGAGCCGAAGAATTGGTCTCACTGGCTTCAGTTGCGTGCTGCAAAGGCGACCGCGAGTCGACGCGTGCTCGAATTCTTAAGCTCATCCGGTTCTACGCGACGAATACGACATGAAGCACGAATGAGTCTCAATTCACTTGGCTGCAGTTAATAATGGGCACGTCGACATGGATTGGAGAGGTGGACCGTTTGCCGAGGAGATCGTGATCGACCTGCTCTCCGACGTTGAGGGCCTCGAAAGTCTGCACGCGATCGATCCGGGGACTTTGTTTCCATGCTTTGACTGGGTCGGCAACCTGAACGCGGTGTGGCTCTACGACCTGCGGATACGTTTCCGTCCCTACCGGCGAATCTACGACGACACCGGACCAAGACGAATAGCGATGCCAGATCTATCAGGCGTGCGACGGTGGGGACCACCGCGAGAGCTCTGCGGCGAATTTTGAACCCGTCGTCCGGCAGAGGCAACGGCGCCTGGCTATCCGCTCATCACAATGGCGACTGCCGCCGTTGCCGCCGGCGATGAGGTCGTTGACGAGCGGCATGGTCCAGTCGTCGGGGTCGAAGCGGGCGGTTTCGTCCTGGACGAAGAAGCTGTTGTAGTCGGCGAAGACGTCGAGTTCGGCGTAGGCGATCCGGGTGCCGTCGGCACCGGAATCTGTGCCGGTGGGTGGTTGCTCGGGCATGAGGTGGACCTGGGCTCCGTCGGGTAAGTCGTGGATGGTGGAGGCGAGCGGGCCGCGGATGCGCATGCAGACGTCGGCGTCCTTGGAGACGAGGTTGTCGTCGCCGTAGCCGTCGTCCGTGGTGAACATACGCAGCGGGAGGAGGCGTTGGTCGTGATCGGGCGTGCCGTGGCGGTCTTGCCGCGTCCCCGAAACTGTGGGCGTCGTGGACGTCGGGGTCGGAGCGCAGCCAGGCGGTCGAGTCGTCGAGGCTGGTGGTGATCTCGTCCGTCCCGCGATCCATCTCGTGATCTGTGCGGCCCGGGTCACGTGCTCTTGTGACCAGGTTCGCGGACGATGGCCGGACTCACACGTATCGGCACCGCGTTCAAGTCGTCGGGAAAATCTGGGTCGCCACGCACGTCGGTGAAGTCCGCACTGGCTCCATACAGTGCCTGCTGCAGCTTCGCCCGGCCAAGGTCTGCGTTCTTGAATTTCGCCTGTAGCAGGCGGGCACGCGTGAAGTCGGTTCCCTTCAAGTTGGCATTTGTGAAGTTCGCCATCTCAAGGCCGGCGTCGGTGAAGTCGCTTCGGTCAAGGAGGGCACCGGTGAAGTTGGCCCGCCGGAGGAAAGTGGATCGCAGGTTCGAACTCACGATCACGGCGCCAGTCAGGTTTGCTCCGGTGAGGTCCGCACCGTCCAAATCGATTGCGGCCCAGCGAACGCCTGCCAGGTTGGCGCCGGCCAGGTCGACATGCTGCACGTCCCACAGATTTTCGCTGGCGCCGCCCCGAATGCGGTGCCAGCCGAAGATGCGCTGTGCAGTACGCCGGACCTGTTCTTCCTCACGGTAGCCCCCGTTGTCTTCGAGGGGTTCTCCTGTCACGTCGATCGGTACCTCGAAAGGCATGCGCAGGTAGGCACAGATGACGTTGATGATGGTGGAGCGCTGGCTCGGGTTGTTCTGGCCAAGACGTTCGAGCGCGTAGAGCCCGCCCAGGCGAACTGGGGCTTTGTTCGAGCCGAGTTGCTCGACAGCTTTGGTGTAGAGCTCGGTGATCCGCCGTTCGATCGCGTCGGTGCGGGCGTCCTCGGCGAGCCGTTCCTGGTGGCCCTTTGCGTCTGCGGCGACCTGTTGCTGGTGCTGGAGAGCGCGTTCACGATTGTCCAGTTCAGCTTCGGTGGAGCGTTGCCGACGCCACGAGAGGTACAGGGCGATGACGCCACCGCTGCCGACGCCGATGCTGAGACCGATCTTGAGTCCGTCGAAGCGGGCCGAGACGAGCTCGGATCCGTTGAGGCCCCTGGTGGCCGGCCACCACAGGACCACCACCGCGCCGATCGTGAGGAGCGCGAGGAGGACGGCAGTCCAGGTCATCGCGACGCGACCCAACGGGGCGGCCGGCGTCCGGCGGGCTGGCATGCCGACGGCCTCGGGCGGCCGTTGCTCGTCGTCCACATGGCACGCCGGCGAGGTCGAGGTGACGTGGGCCAACCACGCCGCCGACGAGTCGCGCGACGAGTGCGAGGGCGTCGGCGAAGGTGCACGTTCATGATCCTGAGGCCGAGCGGGGTGCTGCGAGTGCAGCGGGAGCTCACCGTCGCTGTCCAGTGGCGGTGAGCTCCCGGTCCTCGTGGTGGTTCAGACCTTGCCGTGGTGTGGGTGCTCAGCCTGCGGCGTACTCGCGCACGAAGTTGCTGCAGCTGAGTTCGGTGTTGCCCTCGTAGTTGCATGCCTGGACGTCGATCCAGCCGGATTCGGGAATGTCGGCCAGGTTGTGGTCGACGCAGTTTCCGGCCTCGGGTGCGTCGCTGATGTGGCGCAGGGTGTTGGGGGAGGTTGACCGGAAGTAGTAGACCTCCGGGTGGTGGCCGTCGGCGAGGAGGTCGCAGTTGAGCAGATGCTCCCCGGTCGGGTTGAAGCAGGCTCCCGCGCCCCCGTCCGGCGAGACCGGGCCCGCGCAGGCAGCCAGGGCGCTAGCAGCGGGCACCGCCGCCTGGGAGACCTGATCGGACGCCGCGGGCGCGGCGTTCGCGA
>NZ_JBEXHL010000057.1:0-38953 GCF_040607795.1 Amycolatopsis sp. NPDC005232 | reverse complement strand
CTCGAGGGCGTCGGCGAGCGTCGGCAGCGGCGCGCCGGTGTCGACGCGCACCGCCTGCCCCGGCTGCAGCCGCCGCGGCTGGCGGGCGCGGTCGTGGTTCAGTTTCAAGCTCCAGACATGAGTAGAGGCCACTGCCCTCCGGGCGGTGGCCTCTACTCATGTCCACAATGGACTTAGCTCAAGGGCCGGAAGCCAACTCGCTCGGCATCGGCCGAGCTACGGAACCAGACTTCGGCGACCATTCGCGGGAACTGCGCCGATTCCTCGGTGCAGTACCGCAAAGCCGTGACGCTGGCCTTGACCGTGAACGCGTCCGACGGGCGGCCGCCGCCGGGGCGGGGCATGGCGGAGCCGGGGCCGAAGGGGCCGGGCGGCACGGAGTCCTCGCCGGTGTCGCGGGCCGGGGGCGGTTCGGGGGCGGCCATGGCGGCGACCTGGTTGGGCTGCACCGACGGCTCGAACAGCGAACCGCTGTGCGCACCCGTGAGGTCCGGCTCGCGGCGTTCGACGGGGCGCATCGACGGCTGGATCGGCCGCGGCGGCTCGAAGCCGCCGCGCGGTGACTCGCGGGGCTGGCGCTTGGGCAGGCCGCCGGGCTCCAGGGGTTCCTCTGTGGACTCTTCGGATTCCTCCACCGCGTCCACCTGCTGAGCCATGGCCGGAGCCGGCGTCAGGTGCTCAGTGGACTCGGGCTCGTCGAGGTAGTCACCACCCGGCGCATCCTCGAAGGGCGAGCGGTCCGGCAGTTGCTTCGAGAACCAGTCCGATTCGGACTGTTCCGCCGCGGGCGCGGGCTGGAACAGCGACACCGGCTCGTCGGACGGCTCCAGGCGGCTCTCGAACGACGAGGGCTCCAGCGTGCTCTCGAAGGGTTCGAGCTTGCTCTCGAACGGTTCCACCGCGCGGTGGTAGCCGCTGCCGTGGTCCTCGTCCTCGAGATCGACCGCGTGGTGGTAACCGCTGTCCGGCTCGCGCGAGACCGGGCTGAGGTACTCCGTCGCAGCCGCGCGGTAGACGTCGCCACTGTCCACGGAGGACGCCAGAGCCGGCTCGTCCGATTCGGGCGAAGCACCCGGGTCCGGCGCGGTGCGGTACTCGGCGTCGTACTCCGCCTCTGGGTCGAACCCGGCGGGCGGCGTCGCGGCGATCAGCTCGGTCGGCGCGTGCTCGCGCTCGTCGCGGGTCCACGCCGGCTCGCTGTCGGGTTCCGCGAAGTCGGACGTGAACACCGGCTCCGAAGCCACGGGAGCGTCCACCGGCGGCAGCACCGACGTCCGGCTGGACGCGGCGGCCAGCGCGGCCGCGTTGGCCGGCGTGCGCGCGTTCTCGGCGTGCGCGGACGCCAGCGCCTCTTCCAGCTCACGGATGCGCTTGCGCGCAGGCACCACGAGGACCAACCAGGCCACGAGCGCGCCGACGAAGAACGCCAACAGGCTCCACAGCCAGACTTGTCCGAAAATGGACATCTTCTCTGCCCCTTTTAATGCGTCCGCGCGACCAGGTAGTCGGCGACCGACTCGCAAGCGTCGCGCGCAGGGGAAGCGGGCAGCGCGGCGAGCTCGGCACGTGCCCGCGAAGCGTAGTCGGAAAGGGTGACGCGCGCGCGTTCGAGTCCACTCGAGCGGCGCAGCAGCTCCAGGGCTTCGGCGACCACCTCGTCCTCGGCGATCGGGCCGGCCAGCAGCTCCACGAGCCGCGGGTCGGTGTCCGGGTCGGCCAGCGCGTAGAGCATCGGCAGCGTGCGCACGCCTTCGCGCAGGTCCGTGCCCTGCGCCTTGCCCAGCTCGTCGGACGGCGACGCGATGTCGATGATGTCGTCGGAGATCTGGAACGCCGTGCCGATGGTGTCGCCGAACCGGCGCAACGCCTGGATGTACGCCTCAGGGGCGCCGGACATCATGCCGCCGAACCGCCCGGACGTCGCGATCAGCGAGCCGGTCTTCTGCGCGATGACGGTGAGGTAGTGCTCCACGGGGTCGTCACCGGGGCCGGGGCCGACCGTCTCGCGCATCTGACCGGTCACGAGCTCGCCGAACGTCTCGGCAATGATGCGCGCCGCGTCCGTCCCGAGGTCGGCGACCAGGCGCGAGGCGTGGGCGAAGAGGAAGTCGCCGGTCAGGATCGCGACGGTGTTGTCCCAGCGCGCGTTGACGCTCTCCGCGCCGCGCCGCATGGTCGCCTCGTCCATCACGTCGTCGTGGTACAGCGTCGCCAGGTGCACCAGCTCCACCGCGGCGGCCGCGATGAGCACGTGGTCATCCTGGCGCGGCCCGAACTGCGCCGACAGCAGCGTGAACAGGGGCCGGAAACGTTTGCCCCCCGCCTCGACCAGGTGCAACGCCGCGTCGTGCACCGCCTGCACATCACTCTTCACGACGTCCCGCAGCATCGCCTCGACGTCCGCCAGCCCGCCGGCGATCGCCCTCAGCAGCGTCTCGTCCTCGATCTGCAGCCCGACGGTCGCGCGGAGGTCCTCGACGGCGCCATCCCGCGCAGCGGGGGCTCCCGCCCCCGGGGGTGGTGAAGACACAGACACGTCGGCTCCGCTCTCTCATGCGCCGGTCGGGTTATCCGGCTTTCAGAGTAGTGGCTACCCCTGGTACGCCGTTTACCCGCTGTCCAGGGGAAACGGTGACGAACATGACACCGGAGGGCAACCCGGTCCCAGAAGTCAAGGCCGGGCCCCGAACGGGTTGATCCCCCGGCACGGACGAGTGATCAACGCCCGGCAGCGCAACGGGCGAAACGGGCGCGCGGATATTCACTCAGTGGGAGTTCGCCGGCGCGGTCCGTGCGGCTTGAGTGCAGGGAGGTCAGGACATGCTGAAGAACGTGAAGACGGGGCTCGTCGCGGCAGTGGTGATGGCGGGGAGCGTGGTGGCCGGCGGCGTGGCGCACGCGCAGACGCCCGCGGGCGCGGCTGACCTCGGGGAGGCGAGCTTCACCAAGGGCTCGACCACGGTGACCGTGCCGGCGCTGGCGCCGTGTGCGGTGGAGGGCCCGACCAGCGCGTCGACGGGCTCGCTGAGCAAAACGGGCCTGAGCTGGGGCGGCGGCACGTCGTCCTGCACGACGACGGTGGTCGACCCCGACAACGACACCACCAGCACCAAGTCGACGGCCACCGGCAAGAACTTCGAGCTCTCGGCCCTCGTCAGCGCCGGCGGCCCGCGCATCCGGCTGTCGAGCTACACCGTCACGTGCGACGCCGTGCAGCGGCAGACGAGCGCCAACTGGACGTTCAGCGGCCTGGCGGGCATCACGGGCCTGCCCTCGCCGGTGCCGTCGGGCTACACGAAGCCGATCACGAAGGCGGGCGGCACCGTGCTGGCCAACGCGGTGTTCAACACCCAGACCCTCCCCGGCGACGGCAGCATCAGCTTGACGATGCTGCGTATCGACTTCGCCCCGGCCTCGGGCATCACAGGCTCGGTCGCCGTCGGTCGCACTTCGTGCTCCCCGACGCCGTAACGAGCCTGTTCCTGCCCTTCGCACTGCGTTTTTGGCGTCGGCTCCGCCGCCGCGGGCGAGATCGCCTTTGAGCCGGCTCCTTCCCTCCCGATGCGATCGGCCCGGGGGGCCGACCACATCGGGAGGGAAGAAACCGGCGCGATCTCGCGGTGCGGTCGGCTTTGGGTGCTAAGCGAGGAGTGCGGCGCGAAGGTCGGGGTCGCGGAGCAGGTCGAGGAGGGAGGCGTCCGAGAAGATGCGGGGCGCGCCCGGCAGCAGGGCCTGGCGGAGCATGGCGTTAAGGACGTCGGCGTGGGGCTGGTCGCGCAGGGTCCAGATGGCGCGGCGGCGGGTCTCGGCGGAGCCGTTCCACCAGTGGAACACCAGCGCGGCCACCTGATCCACAGCGAGAGCGCGCCCGCGTTCCAGGAGGGGCCGGTTCAGGCCGCAGACCTCGATCGTCGCGCGGCCCTTGTCGGTCAGCGGGCGGTAGGTGCCGATGGAGAGCACCAGGAACAGGTGATCGAGTGGGTCTTCGGCCGTCGGGTCGATCAGCAGTGGCTGTCCCGAAGCGTCGAGAGGAAAGCGGTCGCGCTTGTGGTGGCTGTTGCAGTACTCGCACGCCAGCAGGTGGTTGAGCCAGTCGAACGCGCGGTGCGGCGCCCGCGCCACCGGTTCGAAGTGGTCCACAGTGGACCCCAAGCCGTCACCGCAGTACATGCAGTAGCCGCGGCCCGCGGCCATCAGCGCCAGCTGCGAGCGGATCGACCGGCGGGCCCCGCGCGCGGAAGTCCACAAGCGACGCGCGGTTTTGTTGTCCCCGAGGGGAATCCGCGCGGTCAGCCGCACCAGCTCAGCGGACACAGTCAACGGCAGCGCCACCCGGCGCAGCGCGATCACCGTTCGTCGAAGTGGCGCGTGACGTCGTCGACGCGGCTGGGCGGTGAGCTGCTCAGGCGGTCGCGCAGCTGCTCCCACTCACGCAGGCCGTCGGCGTCCGCCTGGCCCGTGGCCACGAGCAGCTCCAGCTCGGCCAGGTGCTCACGCAGCTCCACGGCCCGCGGCGAATACGGGGTGTCGAGCCCGAACAGGTCCGACAGCACGGCGTCGTCGCCGCTGCCGTAGACCACACGCTGGTACAGCTCGTCGGACACCACGCGCGGCGGCTCCTGCTCGTCCGGCCCCGGCAGGCGGATCAGGCCACCCGGATCGGCGGCCTGGCACACGTAGGGGCTGTGCGTGCTCACCACGAACTGGATCCGCGGGAAGTGCGCCTTCAGCCACGGCCCGATGCGCTTCTGCCACGACACGTGCAGGTGCGCGTCGACCTCGTCGATCAGCACCACGCCGGACGCGTCGATCCCCAGCCCCGCGTCCGCCAGCTGCCGCACGAGGTCGACGACCAGCGCCGTCACGGTGCGGTAGCCGTCGCTCATCTCGCGCAGCGGGAACCGGTCGCCGCGGTAGGACACCCACAGGCCGTCGGAGTCGACGTCGCGCACGCGGTAGCCGTCGGGCAGCAGGCCGTCGCCCAGCAGCGTGAGCACGGAGTCCTTCAGCTCCCGCGCGCCCGCCTTGCCCTCCAGCGCGCGCAAGTGCTGGTTGATCAGCCACGCCACGCCTTCCGCGAGCGAAGCGTCTTCGCTGAACAGGCTCGCCACGCGCGCGAACTCCCCGCGCATCAGCGACTGCGCCTCGGGCGCGCCCCCGGCCAGCCGCCGGAACGGCCCGTAGCCGGCGCAGAACGCGGGCCCCTCGCCCACCACGTCGACGTCGATGGAACTGCCCTCGGCAACCAGGCTCTCGGCAAAGGGCGGCTGCACGAGCGCCTGCGCCAACGCGCGCAGGAACGTCGTCTTGCCCGACCCGTTGCGCCCGGCCAGCACCGTCCAACCCGGCCCGGGCAGCCTCAGATCCACCGTGCGGGCACCACGAAACCCCAGCACGTCCGTGATCCGCACCCGCTCGATGTGCATGCCCTGAGCTTATCGGCCCGGACAAGCAGAAGGCCGCCACGAGATTTCCGTGGCGGCCTTCTGAACCATGACGCGAGATCGCGCCGGTTTCTTCCCTCCCGATGTGGTCGGCCCCCCGGGCCGATCATGTCGGGAGGGAAGGAGCCGGCTCAAAGGCGATCTCGCACGCGGCGGCGGAGCCGACGCCAAATTACGAAGCGAAGCCGCCCGAGCTCGCCCAGTTCAACGCGAACGAGGGAACCAGGCCGAGCACCAAGGTCACCACCACGCCGAGCGTGATGGCTGCCGTGGTGAAGCCGCCCGGGATGGCGACGGTCGGGCCGTCGGCCGCCGGCTCGGAGAAGTACATCAGCACGATCACGCGCAGGTAGAAGAACGCGGCCACCGCGCTGAACACGAGCGCGATCACCACCAGCGGAGCCATCCCGTCGGACAGGGCCGCGGAGAACACCACGAACTTGCCCACGAACCCACTGGTCAGCGGGATACCGGCCAACGCCAGCAGCAAGAACGTGAACACCCCGGCCAGTACCGGCGACCGTTTCGCCAGTCCCGCCCAGGCCGACAGGTGCGTGGCCTCACCGCTGGAGTCGCGCACCAGGCTGATCACGCCGAACGCCGCCAGCGTGGTGAAGCCGTAGGCCAGCAGGTAGAACAGCGTGCTCGACAGGCCGTCCTCGGTCATCGCGATGGCACCGACGAGCAGGAAGCCCGCGTGGGCGATCGAGGAGTACGCGATCATGCGCTTCACGTCGGTCTGCGTGAGGCCGAGGATCGCGCCGATCGCCATCGAGATGATCGCCACGGCCCACAGCACCCCGCGCCACTCCCAGCTCGTGGAAGAGAACGCGACCGACAGCACGCGCAGGATGGCACCGAACGCGGCGACCTTCGTGCACGCCGCCATGAAGGCCGTGACCGGAGTCGGCGCGCCCTGGTAGACGTCCGGCGTCCAGGTGTGGAACGGGCCGACCGAGCCCTTGAACAGCAGACCCACCACCAGCAGACCGAGGCCCGCGAACAGCAGCGTGTCGGAACGGTCCGAGCCGGCGGCGGCGTTGGCGATGTCGGCGAGCTTCACGGAGTTCGCGTAGCCGTAGAGCAGCGCGAGGCCGTAGAGGAAAAACGCCGAGGAGAACGCGCCGAGCAGGAAGTACTTGACCGCCGACTCCTGCGAGATGAGCCGGCGCCGCCGGGCCAGGCCGCACATGAGGTACAGCGGGAGGCTCAGCACCTCGAGCGCGATGAACATCGTGAGCAGGTCGTTGGCCGCGGTGAAGGCCATCATGCCGCCGAGCGCGAAGAGCGTGAGCGGGAAGACCTCGGTCTGCGACGTCGTCGCGGAGGCGACCTGCGCGCGGTCCTGCACGGTGCCGGGGCTGATCGCGGCCTGCGCCACGAACGCGCCGCCGGGCTCCACCTTGCGGTCGGCGATGAGGAACACCGCGCCGAGCCCCAGCAGGAGCAGCGTGCCCCATAGGAACAGCGACGGCTGGTCCACCGAGATCGCGCCGGCGAACGTGGTCACGCCCGCCTTCGGCGCGGTCCGGGTGGCGTACATGATCAGCGAGACCCCGGACGCGAGGATCGCGATCACGGTCACGAAGACCTGCGCGTACCAGCGGGAAGCCTTCGGCGCGAACGCCTCCACCAGCACGCTGACGCACGCGACGCCGAAGATGATCAGCAACGGCAGCACGGCCGCGTAGTCGACCGAAGGTGTCGCCACCTGGGCCGACGGAGCCTGGGAGAGACCAGGCCCAATGAGACTGTCGAGCACGGTTTACTTGCCTCCCTGCACGGCAGACAGCGTCGCCTGCACCGACGGGGTGATCGTGTCGAGCACCGGCTTGGGGTAGAAACCCAGGCCGATGATCAGGATGACCATCGGGGCCAGGATCGCGATCTCCCGCCCGCCGAGGTCCTTGATGGCCTTCTTGGCCCCGAGCTCCGGCGCCATCGCCGTGCCCGGGCCGCCGCCCACGCCGATGAGCGCGTCACCGCGAACCGGGCCCTGCATGATCCGCTGGTAGAGCCACAGCACGTAGGCCGCGGCGAGCACCATGCCGACCGTCGCGATGATCGTGTACACCGGCTGCGTCACGAACGAGCCGATGAGTACCAGGAACTCGCTCACGAACGAGTTGGTGCCCGGCAGCGACAGCGCGGACAGACCGGCGATCAGCAGCATCCCGCCGAGCAGCGGGGTCACCTTCGCCATGCCGCCGTAGTCGGAGATCCGCGTGGACCCGCCGCGCATCACGATCAGGCCGATCACCACGATGAGCATCCCGGTCGAGAGGCTGTGGTTCAGCATGTACGACACGGAGCCGATCATCGCCTGCTCGTTGAAGGCGAAGATGCCCAGCGAGATGAACCCGAAGTGGGCGATCGAGACGTAGGCGATGAACCGCTTCATGTCGCTCTGCCCGGCCGCGAGGATCGAGCCGTAGATCACGCCGATCACCGAGAGCACCAGCACCAGTGGCGCCAGCGCCTTGCTCGCCTCGGGGAACATCGGCAGGCAGTAGCGCAGGAAACCGAACGTGCCGACCTTGTCCAGCACACCCACCAGCAGCACCGCGACGCCGATCGGAGCTTGGCTCGCGGCGTCCGGTAGCCAGGTGTGGAACGGCACCAGCGGCGCCTTGATCGCGAACGCGAGGAAGAAGCCGAGGAACAGCCAGATCTGCGTGCCCGTCGGCGCGTCGCGCACGACCGTGACCAGCGTGGCCCAGTCGAACGTGCCCTTGCCGAGCTTGTCCGACGCCAGCGAGTACGCGCCGATCGCCGAGGCCAGCATGATCAGGCCGCCGAGGAACGAGTAGAGGAAGAACTTCACGGCCGCGTACTGCCGGTTCGCGCCGCCGTAGCCGCCGATCAGGAAGTACATCGGGATCAGCATGATCTCGAACAGCACGTAGAAGAGGAACACGTCGGTCGCCGCGAAGACGCCGATCGTGATCGCCTCCTGCAGCAGGATCAGCGACAGGAACCCACCGGCGGTGCGGCCGGCCGGGAGCTTGTCGGTGAGCCCGAGCGCGCCCACGACGATCGGCACCAGCAGGGCGATCACCGCGATCATGATCAGCGAGATGCCGTCGGTGCCGAACGAGATGTGGATGCCGAAGGTCGGGATCCAGTCCATCGAGGTCGCCTGCTGGATCCGCGCTCCGGAGGGCGAGTAGCTCGCCCAGAACGGGATGATCAGCAGGAACTCCACAATGGACACGACGAGCGCGGTCGCGATCGCGGCCCGGTCGTTCCCCTTGAGGAACGCCAGCACCAGCGAGCCGACCAGCGGCAGCAGGATGAGCGCCAGGAGCCAAGTCATGTCAGGAGAACCTCACCAGCAGAAGGGCCGCCAGAAGCAGGAACGTGCCGCCGAGCATGGACAGCGCGTACGACCGGACGAACCCGGTCTGCATGCGCCTCAGCCGGCCGGACCCGCCGCCGAGGGCCGCGGCGAGGCCGTTGACCGCCCCGTCGACCCCGCGGTTGTCGACGTACACCAGCGCCCGAGCGAGCCAGGTGCCCGGGCGGGCGACCAGCGTCTCGTTGAGGGCGTTGCCGTACAGGTCCTTGCGAGCCGCCCGGACGACCCAGGAGACGTTTTGCGGGCGCTCGACCGGGATGTCGCGGCCGGGCCGGAAGATCCAGATCGCGAGCAGCGCGCCGATCAGGGCGAGCGCGAGGGTGAGCCATGGGATCGCGTCGGCCGAGATCGGCGCGTGCTCGGCTTTGTGGTACGCGCCGACGGTCGGACTCAGCCAGTTCACGAACCGGTCGCCGACGGCGAAGAACGCACCCGAGCCGACCGAGCCGATCGCCAGGATCGCCATGGGGACCCACATGATCGGCTTGGACTCGTGCGGGTGGAAGTCGCGCCCGTCGGAGCTCTTGATCTCCTTCCAGCGCGACTTGCCGAAGAAGGTCATCATCATCAGGCGCGTCATGTAGAACGCGGTGAGCCCGGCGCCGATGATGCCCGCGAGGCCGAACACCCAGCCGCGCCAGCCCTCCTGGCCGAACGCCGCCTCGATGATCGCGTCCTTCGTGTAGTAGCCCGCGAGGAACGGGAAGCCGATCAGCGCGAGGTAACCGAGGCCGAAGGTGACGAAGGTGATCGGCATCTTCTTGGCCAGGCCGCCGAACTTGCGCATGTCGACCTCGTCGTTCATGCCGTGCATGACCGAACCGGCCCCGAGGAAGAGCCCGGCCTTGAAGAAGCCGTGCGCCACCAGGTGCATGATGGCCAGCGCGTAGATGCCCGGCCCGAGGCCGACCGCCAGCATCATGTAACCGATCTGGCTGACCGTGGAGTACGCGAGCACCTTCTTGATGTCGTCGTACGCGCAACCGACGATGCACCCGATCAGCAGCGTCACCGCGCCGACGAGCGTGACGGCCAGGCGGCCGTCCGGCGTCGCGGAGAAGATCACGTTGGAGCGGGCGACCAGGTAGACCCCGGCGGTGACCATCGTCGCCGCGTGGATCAGGGCCGAAACCGGGGTCGGGCCCTCCATCGCGTCCGGGAGCCAGGCCTGCAGCGGGAACTGGCCCGACTTACCGCAGGCACCGAGCAGCAGCAGGAGCCCGATCGCGGTGATCGCGCCCGGCGGGATCTGGCCGTTGGTCAGGCCCTCGAAGACCTGCGTGTAGCCGGTGGAGCCCGTGTACTTGAACATCAGGAAGATCGCCAGCGCGAGCCCGACGTCACCGACGCGGTTCATCAGGAACGCCTTCTTCGCGGCGGTGGCCGCGGACGGGCGGTCCTGGTACCAGCCGATGAGCAGGTACGACGCGAGACCCACGCCTTCCCAGCCGAGGTACAGCGTCACAAAGCTGTTGCCCAGCACCAGGATCAGCATCGACGCGACGAAGAGGTTCAGGTACGCGAAGAAGCGGTACCGGCCCTCGTCGTCGGCCATGTAGCCGATCGAGTAGAAGTGGATCAGCATGCCGACGCCGGTGATCAGCAGCACGAACGTCAGCGACAGGGCGTCGATGCGCAGCCCGAAGTCGACCTGGAGCTGACCCGCGGGGATCCACGAGTACAGGTTGACGTTCTCGGTCGCGCTGCCGTTCGTCGCGAAGAACAGGATCACGGCGTAAACGAATGCCAGGGCAACGGTGGCTGTGCCGAGCAGGTGCCCCCAGGCCTTCGCCCGTTTCCCGGCCAGCAGGAGGATCAGGGCGCCGAGGGCCGGAAGGGCCACCAGCAGCCACGATGATGCGGTCACACTCGCCCTCTCAGTACTTCAGCAGGTTGGTGTCGTCGACCGAGGCCGAGCGCCGGGTGCGGAAGATGGCCATGATGATCGCCAGGCCCACCACGACCTCGGCTGCCGCGACCACCATCACGAAGAACGCCATCACCTGGCCGTCGAGCCCGCCGTTGATGCGGGCGAACGTGACCAGGCTGAGGTTCACCGCGTTGAGCATCAGCTCGATGCACATGAACACGACGATCGCGTTGCGGCGGACCAGGACGCCCACGGCGCCGATGGAAAACAGCAACGCCGACAGCAGCAGGTAGTAGCTCGGGGTCACTTTCCTTCCCCTTCTTCCTCGGTGCCCGCGGCAACGCTGTCGCCGCCGACCAGCGCGTGGGCGTCGGGCTTGGGGCCCTCGTCGGCGATGAGCTTGCGCTCGCGCATGAGCTGCAGCGCCGAGGTGGATTCGATGATCGCCGAGAGCGACTCCGGCGCGATCGAACCGTCGGGCAGCAGGGCCGGCACGGCGACGGAGTTGGCCGTGGCGAACACACCCGGGCCGGGCAGCGGCGACGGGCGGTCGTGCTCGCCGCGGAAGCGCAGCTTCACGAGCTCGCGCTGCGGGAGCTTGCCGCCCTTCTTGTGGCGGTCGGTGAACGCCAGCACCATCGCGCCGAGCGCGGCGGTGATGAGCAGCGCCGACGTGAGCTCGAACGGGAAGAGGTACTGCGTGAAGATGATCCGCCCGAGGCCGCCCGCGCCACCGCCGTTGGCGGCGTACGGATCCAGCGCCGGGGCCGGGGTCACGTTCACCATCGAGCGGAAGACGCCGGCGGCGATCAGCGCGGCGAGCCCGATACCGAGCACCGTGGCCATGAACCGCTGTCCGCGCAGCACCTCGACCACGGAGTCGGAGCTCTCGCGGCCGACCAGCATCAGCACGAACAGGAACAGCATCATGATCGCGCCGGTGTAGACGATGATCTGCGTGAACCCGAGGAACGGCGCCGACTGCGTCATGTAGAGCGCGCCCAGGCTCAGCATCGTGAGCACCAGCCACAGGGCCGAGTGCACGGCGTTGCGCGAGAAGATCATCCCGAGCGCGCCGAGCAGCGCGAGCGGGCCGAGGATCCAGAACGCGATCGCCTCGCCCACCGACACCGACGTCGACGCGGCGGCGGGCGCCTGCGCGAGAACTGCCGCGATCATTGCTTGGCCTCCTGCTGCTGCGCCTTCGCCAGCTCAGGACCGTTCACGTAGTAGTCCTGCTCGTTGTCGCCGAGGCGCATCGGGTGCGGCGGCTGCTCCATGCCGGGCAGCAGCGGGGCGAGCAGGTCTTCCTTGGTGTAGATGAGCCGCTGGCGGTCGTCGTCGGCGAGCTCGTAGAAGTTGATCATCGTCAGGGACCGCGTGGGGCAGGCCTCGACGCACAACCCGCAACCGATGCAGCGCAGGTAGTTGATCTGGTAGTCCGCGCCGTACCGCTCACCCGGGGAGAAGCGCGCCTCCTCGGTGTTGTTGCCGCCCTCGACGAAGATCGCGTCGGCCGGGCAGGCCCAGGCGCACAGCTCGCAGCCGACGCACTTCTCGAGCCCGTCCGGGTGCCGGTTGAGCTGGTGGCGGCCGTGGTACCGCGGCGCGGCCGGGGCACCGGCCTCCGGGTACTCCTCGGTGGCGACCTTCTTGAACATCATCGCGAAGGTGACGCCGAAACCCTTGATGGGATTCAGGAAGTCAGTTGCCGCCATCTTCTACCCCTTCCTGTGCTGCGGTGCCGACGGCCGCCGGCTTGCGCCGGGCCGCCCTCGCTTCCGCCTTGGCCAGCGCCTTCTGGCGCGGAGTGCTCTCGGGGACCTTCAGGTCCAGCGGGGGCACGGGGAACCCGCCGCCCGTGAGGTCGACGTAGTCGCCTTCCGGCAGCTTCTTGTTCGGCACCGCCAGGCTGATCAGCACGAGCACCACCAGCACGATGCCGACGCCGACGAGGATCTGCGGCCAGCTCCACTGGATGGTCTTGATCGCGACGACCACGAGGATCCAGACCAGGTTG
The DNA here is from genome assembly GCF_040607795.1 of Amycolatopsis sp. NPDC005232. Classification (NCBI taxonomy): domain Bacteria; kingdom Bacillati; phylum Actinomycetota; class Actinomycetes; order Pseudonocardiales; family Pseudonocardiaceae; genus Amycolatopsis; species Amycolatopsis sp. NPDC005232. The sequence goes on along the minus strand of NZ_JBEXHL010000057.1, from coordinate 26,261 downwards.
ATCGGCACCAGGACCTTCCAGCCCAGGCGCATGAACTGGTCGTACCGCAGCCGCGGCAGCGTGCCGCGCAGCCAGATGAAGCAGAACAGCAGCACGAACAGCTTCGCGAAGAACCAGAGCATCGGCCACCAGTTCTGGTTCAGCGGCGAGTCGTCGCCGACGAACGGGAACCGCCAGCCGCCCAGGAACAGCGTGGTGCAGAACGCCGAGACGATCACCATGTTCACGTACTCTGCGAGGAAGAACATCGCGAACTTCATCGAGCTGTACTCGGTGTGGAAACCGCCGACCAGCTCCGACTCGGCCTCGGGGAGGTCGAAGGGCGCGCGGTTCGTCTCACCGACCATCGAGATCAGGTAGATCACGAAGCTCGGGATGAGCATGTAGAAGTACCAGCCGTGGGCTTGCGCCTCCACGATCTCGGACGTCTGCAGCGATCCGGAGTAGAGGATCACCGCGACGATCGAGAGGCCCATCGCGATCTCGTAGGAGATCACCTGCGCCGCCGAGCGGAGACCGCCGAGCAGCGGATACGGCGAGCCTGAGGACCAGCCGGCGAGCACGATGCCGTACACGCCGATCGACGAGCACGCGAGGATCACCAGCACACCGACCGGCAGGTCGACCAGCTGCAGCGTGGTCGTCTGGCCGAAAATCGAGACGACCGGGCCGAACGGGATGGCCGAGAGCGCGATCAGCGCGGGGACCGCGGCCAGCACCGGTGCGAGGAAGTACACCTTGCGGTCGGCGGTGTCCGGGATGATCTGCTCCTTGAACGGGAGCTTGATCGCGTCGGCCAGCGACTGCAGATATCCATTCGGACCGACGCGGTTCGGGCCGGGCCGGTTCTGCATCCGGCCGACCGCCTTGCGCTCCCACACGATCAGGAAGATCGTGAGGATCGGGCCGATCAGCAGGATGACGACCGCCTTGAGCAGGATCAGCCACCACGGGTCGTCCGCGAGCAGGCGAGCGCGTTCTGCCGCGTCCGGCATCTGCGCCAGGAACGGCATGAGCTGCGGGCTCACTGTTCACCTCCGGAGATCTGCACCAGCGCGCCGTGGCCCGCGGCCAGTGCGGCGCGGACGGCGGAGCCGTCGGAGTTGCCCGGGAGCCACACGACCCCGTCGGGCAGGTCGGCGACCTCGACAGGCAGCGTGATCGAGCCGCGCTCGGTGGACACCCGGACCACGGCGCCGAGGCCTTCGGCGGTCTTCGCCGAGAGCCGGGCCACGGGCTTGCGCTGCGTGCCCTTGAGGTGCGGTTCGTCGTCCTGCAGCGAGCCGTTGTCGATCAGCTGCCGCCAGGTGGCGAGCACGGCCTGGCCGGCGCCCGGCACCGGCGCGGCCTGCGCCCCGGTGGCGATGTGGCCCCAGTTCGTCGTGCCCTGGCCGAGCTTGGCGAAGTCGCCCGCCGCGGCGGCCGGCGTCTGCGTGAACAGGTCCACGTCCATCTCGACGGCGAGGGTGTCGAGCACCCGACCGTCAGAGAGAGCCCCGGTGCCTTCGACCGTGATGTCGAACTCGCGGTGGCGGCCTTCCCAGTTGAGGTAGCTGCCCGCCTTCTCGACCGACGGCGCGATCGGCAGGACCACGTCCGCCCGCTCGGTGACCTCGCTCGCCCGCAGCTCCAGGCTGACGACGAAGCCCGCGTTGTCGAGCGCGCGCCGGGCCAGGTCCGGGTCGGGCAGGTCGTTGGGGTCGAGCCCGCCGACGACCAGGCCGTCGAGGCTGCCGCCGGAAGCGGCTTCCAGGATGCCCGTGGTGTCGCGGCCCGCCGTGGCGGGAAGCTCGGCGCCCCAGTGCTTTGCGACCTCGGCGCGAGCCGCGGCGTCGGTGACCGAGCGACCGCCCGGCAGCAGCGTCGGCACGCAGCCGGCGGCCAGCGCACCGCGTTCACCGGCTCGGCGCGGGATCCACGCGAGCCGCGCGCCCGTGCGCAGGACCAGCGCCTGCAGCGAGGAGAACAGGCCAGGGACCTCGGCGGCGCGCTCGCCGACGAGGATCACCGCGTTGCCGCCGGCCAGGGCGGAGTCGAGGTCCGGCGCGTGCTGCGCGATGCCGTCGACCGCGGCCGCTTCGCCACCCGGCACGCAGGCGAGCAGCTCACCGAAGGTCTTGCGCACCGACGAGGTGGTCCACTGTCCCAAGTGGACGACGCGGGTGCGGTTCTTGCGGGCCGCCTTGCGCAGCCGCAGGAACACGATCGGCGCCTCGTCCTCCGGCTCGAAGGCCACGCACAGGACCGTGCGGGCCTGCTCGATCTCGCCGAAGGTCACGCCGGTCTCCGGCGTGGTGGCCAAGACCGACGAGGTGAGGAACGCCAGCTCCTCGGCCGAGTGCGCGCGAGCGCGAAAGTCGATGTCGTTGGTGCGCAAGGCGAGCCGCGCAAACTTCGAGTACGCGTAGGCGTCCTCGACGGTCAGCCGGCCACCGGTGAGCACGCCGACGCCCTTGCCGTCACGGGCCTTGGTGAGGCCCTCGGCCGCGGCACGCAGCGCGTCGGTCCAGGAGGCCTCCTCCAGCACGCCGGCCTCGTTGCGGACCAGCGGGCGGCGGATGCGGTCGTCGGCCTGGACGTAGCGGAACCCGAAGCGGCCCTTGTCGCACAGCCACTCTTCGTTGACCTCGGGGTCGTCGCCCGCGAGCTTGCGCTGCACCTTGCCGCGGCGGAAGTCGGTGCGCTCCGCGCAGCCCGAGGAGCAGTGCTCGCACACGCTCGGCGAGGACACCAGGTCGAACGGGCGCGACCGGAACCGGTACGCGGCGCTCGTGAGCGCGCCGACCGGGCAGATCTGGATGACGTTGCCCGAGAAGTAGCTCTGGAACGGCTGGCCACTCGTCGTACGGGAGGCCAGGTCCAGCACGTCGGCCGTCTCGGCGGTGCCGATCTGCTGGTGGGCGCCGCGTTCGAGGAGCTCGATGAACGGGTCGCCCGCCACCTGCGCGGAGAACCGCGTGCAGCGCTGGCAGAGCACGCAGCGCTCGCGGTCCAGCAGCACCTGCGTGGAGATCGGCAGCGGTTTCGGGAACGTGCGCTTGGTGTCCACGAACCGCGACTCCGTGCGGCCGTGCGCCAGCGCCTGGTTCTGCAGCGGGCACTCACCGCCCTTGTCGCAGATCGGGCAGTCGAGCGGGTGGTTGATGAGCAGCAGCTCCATCACGCCCTGCTGCGCCTTGTCGGCGACGCCGGAGGTGAGCTGCGTCTTCACGACCATGCCGTCGGCGACCGTCATCGTGCAGGAGGCCTGCGGCTTCGGCATCGGCCGGCCGCCCATCTCCACCTCGACGAGGCACTGGCGGCAGGCGCCGGCCGGGTCGAGCAGCGGGTGGTCGCAGAAGCGCGGGATGACCGTGCCGAGCCGCTCGGCGGTGCGGATCAGCAGCTCGCCCTTGGGCGCGATGACCTCTTCACCGTCGATGGTCAGCTTCACGTGGCCTTCGGGGACCGGGGTCTCCGTGGTCGCGGGCTTGTCGGGCGCGATCGTCATGCCTGAGCTCCCACCAATTCGGGCTGGGCGGCCTTGTTCTTTTCGCACAGCGCGAGGAACTCCTCGCGGAAGTACTTGATCCCGCTCTGGATCGGCGACACCGCGCCGTCACCCAGGGCGCAGAACGAGCGGCCGAGGATGTTGTCGCAGACGTCCAGCAGCGTGTCGATGTCCTCGGCGGTGCCGTGGCCCTCGACCATGCGCTCCAGGATCTGCGCGAGCCAGTACGTGCCTTCGCGGCACGGGGTGCACTTGCCGCAGGACTCGTGCTCGTAGAACTCGGTCCACTTCATCACGGCCCACGGCACGGACACGGTCTCGTTGAAGACCTGCACCGCGGTGGTGCCGAGCATCGAGCCGGCCTCGGCCGCGCCCTCGAAGTCGAGCGGCACGTCGAGGTGCTCCGCGGTGAACATCGGCGTGGAAGAACCACCCGGCGTCCAGAACTTCAGCGGGATGCCATCCTTCATGCCGCCCGCGAGCTCCAGCAGCTCGCGCAGCGTGGTGCCGAGCGGGCACTCGTACTGGCCGGGCTTCTCGACGTGGCCGGAGATCGAGTAGATCTTCGGGCCGGGCGACTTCTCGCGGCCCATCTCGCGGAACCAGTCGGATCCCGCGTTGATGATGAACGGCGCGCTCGCGATGGTCTCGACGTTGTTCACCGTGGTCGGCGCGGCGTAGAGGCCGGCGGCCGCAGGGAACGGCGGCTTGAGGCGGGGCTGGCCGCGGCGGCCCTCGAGCGAGTCGAGCAGCGCCGTCTCCTCGCCGCAGATGTACGCGCCGGCGCCGGCGTGCACAGTCAGCTCGAGGTCGTAACCGGTGCCGAAGATGTTCTTGCCGAGGTAGCCCTTGGCGTACGCCTCGCGCGCGGCCGCGTTGAGCCGGCGGATGCAGTGCAGGGCCTCACCGCGCACGTAGATGAAGCAGTGGTTCGACCGCATCGCGTACGAGGCGATGATGCAGCCCTCGATGAGCGAGTGCGGGTCGGCCATCATCAGCGGGATGTCCTTGCACGTGCCCGGCTCGCCCTCGTCGGCGTTGATCACCAGGTAGTGCGGCTTGTCGAAGTTCGGCGGCATGAACGACCACTTCACGCCGGCCGGGAACCCCGCGCCGCCGCGCCCGCGCAGACCGGAGTCCTTGACGACCTGCACCAGCTGCTCGGGCGTGCCGGCGAGCGCCTTGCGCGCGGCCGTGTAGCCCTCGAGCTGCTCGTAGGTTTCGATGCGCCAGGAGTTCGGCGACAGCCAGCGCTTCGTGAGGACCGGAGTAATGGGATCGGGCATTACTTCTTCTCCAACTCAGGCAGCGGAACGTCCTGCGTCGCCGGCGCGGTCCAGCCGCGGTCGGCCGCGATCTGCGCGCCCCGCAGGGTTTCGACGGCCTGCGACGGCCCGTCGACGTCCCCGCGGTAAGTCTGTTCGTCCTCCGGGAAGAACCCGGCCAGCTGCAGCTCCGCGCCCTTGAAGTTCGTCAGCGGCGCGCCGCGCGTGGGGGCCGGCTTCTTGCCCGCCTGCAGCGCGTCGACCAGCGCCACCGCCTTCTCCGGCGTCTGGTTGTCGAAGTACTCGTAGTTGACCTGGATGACCGGGGCGAGGTCGCAGGCCGCGAGGCACTCGGCGTGCTCCAGCGTGATCGAGCCGGGCTCGTTCGGAGTGCCCGCCGTCTCCTCCTGGCCCAGCGGTGCGGCGTCGGAACCGAGGTGTGTCTGGAGCTTCTTGTAGATCGCCTCGCCGCCCATCGCCGCGCACAGCGTGTTGGTGCAGACGCTCACCAGGTGTTCACCGCAGGGGCGGCGCTTGTACATGGTGTAGAACGTCGCGACCGCGCTGACCTCCGCGTCGGAGAGGTCGAGGTGCTTGGCGCAGAAGGAAATTCCCTCCTGGCTGACGTACCCCTGCACCGACTGCACGAGGTGCAGCATCGGCAGCAGCGCCGAGCGCGCCACCGGGTAGCGGGCGATGATCTCCTTCGCCCGCGTGTGGGTGTCCTCTTCGAACACGTCCACGGCCGGGTTGTCGGCCAGGATGCCTTCGGCCGCGGCCGGGTCGGGTGCGATGCCGACCACGTCGGTGTCGGCGCCCGCCGCGGCGTGCGTCGTCTTCGCGTCGTGCGGCCCCGGCTCCGGAACTGCCGTCGAGTACGTCATCGGTCCACTCCCCCCATCACCGGGTCGATCGACGCGACCGCTGCGATCACGTCGGCCACCAGCCCGCCCTCGGCCATCGCGGGCATCGACTGCAGGTTCACGAAACTCGGTTCGCGCACGTGCACGCGCAGCGGCCGGGTGCCGCCGTCGGACACCAGGTGCGCCGCGAGCTCACCGCGCGGCGACTCGACCGGCGAGTACACCTGGCCCGGCGGCACGTGGAAGCCCTCGGTGACGAGCTTGAAGTGGTGGATCAGCGACTCCATCGACTGGCCCATGATCTTCTTGACGTGCTCGAGCGAGTTGCCCATGCCGTCGCTGCCGATCGAGAGCTGCGCGGGCCACGCGACCTTCTTGTCCTCGACCATGACCGGGCCCGGTTCGAGCATCTTCTGGACCTGCTTGATGATCCGCAGGCTCTGGTGCATCTCCTCGACGCGGATGAGGTACCGCGCCCAGCAGTCGGCGTCGGTCGAGGTCGGGACGTCGAACTCGATCTCGTCGTAGCGCGAGTAGGGCTCGGTCTTGCGCAGGTCCCACGGCAGGCCCGCCGAACGCAGGATGGGGCCGGTGACGCCGAGCGCGAGGCACGCGTCGACCGGCAGGACACCCACGCCCTTGAGCCGGTTGCGCCAGATCGGCTGGCCGGTGAAGAGCTTGTCGTACAAGGGAAGACGGCTGTCCATCACCTTGCAGAACGCGGAGACCTTCTCCTGGAAGTCGGCCGGCATGTCCTGCGCGAGGCCGCCGGGGCGGATGAACGCGTGGTTCATGCGCAGCCCGGTCAGGTGCTCCAGCAGGTGCAGGACCTCTTCGCGCTCGCGGAAGCCGAGCGTCATCGCGGTGGTGGCGCCGAGCTCCATGCCGCCGGTGGCGATGTAGACCAGGTGCGAACCGATGCGGTTGATCTCCAGCAGCATCACGCGCAGCAGCTCCGCGCGCGGCGGCGCCTTGATGCCCAGCAGCTTCTCCACGCCGAGGCAGTAGGCCATCTCCGTGGACAGCGGCGCGAGGTAGTCCATGCGCGTCACGAACGTGACGCCCTGGGTCCAGGTGCGGTATTCGCAGTTCTTCTCGATGCCGGTGTGCAGGTAGCCGATGACCGACCGCAGCTGCGTGACGGTCTCGCCCTCCATCTCCAGCACGAGCCGGAGCACGCCGTGCGTCGACGGGTGCTGCGGGCCCATGTTGATGACCATGCGCTCGTCGTGCTGCGCGTCGGAGACGACGTCGTCCCAGTCGCCGCCGGAGACCGTGTAGACGCGGCCTTCGGTGGTGTCGCGGGAATCGGCGTAACCGAAGGCTTCTTCGTCGCCGTCGATGATCTCGGGAGCTGTGTTGATCTCGGACATGTTCTCGGTGCTCACGAGTACGACCTCCGCTGGTGTTGACAGGGTCGGGATTTCCGCGCCCGACGACACAGACCGCTGGTGGTCACGAGTACGACCTCCGCTGGTCCGGCGGCGGGATCTCCGCGCCCTTGTATTCGACCGGGATCCCGCCGAGCGGGTAGTCCTTGCGCTGGGGGTGGCCGTCCCAGTCGTCCGGCATGAGGATGCGGGTGAGCGCCGGGTGTCCGTCGTAGACGATGCCGAACATGTCCCAGGTCTCGCGCTCCTGCCAGTCCGCCGTCGGGTACAGCCCGACGAGCGAGGGCACGTGCGCGTCGTCCACGTCGAGGGTGACCTCGACGCGGATGCGGCGCCGGTAGGTCATCGACGTGAAGTGGTACACGGAGTGCAGGCGCTGCGGCACGTCCACGCCGTAGTCCACGCCGGACACCGAGCTCAGCAGCTCGAAGCGCAGGCCGGTGTCGTCGCGCAGCACTCGCGCGATTTCCAGGAGGTGCTCGCGGTCGACGTAGAAGGTGATTTCGTCGCGGTGGACCGTGGTCTGCAGGACCGCCGCGGCCGGAACCTTGTTGTCCGCCAAGGCCGCGTAGAACTCGTCGGCGAACTCGTCGAACCAGCCGCCGTACGGGCGCTCGGCCGGGGGCGGGCTGTAGGCGGGCAGGCGCACGCCGCCGTAACCGGAGGTGTCACCGCTGCCGGTGACGCCGAACATGCCCTTGCGGGCGCGGCCGGCGACGACGGGCTCCACCGGAGCCGCGGGCGTCGCGCCCTGCGGCTCGAGGCCCGCTTCGGGCCGCTCGGCGCTGGACTGCACGCCGCCGGTCTCGGGCGTCTGCGGGGATTCGGGGGTCTCGGGGTTGTCGGGCACCGGGCTCACTTCTTCGCGTACTTGATCGACGACGGGATCAGCTCGGTGCGCGCGCCGCTCGCCGCGCGGATGGCGGCGCGGCGGGCGTTGATCGGCTCGTCCTGGATCTTGGCGTGCAGCTTGAGGATCGCGTCGAGCAGCATCTCGGGGCGCGGCGGGCAGCCGGGGAGGTACATGTCGACCGGCACCACGTGGTCGACGCCCTGCACCACGGCGTAGTTGTTGAACATGCCGCCCGACGAGGCGCAGACGCCCATCGCGAGCACCCAGCGCGGCTCGGCCATCTGGTCGTAGATCTGGCGCAGGACGGGCGCCATCTTCTGCGTCACGCGGCCGGCCACGATCATCAGGTCGGCCTGGCGCGGGGTGGCGGAGAAGCGCTCCATGCCGAAGCGCGCGATGTCGTAGCGGGAGCCGCCGACGGTCATCATCTCGATCGCGCAGCACGCGAGCCCGAAGGTGGCGGGCCACAGCGAGTTCTTGCGCGCCCAGTTGACCAGGCCCTCGAGGCTGGCCAGCAGGATGCCGTTGGGGAGTTTCTCTTCGAGGCCCATGGCTTCAGTTCCAATCCAGGCCGCCGCGCCGCCACACGTAGGCGTACGCGAACCCGACCGTAACGATGAACAGCACGATCTCCACCAGGCCGAACACACCGAGCGCGTTCGCGTTCACGGCGAACGGGTAGAGGAACACCATCTCGATGTCGAACAGGATGAAGAGCATCGCCGTGATGTAGTACGCCACCGGCATCCGGCCGCCGCCGACGAGCGGCTGCGGCGAAGGCTCGATCCCGCATTCGTAGGCCGCGAGCTTCGCCTTGTTGTAGCGGCTGGGGCCGACGAGCGGGCCCAGCAGCACCGACAGGGTGGCGAAACCGAGCGCCAGCACGAACAACAGGACGAGCGGCAGGTACACCTTCAGGCCAGGCGCGGCCGCAGCTCCACTGGGGTCGGCCTGCGCCAGCACGGGCAACATCAGCACGGGGTCTTCGCCATCCTTTCCGCGCCGCTGCGGGTTGCTTTTCGGGTGGTGGTCCGCTTCCTCGTCGGCACCCTAAGGGAGCTGGGTCACACCGCCGAGGGTCAGGGCACCCTTACGGCCCGTGGTGGGACCGCAGGTTGCTTGTGAAATAGTTCACAAGCCACTCGTCGTGGATGTGAAGCGATTCACAAGCATGGGGGGAGTGTAGGACGCGACTCACACGGCCGTCTCTAGGGGCCGTGGTATGAGGCTTACCTAACTTGACCGCCCGGCCAGGACGGTGCAGCGCAGGTCGCACTCGCGGGACCAGCGAATAAGGGGTTGATTACCGGGTTAGCCGGGGACAATCCGGACGTGATCTTGTGACGTATCCCACCTGACCGGCCGGGCAACCATTGCTCCAGCCGGGTATTCCGGTGCCGGCTCACCTTCCGCCCGGACCGCCCCAATGCGGCGTTGGTTGCGTTGAGCGCACCGAACGCCGCATTGGGTGCGTTGAGCGCACCGAACGCCACATTGGGGTGCTTCCGGCGGGCGTCCCGGTCAGCGGGGGCTGGGCGTGGCGCGGGCGAGGGCCGCGATGAGGCGGTCGACGCCGTCGCCGCCCTTGGCGTCGTAGCAGCCGGAAAGTCCCTTGTACACCAACGGAAGGATCTTGTTGATCCGCAAGCCGTACTTGGTGCACACGTGCATGACCTTCGGGTTGCCGATGAGCTTCGCGAAGACGTTGCCGAGGCGGTAGTAGCCGCCCATCAGCTCGCCGACGGCGCGCGGGTAACCCTGCAGCGCGCGCTCGCGCGAAGGGCCTTCGCGGCGGGCGAGCGCCTGCACGACGACCTCAGACGCGAGCTGCGCCGACTCCATCGCGGCGGAGATGCCTTCGCCGTTGAACGGGCTCACCATGCCGCCGGCGTCGCCGAGCAGCAGCAGGCCGTCGCGGTAGTGCGGGGTGCGGTTGAAGCCCATGGGGAGGCCGGCGCCGCCGACCTTGCCGATGGCGTTCTCCTCGCGGTAGCCCCATTCCTCGGGCGTGCCGTCGAGCCACTGGCGCAGGAGCGCGCGGTAGTCGGTGTTGCGGAAGGAGGCGGACGTCGAGAGCATGCCGAGCCCGACGTTCACCGTGCCGTCGCCGAGCGGGAAAGCCCAGCCGTAGCCCGGCAGGAGCTTCGGGTTGCGCGGGTCCGAGCGGTCCCACAGCTCGAGGTGGCCCTCGATGAACGGGTCGTCGTGGCGCGGGCTCTTGTAGTACCGGCGCACGGCGACGCCCATGGGACGCTTCTCGTTCTTCTCGATGCCGACGCTCAGCGCGAGCCGCGCGGACACGCCGTCGCACGCCAGCACGAGCGGCGCGCGGTAGCTCACCGGCGTCTTCTCGGGGCCGACCTTCGCCTCAACGCCGACCACCCGGCCGGACGAGCTGGTGATGGCGTTGGTGACGGTGGTGCGCTCGTACAGGCGCGCGCCGGCCTTGACCGCGGTCTTGGCCAGCAGGTCGTCGAAGTCCTGGCGCGTGCGGGCGACGCCGTAGGGCGGGTAGCTGGTGAGGTCGGGCCAGTCGAGCTCGAGCGTGAGGTCGCCGGTGAGGATGCGCAGCCCGCGGTTGCGGACCCAGCCGTTCTCTTCGCTCGTGTCGATGCCGAGGTCGATCAGCTGTTTGACGCCGCGGGGCGTGAGGCCGTCGCCGCAGACCTTCTCGCGCGGGAACTCGGTCTTCTCCAGCAGCAGCACGTCGACTCCCGCGCGCGCGAGGTACGTGGCCGCGGTGGCACCGGCCGGTCCGGCGCCGACCACGATCACTTCGGCGTCGTGGTCCGGGCTGCGGCGGGAGATCGTCATGTCACGAGTCTACGGAGGGCTTCTTCGCGCGGTGAATGGCGACGACGCCGAATGTGAGGTTCAGCCACTCCACTTCCGTCCAGCCGGCGCTCGCGATGATCTCGCCGAGCGCCCGCTGGTCGGGCCACGCGAGCATCGATTCGGCCAGGTAGGAGTAGGCCTCGGGGTTCGTCGACGAGCGGCTGCCGACCCACGTGAGCAGCTTCAGGACGAAGCGCCGGTAGAAGAACCGGATGGGCGCGAACGTGGGCGTCGACACCTCACAGATGACCAGCCGGCCCCCTGGCTTGACCACACGGAGTATTTCGGTGAGCGCGGCCTTGGTGTCGACGAAGTTCCTCAACGCGAGGGAGATCGTGACGGCGTCGAAGGTGTGGGTTTTGAACGGCAGGTGCAACGCATCCGCCGCGACCATCGGCACCTTCCGGTGCAGCCCCGCGCGCAACATGCCGACCGAGAAGTCGGCCGCCACGCACCACGCCCCGCCACGCGCGTACTCGACCGTCGACACGCCCGTCCCAGCCGCTAGGTCGAGCACCTTCTCACTCGGCTTGGCGTCCAGCACCCGCGCCGTGGTGGTCCTCCACCGCCGGTCGAACCCGAACGTCATGAACGAGTTCGCCCGGTCATAACCGGACGCCACGCCGTCGAACATCGCGGCGACTTCGTGCGGATCCTTGTCCAGACTGGCGCGGGGCATGCCTCGAATCTAGACACTCACGGACAGCTCACCCTCTGAGGGTGGCTGAGGCGCTGGTCAGGTGGGCTGGGGCGTCTGGGGTGGGGTCGGGCGTCCGGGGTGGGCTTGGGGCGATCTGGGGTCACGGCGGCGGCGTCCGGTCGCGGCGGTTGACTCTGCGCGAGCGGTCCCCTCGCACGTCCGCGACGGCACGAACGGTCCCTTCGCGGGCTGCGAGCGGCGCGAACGGTCCACTCGCCCCACCAGCGCGGCACGACACGAACGGCCCCCTCGCAGCCTGCCAGCGGCACTAAAGGTCCACTCGCGCAGCCAGGGGTTGGCGCGACTGGACCGTTCGCGATCGGACCGCTCGCGCCCAGCGACCGGCGTGAACGGTCCCCTCGTGGTCGTCGCACGGTGCGGAGGGGCCGGTCGCGGCTCGGCCAAAGCCAGCCAAAGCCAACCAACGTCAGCCGAGGGCAGCGAGCATGCCCCGCACCGACTCGGGCCAGGCGAATTCCTCGGCGCGGGCGCGGGCGGCGGCGCGGCGGAGGTCTTCGGGGCTGTCCAAGAGCCCGGTGACCGCGGTGGCGAAGGCGGGGGCGTGGTCGTCGACGGCGGCGCCGCAGCCGGGGCGGACGATTTCGCGCAGGGCGGACGACGCGGAGACCACCACGGGGGTGCCGGAGGCGAGGGCTTCGAGGGCGGCCAGCCCGAACGTCTCGTGCGGGCCCGGGGCGAGCGAGACGTCGGCGGTGGCCAGTAAGCGAGCGACCTCGTCGCGGCCGGAGAGGAATCCCAGGAACGTCACGGGGAGGCCGCGGGCGCGGCGTTCCAGCGCGCGTCTTCGAGGCCCGTCGCCGGCGATCACCAGGCGCACGCGGGCGCCGGACTCCGTCAGCTCGGCGACCGTGTCGACGCTGCGCTCCACGTGTTTCTCGGGAGACAAGCGTCCACAGTGGACCAGCAGGGCATCCGCGCCACTGGCCAGCGAATGCCGCCACGAGTCCGAGCGCATCGAGGGCGCGAAGGTCGCCAAGTCGACACCCAGGGGGACCCGGCGGACGTTGGGCGCGGAGATCCGGTCGAACTCGGCGCGGGCGAAGGCGGTGGTGCACACGACCGTGTCGTAGCTGGCGGCCATCCGGCGGTTGGCGACGTCGGCGACACCGCGCGCAACCGGCCGTGGCAGAAGAAACTGCTCCAGCAGACGATCGAGACGCTCGTGGGAAATCACCGTGCTGGGAACACCGTTGCGGCGAGCCCACGTGCCCATCCCGCGCAGCGTCAGCCGGTCCGAGACCTCCAGGCGATCCGGCGCAAGCCGCCGCAGCACAGACCGCACGCGATGCGGGTCGACCGCCCGGTAACCGCCCGTGCCGGGGATCCGAGGTGCCGGCAGCGAGTACCGCCGCACGCCCGTGGGCAGCGTCTCCACGGCATACCGGGTGCCCGGCACGACGAGGGTCACGCGGTGCCCGCTGGCGACGTAGCCCGCGCCGAGGTGGTGCAGGGCAGTCCGCAGCCCTCCCGAGCGCGGCCCGTAGAAGTTCGCCAGCTGGACGATGTGCATCGCTCAGGCCGCGCGCGCGGCCCGGTCCTGCACGGCCTCGTAGTGACCCACCAGCTCCCGGCAGACCGCGGGCCACGTCCGGCCCAGCACGACCTTCCGAGCCTTCTCCCCCAGCCGCGCCCGCAGGGCGGCGTCGCGCAGGTCGTCGATGCGCTCGACGAGCGCGCGGCCGAACTCGTCGCGGTCGGCGGGCAGCAGGTACCCCGTGCGGCCGGGCAGGACGAGGTCCTTCGGGCCGCCCGCGTCCGGGGCGAGCACCGGCAGGCCGGAGGCCATGGCTTCCTGGACGGCCTGGCAGAACGTCTCGTGCGGTCCCGTGTGGACGAACACGTCGAGGCTCGCGTAGGCCACCGACAGCTCGTCGCCGTACCTCGCGCCGAGGAAGGCGGCGCCGGGGAGGCGTTCGCGCAGGGAGGGCAGCTCCGGGCCGTCGCCGACCACGACCACGCGGATGCCGGGCACGCCGGCCAGCGACACCAGCCGGTCGACTTCCTTCTCCGGCGCCAGCCGCCCGACGAAGCCCACGAGCAGCTCGCCGTTGGGCGCCAGCTCGGCCCGCAGCGCGGGGTCGGCGTGCGACGGCGAGAAGCGGTCGATGTCCACGCCGCGCGCCCAGCGGTGCACGCGGGGCACGCCGTGCAGCCGCAGCTGCTCGACGGAGTCGGAGGACGGAGCGAGCGTCCGGTCGGCCCGCGAGTGCACGCGGCGCACCCAGCGCCAGGCGGCGCGCGCGCCGATGCCGAAGCCGTACGACGTGGCGAAGCCCGCGATGTCGGTCTGGTACACGGCGATCGACGGCACCCGCAGGCGCCGCGCCGCGGCCAGGCCGCGCGCGCCCACCACGAAGGGCGAGGCCAGGTGCACCACGTCCGGGCGGAAGCCGCTGAGTGCCGTGAGCACGGTGCGCGTCGGCAGGCCGATCGGCAGGGAGTGCACGCCGGGCACGTCCAGCGCGGGGATGCGGACGACCGGTGCGCCGCGGTAGGACTCGGGCCCCGGTCCCGGCGCCACCACGAGCACGTCGTGGGCGCGGTCGACCAGGTGCTCGACGACCCGCAGCACAGAGTTCGTCACGCCGTTCACCTGGGGCAGGAAACTTTCGGTGACTATGGCGACTCGCACCCGGCCACTGTCGCACCGGTGTGTGCGACCCGGACCAATCCTTCGTGACAGCTCGGCCAACGGTGTTCGAACACTCCGAAGCGTTGGCTTCCGAACACAGTCCGTCAACAGATTCGCCACGACATGTCACCTCAAGGTCGTGTCCCGGAAACCAGGACGGCCCAGACTAAGCAGGCATGACCCTCTTGTCCTCCAGGCCGTCGCAGCCCGTGGAGCCGGGGCTGCTCTCGAGGGCTCTCGAGGTGGCCGGCCGGCTGGCCAACGACGCCACCGACGTGATCACCGCGACGGCGGGCCGCGGAGCCCACCCCTCGACCCTGGACTCCCCGTTCGACTGGGTCACCGACACCGACCGCATCCTCGAGCGCCACACCCGCCGGGTGCTGACGGCCGAGTTCCCCGGCATACCCGTGGTCGGCCACGAGTTCGGCGCCGACCACGGCGCCGACGTGGCCGAGTACCGCTGGGTCGTGGACTCCGTCGACGGCACCGCCAACTACGTCGCCGGCGTGCCCTGGTGCGCCTACAGCCTCGCACTGATCGACGCGTCCGGGCCGGTGGTGGGGGTGGTCGCCGACCCGTACCGCGCCCAGATCTACGCCGCCGCCCGCGGCCGCGGTGCCCGCGCCAACGGCAAACCCATCCGGCTCGTCGACCGCCGCGTGACGGCCGGCGCCATCGTCTGCACCGAGCTCGCGCGCAAGGGGCCGTGGCCGGGGATGGGCGGCTTCATAGAGCGCGCGGCGGCCGCCCACGCGGGCGTGCGGGTGCTGGGCTCGGCCGCGCTGTCGATCGCGCAGGTCGCGCTGGGCCACGCGGCCGCCGCGGTGCTGCACAGCTACCACGAATGGGACGTCGCGGGCTCCGTCGCCATGGCCATCGAGGCCGGCGCGGTGGTTCTGGACAAGCACGGCGAAGACACGACGCTGCCGACGGACGGCCTGCTCGTGGCCGCCCCGGGGGTCGCGGACGAGGTCCTGAGCTGGTGGCAGGAGACGGCGACGGTCGCCACGACCTGATCCGGCGTTCGGGCGGCCGGGTCTCGGTCGCCTGAACGCTGCGCTCGATCAGTCCGCGTAGCGATCACGTCGCGGCGAATCCGGCGCCGGGTGAACACGAAGCCAACCCCGCGCGCCTCGGCGGAGCCGCCACAACCACGTCGCAGCGAGAGGGTCAGCGCCGCAGACCAAGACGACCTCGCGGGTCAGGCGACCGGGACCTCCGGCACCTCGGCAGCCGCCCGAGCGGCCCGGTCGCGCTTGATGAGGCGGCGCAGCCACCACATCAGCGGGCCCGCGACCAGCCAGGTGAACAGAATCGTCGTGCCCAGAGGCAGGAGGGTGAGCGTCGCGGTGCGGCCGGCGACGCGGGCGGTGCGGTCGGGGTTCGTGACGTCGTACTCGATGGCCACGAGCTGGCCCGCCATGAGGCCGGACGGGTAGAGAACGCCGTTGGCCGGGCTGTGGACGATGCCGTCCGGGCTCTGGAACTGGATGATCGTGCGGTCGAAGTTCACCGACTCGACGGTGGCCGTGGCCGTGCCGAGGTGGGACTCGATGGCGTTGTCGTTGCGGATCGCCGCGAAGAGCAGGCTCACGCACATCACGGTGAGGAGCGAGGCGACACCGAGGACGGCGAACCACCCGATGCGCCTCGCCCGCTCACGCCTGACCGTCACGTCGCGAGGTTACCAATCCGGCCAAAAGTAGGCCGACCCCCACTCGGCACGTGACCGTTGCTACGAAGCCATTCGGCCGTGACTGTGGTCGGATTGGTAACGATCGGCACAGTAGTGCCTCACCGTTCTCCCGCGGCGGCGAGCATGCGGTGGTTGGCCCGGATCTGGTCGTAGGACTTCGGCTTGACCAGAGCGTGGCCCGCCCGCGCAACCCGAGCGGCAGCGCCGTTCGGACCGACGGCCGGCTTGCCCAACGCGTACAGCCACGTCTGGAACAACGCCTGCAGCGGCTTGCCCGACACCTGCTCGGCCAGCGCCTCGAACTCCGGGATCACGCCGTGGCCGCCGGCCTTCGTGGCCTGCCACTTCTGCAGGATGGCGAAGAACGCGTCGTCCCCGACGGTGGTGCGCAGGGCCTGCAGGGCCATCGCACCGCGGTCGTAGACGGCGCCGTCGAACTGGTTCTCCTCGCCCGGGTCGCCGGGCAGGACCTGCCAGAACGCGTCGTCGGCGGCGTAGGAGTCGTAGGCGTACTGGGCGAGCTCGGCCGTGGTGCCCTCGCCCTCGTGTTCGGACCAGAGGTATTCGGCGTAGGACGCGAAGCCCTCGTTGAGCCAGATGTCGCTCCACTTGCCGAGCGAGACGTTGTCGCCGAACCACTGGTGGGCGTTCTCGTGGGCGATGAGCGTGGTGTTGGAACCGTTGAGGAAGTTTTTCAGCCCATAGGTCGGGCGGGTCTGGTTCTCGAGCGAGAACGTGATGCCGCTGGTGACCACGCCACCCTCGGCCTCGAACGGGAACGGCCCGAACTGCGTGGCCAGGAACGCGTCGATCTCCGGCGTCCGCTCGACGCTCGCCTTGGCCGCGTAGAGGGAGTCGCCGAGGTCGGAGCCGTACGCGGTGATGAACGGCTTGCCGTCCGGCGTCGTCGACTGGTTCACCTCGTACTTGCCCACGACGAACGACGTCAGGTAGGTGGCCTGCGGCTTCGTGCTGCGCCAGTTCCACCGCGTCCAGCCGGCGCGCGACTGGGTCTTGCGCACGAGAGTCCCGTTCGTGATGGCCGCGTTGCCGTCCGGCGCCTCGATGCTCACGTCGTAGGTCGCCTTGTCCGTGGGGTGGTCATTCGAGGGGAACCACCACTGCGCGCTCTGCGGCTCGTCGACGCCCAGCGCGCCGAACGCGCCGTGCTTCCAGCCGTGCAGCCCGTCGACAGCCTCGGTGGACGGCGTGTCGTCGTAGGCGACGACGACGGTGGTGGTCTGGCCCTTGAGCAGCGGGTGCGCGGGGGTGATGACGAGCTCGCCGTTGCCGTTCTGGTTGGCGAAGGTCGCGGCCTCGTTGCCGACCAGCACGCTCTTGGCCTTGAGCGCGAAGTCGAGGTCGAACCGCGACAGGTCCTGCGTCGCGGTGAGCAGCAGCGTCGTCGTGCCCGCCAGCCGGTCGGTGTCCGGCTGGTAGGTCAGGCGGATGTCGTAGTGCAAGACGTCGGTGCCGCCGTTGCCGGCGTTGGGGTAGTACGGATCACCCACCCCCGGCGCCCCCGGCTGCGGCGCGGCCGACGCCACCCCCGCGACCAGCACCGACACCACTCCCGCCGCGACCAACCCGAGCCCGGCCCGACCTCTTCCACGCATGGCGTTTCCTCCCAGACGGTGATCAACGCGCTCGAACGTAGCCAGGGTTCGAGTTGCGAGGTACGTCCGTTGGGAGGTTCTTACCCGCTGGGACTCCGGGAGGTAATCACTTGACGAAGGGGCGATTCTCGATCGTGTGACGGAAGAACCACTGGTCGGGAACGTGACGAGCGGCGTCGTCCGCGTCGGTGCCACGGTGCGGCGCCCGGCCGGGCCGTGGACCGAAGCCGTGGACGCGGTGCTGGCGCACCTGCGTTCGGTCGGGTTCCGCGCGGCGCCGAGGCCACTCGGGCGCGATGAGCGCGGCCGGCAGGTGCTGGAGTTCGTGCCGGGCGAGGTGGGCGGCCCGTTCTCCCCCGGCGACCTGCGCGACCTCGGCCGGACGCTGGCCGAGCTGCACCACGCGCTGGCCGGATTCGTCCCGCCGCCGGGCGCGGCCTGGCAGCGGCTCATCCCGCCCGATCGCGAAGAACTCCTGTGCCACAACGATGTGGCACCGTGGAACATCGTGCGCGCCGAGCGTGGATGGGTGCTGATCGACTGGGACTGCGCGGCGCCGGCGTCGACGGTGTGGGACCTCGCCTACACCGCGCAGACCGCGGCGGACCTGCGCGCCGACCGGCTGGTCGCGGAATCCACCGCCCGCCTGCGCGCGTTCACCGACGGCTACGGCCTCGACGAGCGCCAACGAGCCGAGCTTCCGGCCGCGCTCGGCCGCCGCGCCCGCGCGATGCACAGCTTCCTGCGGGCGAACGCCGCAGCGCAGCCGTGGTCGCGCATCTGGCGTGAGGACGGCCCCTACTGGCTCGCGACCGCGGACTACCTCGACGCCCACCAGGACGCGTGGCGGACCGCGCTGGATTGAACCTCAGCCGTTGCCGACGGCCGAAGCCACGGCCTTGCGCAAGCGGGCGTGCAGGTCGCGGTGGCGCGAGCGGTCCACGCGCACCTCGACGACCCGCAGGCCCGACGCGGGCTTCAACGCGGCGCGGAACTCCGACACCGAAGTGGCCACCACGTGCGGCACCCGGTAGCCCGCGCACAACGCGCCCAGGTCGGCGCCGTGGGGAGTGCCGAACACTCGCTCGAAGCTGTCCGCGTGCTCGGGTGCGCCCTGTTCCAGCAGCGAGAAGATCCCGCCGCCGTCGTCGTTGAGGACGACGATGGTGAGGTCCGGACGTTGCTCGGCGGGACCGGTCAGCAGGCCGGAAGCGTCGTGCAAGAAAGTCAGATCGCCCAGCAAAGCGTACGAAGGCGCGCGGTGCACGGTGGCCGCACCGATGGCCGTGGAGACCGTGCCGTCGATGCCGGCGACGCCGCGGTTGCGGTGGACGAGCACGTCGGGACGCAGGGTCCCGGCCAGCGCGACATCGCGGGTCGGGTTCGACGAACCCACCACCAGAAGAGCACCCTGCGGCAGGGCGTCCACCAGCTCCGAAGCGACGCTCAACCCGCTGGGCCACGGCTCCTCGGCCAGAGCGAGAGAAACGGCCGCGGCAGCAGCCGCGTCGGCGCGTTGCCAGCCGGCGAGCCACTCCGGGTCCGCGGGCTTCGTGGGCTCGGCGAACCACTGGCCGACCTGGCGGACGTTGTGCGCCGGCGCGGGCCAGTCGGAGTCGGGGCGGACCAGCAGAACTTCCACCGCGGGGTCCGAGAGCACGTTCTGGACCTGCCGGAACACCGTCGGCCGGCCGAGGCACAGGACCTGCTCCGGCTTGTGCCGTGAGATGAACTCCTCGACGCCCAGCAGCCACGCGCCCGACGAGATGGCCGTGGAGCCGGACAGGCCCAAACCACCGGTCTCCGAAACCACCGGCCAGCCGTGCTGCTCGGCCCACTCGCTGGCCGCCTGCACACCGGTGTCGCACGCGATCACGAGGCCGTGGCGGGCCGAGGGGACCACAAAGGACGGCAGGGCGCCGAAGTCGGGGAGCTCGGTCCAGCGTTCGCCGTCGGCACGGCCTTCGGTGGACTCGTACCACTCACCGTCATCGTCGAGGTCCGGCACCAGCGGCTCGCGGAACGGGATGTTCAGGTGCACCGGGCCGCTGCGCCACTCGCCGTAGGCGGCGTTCCACGCGCGGCAGATCTGGCTGCGCCAGTAGGAGTTCTGGCCGGCGCGCCGCTCGGCGACGGCCAGCTCGTCGAAGTAGCGCACGGCGTCGCCGTAGAGCTGGTACTGGTCGATCACCTGGCTGGCACCGGCGGAACGCAGCTCGGGCGGCCGGTCGGCCGTGAGCACGATCAGCGGCACGCCCGCGCGGTCGGCCTCGAGCACGGCCGGGTGGAAGTTCGCGGCCGCCGTGCCGGAGGTGCAGACCACTGCCGACGGCCGGCCCGTGCGCGCGGCGATGCCGAGCGCGAGGAACGCGGCGCCGCGCTCGTCGATGCGCACGTGGAGCTTGAGGCGGCCGGCCGCGGCCGCGTCGTAGAGCGCGATCGACAGCGGCGCGTTACGCGAGCCCGGACAGAGGACGACGTGGGACACGGTGTTGCGGACCAGTTCGTCGACGATGACCCTGGCCTGCGCGGTGGAGGGGTTCACCGGCAGGCTCCGGGTAGGTCGCCCACAGACGCGCTACCTCCCGCGGAGGCGGCATCAGGCACAGCAGAGATGTCCACAGGTCCTATTCTCCCAAACGTGGATGACGCCCGAGTTTCCGAGCTGTTCGACCCCGCCGCGTGGACCGAGGTCGAAGGTTTCGCCTTCACCGACATCACCTACCACCGCTCTGCCGAGAGCCGCTCCGGCAAACGGGTGGTCCGCGTCGCGTTCGACCGTCCGGAGGTCCGCAACGCCTTCCGCCCGCACACGGTCGACGAGCTCTACCGCGCCCTCGATCACGCCCGGATGAGCTCCGACGTCGGCTGCGTCCTGCTCACCGGCAACGGGCCGTCGCCCAAGGACGGCGGCTGGGCGTTCTGTTCCGGCGGTGACCAGCGTATTCGCGGACGCTCCGGGTATCAGTACGCGAGTGGGGAGACCTCCGACACGGTCGACCCCGCGCGCGCCGGCCGGCTGCACATCCTCGAGGTCCAGCGCTTGATCCGGTTCATGCCGAAACCGGTGGTCGCGGTCGTTCCGGGCTGGGCCGCGGGCGGTGGGCACTCGCTGCACGTCGTGTGCGATCTCACGCTCGCCTCCGCCGAGCACGCGCGTTTCAAGCAGACCGACGCCGACGTCGGCTCGTTCGACGCGGGCTACGGCTCCGCCTACCTCGCGCGCCAGGTCGGGCAGAAGTTCGCGCGCGAGATCTTCTTCCTCGGCCGCGACTACACCGCCGAGCAGATGCACCACATGGGCGCGGTGAACGAGGTCGTCCCCCACGCCGATCTGGAGAAGGTGGCGCTGGAGTGGGGCTGGGCCATCGTCGGCAAATCCCCGACGGCTCAGCGCATGCTGAAGTACGCGTTCAACGCGATCGACGACGGCCTCGTCGGCCAGCAGCTCTTCGCAGGCGAGACCACGCGGCTGGCGTACATGCAGGACGAAGCCGTGGAAGGCCGCGACGCGTTCCTGCAGAAGCGGGACCCGGATTGGTCCGACGTCCCGTACTACTACTGATCCACCGGGAGACCTTGTGCGTGTGGTGTGGCTCGACGGGAGCGCCGAAGCGGTGTCCGCCCTGGACACGGCCGTGGCGGCGGCGCTGGACGGCGGCGATACCGTGCTGCCGCTGTCCTCGGCCGACCCGGCGGCGCCCGGCGTGCTCGAGGCGATGGCGCCGGACACGCCGACCGAACCGGACACGGCCGTGATCATCGCCACGTCCGGGTCGACGGGCGCGCCGAAGGGCGTGCTGCTCTCGCCGGGCGCGCTGACGTCGTCGGCCACTGCCACGCACGCGCGGCTCGGCGGGGCGGGTCACTGGCTGCTCGCCACGCCGGCGCACTACATCGGCGGCCTGCAGGTACTGGTCCGCGCGCGGCTGGCGGGCACGAAAGCCACGTTCCTGACCGGGGCGGGCTTCCGGCCGGACGAGTTCGCCGCCGCCGCCGCGCCGGTGCTGGCCGAGGACGGGCCGCGGTACACGGCGCTGGTGCCGACACAGCTCGTCCGGCTGCTCGACGACGGCGGAGCCGGGCTGTCCGCGGCCCGCGCGTTCGACGGGATCGTGCTGGGCGCTGCGGCGACGTCGGCGAAGCTGCGTACGCGGGCTGTCGAGGCCGGGGTGCGGATCGTTCCCGCGTACGGCATGAGCGAGACCGCGAGTGGCTGCGTCTACGACGGGGTGCCGCTCGACGGGGTGCGCGTCGAGCCGGACGCCGACGAGCGGCTGCGGATCTCCGGGCCGGTGCTGGCCCACGGTTACCGGCTCGCGCCTTCGCTCACCGAGGAGTCGTTCCAGGACGGCTGGTTCCGCACGTCCGACCGCGGGCGGCTGCTCGACGACGGCCGCGTCGAGGTCCTCGGCCGCGCGGACGACGTGATCAACACCGGCGGCGTGAAGGTGTCGGCGGGGTCGGTGGAGCGGGTGCTCGGTGCGATCAAGGGCGTGCGCGACGTCTGCGTGGTCGGGATCCCGGACCCCCAGTGGGGTGAAGCGGTGGTCGCGTTGGTGGTCGCGGAGGGAACGGTCGCGGGCGAAACGCTCCGCGCCGTCGTCCGCGAGGAACTGGGCGCCGCGGCGACGCCGAAGCAGGTCGAGTTCACGGCCGAATTGCCGTTGCGGGGCCCCGGGAAGATCGACCGGGCAGCCGTCAAAGCCCTGTTCGACCTCCGGACGGCGTGAAATCCCGCCGGATCGTTGACAGGGTGCCAGTGATCACGGTTGCCTCGGGGTATGACGAGGTGGACGAAGGCTGCCGTGGCGGTCGTGGCTCTTGCGGTGGGGTTGGTCATCGGCGCGGGCGCCGCGTCGGCCGACGAGCCGAACAGCAGCGGGACCCTCACGTGGCAGGTCACGGGTTCCTGATCGGGTGAAGATCGCATGGCGTTGAATAACGACCATGGCGACAGTGAGTGAGTGGATCGAAGGCGCCCGCCCGCGGACGCTGCCCAACGCGATCGCGCCGGTGGTCGCGGGCATCGGGGCGGCGATCGCGCTGGACGCGTTCTCGTGGTGGCGTTCGGTGCTCGCGCTGCTGGTCGCGCTCGCTCTGATCATCGGCGTGAACTACGCCAACGACTACTCCGACGGCGTGCGCGGCACCGACGAGAACCGCGTCGGCCCGCTGCGCCTCGTCGGCTCCGGCACGGCCGCCCCGAAGGCCGTCCTCGCGGCGGCGCTGGCGTGTCTGGGCCTGGCCGGCGTGCTGGGCCTGCTGCTCGTGGCCCTCACCGGCTTCTGGTGGCTGCTGATCATGGGCGGCGTCTGCATCCTCGGCGCGTGGTTCTACACGGGCGGCAAGAAGCCGTACGGCTACTACGGCTTCGGCGAGATCGCCGTCTTCGTCTTCTTCGGCCTCGCCGGCGTGCTGGGGACCGTCTACGTGCAGGCCGGGCGCGTCAGCTGGGCCGGCCTGGGCTGCGCTGTCGCGGTCGGCTGCTTCTCCACGGCGGTGCTGACGGCCAACAACCTCCGCGACATCCCCACCGACATCGAGTCGGGCAAACGCACCCTCGCCACCCGCCTCGGCGACGGCGGCACGCGCCGCTTGTACCTCGCACTGGTGACGGTGCCGTACGTGCTCACCGTCGTCCTCGGCATCTGGCACCCGCTGCTGCTCATCGCCTTGGTCACGGCCCCCATGCTGCTCAAGTCCGTCCGCGCGGTCGGCGGCGGCAAGGTGGGCCGCGAACTCATCCCGGCCCTACGCGACACGGGCCTGGCCATGCTCGCCTGGGCGGTCCTCAGCGCGGTGGCCCTGGCGTTCTAGCCACACCCCACGCAACACGGCCCTGCGAGGACCGAAGAACCAGAGGACCGGACCTACCCCTCAAATCGACCGGTCAACAGAAACTCATCGAACTTCGCCCGATACGGCGCGATATCGAGATCCTGCTCCGCCAACCACTCATCCGAGTAGTACGTGTTCGCATACCGATCCCCACCGTCACACAACAACGTGACGACAGACCCGGCCTGCCCCTCGGCGATCATCCGCGAGATCAGCAAAAACGCGCCGTACAGGTTCGTTCCCGTAGACCCACCGGCCCAGTGCCCCGTGTGGTCCCGCAACAACCGGATGGCGGCAAGCGACCCGGCATCCGGCACCGAGAACATCTCGTCGATCACCCCGGGCACGAACGACGGCTCCACCCGCGGCCGGCCGATCCCCTCGATCCGCGACGGCATCCCCGTCGAGTAGTCCAGCGCCCCGGTTTCCCAGGCACTGAAGAAGGACGAGTTCTCCGGATCCACCACGGCGATCTTGGTCGTATGGCGCTTGTACCGCACGTACCGCCCGAACGTCGCGCTCGTGCCGCCCGTCCCGGCGCCGACGACGATCCACGACGGCACCGGATGCCGCTCGGCGCGCATCTGTGCGAACACCGATTCCGCGATGTTGTTGTTGCCGCGCCAGTCGGTCGCCCGCTCGGCGTAGGTGAACTGGTCGAGGTAGTGCCCGCCGCACTCGGCCGCGAGGCGTTCGGCCTCCGAGTACATGTCCGGGGCGCGGTCGACGTAGTGGCACTCGCCGCCGTAGAACTCGATGAGGGCGATCTTCTCCTTGCTCGTGCGCCGCGGCACCACGGTCACGAACTTGAGCCCCAGCATGCGCGCGAAGTACGCCTCGGACACCGCCGTCGAGCCGCTGGAGGCCTCGATGAGCGTGGTGTCCGGGCCGATCTGGCCGTTGACGAGGCCGTAGAGCAGCAGCGACCGGGCCAGCCGGTGCTTGAGCGAGCCCGTGGGGTGCACGGACTCGTCCTTCAGGTACAGGTCGACGCCCCATTCCTGGGGCAGCGGGAACACGTGCAGGTGGGTGTCGGCACTGCGGTTCGCGTCGGCCTCGATGATGCGGACGGCCTCACGCACCCAGGCCCGGTTGTGGAGCCGGCTCACGCGGCCTCGTCGCCCGGGTTCGACGGGAGGTCACCGCGCAGCTGGGCGCGCAGGGCCGCCCGCGCGCGAGCCCGCGACTCGTTGCGCTTGGCCAGCCCGGCCGTCACGCGCGCGTTGAGCTTGCGGAAGAGCAGCAGACCCAGCGGCAGGCCCACGACGAGCCCGATAAGGAGGGCCACCAGCAGCGGCACCCCGACCAGCGACAGCACCCAGGCGACCACGGCCACCAGCGCGAAGCGCGCGACGAGGTACAGCGTCAGGTCACGAGGCAGGTTTTCCGGCGATTCGGGTTCCGGCGATTCGCTCACATCAAAGGAGGCTACGCCTTGTTCTCGGCCTCTTCGTCCAGGCCCGCGTTGTTCGGACGGCCCTCGAAGCGGGTCGAGAGCACCACCGTCGTGTTCGTGCGCCCGACGCCCGGAATGCGCCGCAGCCGCCCGAGCGTGTGCTCCAACTCGTCGACGGTCGACACGCGCACTTTCACCACGAACGCCTCGTCGCCGGCCACGGCGTAGCAGCTCTCCACCTCGGCGAGCTCGCCGAGCGCGGTGGCCACGTCCTCGTCGGTGGCGGTGTCCGTCGGGTGGATGCCCACCAGCGCCGTGACGCCCAGGCCGACGGTGCCCGGGTCCACCATCGCGTGGTAGCCGGTGATCACCCCCGCGGCCTCGAGCTTGCCCACTCGCTCGTGCACCGACGAGGCCGACAAACCGACGGAACGGCCGAGGTCGGCGTAGGTGGCCCGGCCGTTGACCCGCAACGCCGCGATGATCTTCCGGTCCAGCTGATCCACCGGCTCATTATGCTTCGCGGCCCGCGCCGGCTGCAGGGAAGGTAAGACGCCCGGATCAACGGACAGAGTGTCTACTGCGTCACAACGTCGCCGATGGCCGCTATCGCCCGCGATGCCCCTTTGGCGCGTCTTTACCTGAGGCCGCCGCTCCGCAGAAGAAAACCTCCTGGTCAGAGCCATTTGAACAAGGACTTCACACACGGGAGGACGCCAGAGGTTATGTCCCTTTTGCACTTTAAGGGCTCTTTACTCAAGGACAACCGTTCGAGTACCCGACGGGTGAAGTGCCACGATTGCCGCGTTGGCTACCCCGGCGCGACGGGCGAAAGGCCCGATGCCTCCGGTATAGCAAGTAGGTCGTTAAGGAGGCGGAAAATGACCGCGACGATGGGCGGAAGGTTGCTCACCCCGGGAGAGGTGGCCGCCTTGTTCCGGGTGGACCCGAAGACGGTCACCCGGTGGGCCACGGCCGGCCGGATCGGCTCGATCCGGACCCCGGGCGGGCACCGCAGGTTCCGCGAGTCCGAGGTGAACGAGCTCCTCGCCGAGCTCACCACCGACGCGAGCGAACCGGCCCGCAAGGCCTGAACCACCGCGACGAGAGGGTCGTGAGTGGTAAGAGGTGACTTCCCGCACCTCTTACCGGTCACGACCCTTCGTCGTACCCGGGGTTCGGGCCGCCTCGCCGATTTCGGGCTACTGTGCGGTTGGTTACCAATCCGACCACAGTCACGGCGGGAACGGTTGCGAGACGTGGTCACGCCCGGTTGAGCACCCGCCTTCTTCTGGCCGGATTGGTAACGTGGGGAACCGGCAAGGCCTTGCACGACGGAAGGACCGGGCATGATTGCTCTGCTCGCAGCGGTGGGCGCGATCACCATCGCCGTTCTGTTGTGGCGGGCCTTCGGCGCGCAACGCATCGGCGTGCCCGATCGGCGGCCCACCCTCGCGCCCGACGACGACCCCGACTTCCTGCGCAAGCTCGGCGAGCAGCAGCGCAAGCGGCCCACCGACGACCCGGACGCCTGACCCGTCACCCCGCGCACTGACACCCCAATGTGGCGTTGGTTGCGTTGAGCGCACCCAATGTGGCGTTCGGTGCGTTGAGCGCACCCAACAGCACAGACAGGTGGTGTCGCGGCGCGGGGTGTTG